>NZ_JBICXE010000113.1:0-8253 GCF_043200155.1 Streptomyces sp. NPDC048473
TGAATGATCACGGATCCCGTGTCCGCTCTGTCGCCCTCCCCAACTCGCTGCATCCTCACGCCAGTTGGGCGACTCGGGAACTTGCGCAAGCCCTGTCCCCCGCCTGAAGCCGTGGGAGCGGTCGGAGAACTGCGGCTCGTAATAGGCTTCCAGCAGGGAGCGTATTACTTCTTGCAGCAGCTTGTCCGACCATGAGGGCAGCCCCAGAGGGCGGCGTTTCCCTGGTGATCCTTTCTTCTCGATATACACACGCCGGACCGGGGTCCACCGATAGCGCTCATGCCGCAGCGCATCGATGATCACCTGAATCTTCTTCAGGCTCATGCCGTCCACGGTCTCCATGGTGGAGCCGGGCGTCATGGAACCGTCATTACGGTAGATCTTCCCGTAGGCACGCAAGTACAACTCCGGGTTGAACAGGTGCCGGTACAATCTCTCCAGTGGCAATCCTCTCTTGCCGCGTTCATGGATGATCTCCATCAGGGCTTCGGCTCTCTGCATTACGCGTACCTTGCCTCTCCGGATATCGTGGAACCTGTGCCACTTGGCCCTGTAAGCGGCTTTCCCGCTCTCCTTGGTGGGGCGTTACTCCCACGACTACTATTGACACTCCGTCACCGTAGGGATCTCGTCCCTTAGGCAATCCCGAATTCCTCTTGCATTGGACGTATCGAGCGTGACGTAGGCGACCCGTCCGTTCCCTTGAGTGAGCTCGTTGCCCACCGCCCACCAGCCGGAAGATTGGGGCGAAGCAAAGGGGATTCGCCTGATACTGGTGGCTCCGCTCCGGGCGTTGTATGTCGGAGGATGCACATTTCCATCACTGGGAACTGGGCTTCAAACAGTCTGGTCTTCGCCATATCACACGGACCTTGCGCGACAGCACCTTAAACGCCTTCGCAGCGCTTCACGCTTTCCCGTCATGCTGTTGTCCCCTCGCGCTTTCGCGTCCAGGTAAGACGGGCGATCCAGAGGCTTCTCCTTCCGAACCTCTACTCTCTGAAAGAGTGATCCAACGCCGAGTTAGACGGCGCAACTTCGTCCTGCGGCCCGGCTTTCCCGGCTTCCCCGGCAGGTCGTTACCCCTGCGACTACTACGGACACTCCGTCACCTTATGGCTCTCGCCCCTTAGGCGATCCCGCGGTACGTCTTTGCTATACGTATCTAGCGCAACTTAGGTCGCCCACTCATTTCCTTAGCCGCCCTCATTGGGAGGCGTCTCCTATCCCGGAGGTGCCCGACCAAACGTCACATAGCCAGGCAGGGCGGGAGCATCGGTTTCAGGTGCTGTTCCGATGGGTTTCTACTTGTGCCCCTGGAAATTAGGCTTTAAGCAATCCAGCTTTGACCATATTGCGCGGATCTTGCGGCGCTCCGTCGTCATGCACCTTCAGATCGGCTACCGCTTTCCTGACATGCTACGGTCCCCTTTGGCTTTCACCGCCAGGTGAGTCAGGTGATCCAAGAACCTCCTCCGAGTTCGTCCCGGATAATCCGGGGATACAACAAAGCGCCTCACGGCGCACGCCGTTCATAGACCGTCTTCCACGGCCCGAACCGTTCCGGCAGATCCCGCCACTGCACACCAGTCCGCACACGGTGCAGAATCCCGTCGATCACCTGCCGGTGATCCCGCCACCGGCCACAACGCCTATTGCTGACCGGCAGATACGGCCGCAACCGCTCCCACTCCGCATCACTCAAATCACCCCGCCCCATGTCCACATCAACGACTCGGACACCGAGTAGTCACATGATCGGCGCCGGACAAGTCCTAGTTAACGAGTACGCACCGCTTCCGGCCCCGATCCGCCAGGTTCGAGCCGGAGGCACTTTAAGAGACGCAAAACGCCGGTTCCTCGCGTACTCCTCTCCATCACGCTTGCCGGACCCACCCCATCTGGCAGTACTGGACACGTCCCGGCTTTGTCAGGGCCGCTCTCGCCCTCCCCGGCATCACCCGGGTCAGGCCGCCCTCAGCCTCAACCACACTGCTGCGACAGGGAGTTGGCGCAGGTTTCCCCCTCCACGCGAACCAACAGCGCCTCACGGCGCAAACAGAAGTTGAGCCGGTACCCTGGGAGATGAACGAAGCCACCGAGGGCTTCGGCCTGCCGGCCGCTGCCGCACAGCGCAGCCTCAGCAAGAACCCTGCGCAGGCGCGACACACACGTGCGCAGCTCTCCGACCGCACCCGTCGACTGGTTTTCGCCCCACAGCGCGTCGCCCAGTTCGAAGACCGTCACCGACCGCCCGCGCCGCAGAATCGCCAGTACGGCACGCTGCTACGGCGGGCCGAGAGCGACCTCCTTCCCGTCGGCCCAGGCCCTCACCGGCCCCAGGGACGGCGAATCGCACGCATCCTTCTCAGAGCGGTGTCCGTGGGACTCATGATCTCCGTGCGTGGCACGGTACCGGTGCCGCGGTCTCACACTGTCCATCACCCTCGGAACGCCGGCCCCACTGCCCCGGCCCCACTGCCCCGGCTCCCTGAGCCGGCGCCCCTTCGGGGGAGCGCTTGCCCCGGGTATCCAGCGCCCACGTAGTATTCAGGATATTTCCGAGTTCACGGATGCTGGCCTTTGGGAGCCCCGGACGGGGTGGGCCGCGGTCCGAACAACTGCGGAGAGCAGGGCAACGGCAGGCCCCGAGGCCCGCCGGAACGGAGGAGAACCGGATCATGCACCCGGAACCGTCCCCCGCCACGCGCACCCTGGACGAGGCGGTCTCCACCTTCGTACGGCTCCGGCCCCGGCTCTTCGGCATCGCCTACCGCGTGCTCGGCAGTGCGACCGAAGCGGAGGACGTCGTCCAGGACGCCTGGCTCCGCTGGGACAGGACCGACCGCTCGGTCGTGGTGGACCCGGCTGCCTTCCTGGCCAGGACCGCCACCCGCCTGGCCATCAATGTGGCCCAGTCCGCCCGGCTGCGGCGGGAGACGTACCTGGGGCCCTGGCTGCCCGAGCCGCTCGACACCAGTGCGGACCCGGCGGTGGGGGCACAGCGGGCGGAGGCGCTGGAGCTGGCCGTGCTTCTCCTGCTGCAGAAGCTGGGGCCCACCGAACGAGCGGCCTACGTACTGCGTGAAGCCTTCGACTACCCCTATGCGCAGATCGCCGACATCCTCCGGCTCAGTGTCGTGAACGCACGTCAGATCGTGAGCCGCGCCCGCAAGCACCTCGCCGCCGAACAGCGCGAACCCGTGGGCTTCGCCGAACACCGGCGCCTGCTGGAGGCGTTCATCGCGGCCGCCCAGTCGGGTGATGTCACTTCCCTGGAGGGGCTCCTCGCCTCCGATGCCATCAGCTACTCGGACGGGAACGGGATCAGGGGCGCCGCCCGGGTCCCTGTACGGGGCAGGGCCCGAGTGGCCATGCTCTCCTCCATGATCGGGAAGTACTTGCCGAACGCGGCCCCTCGCCGGGTGGAGGTCAACGGACAGGCCGGGGTGCTGCTCCACCAGGACGACGCCCCCGTGGTCCTCATGACCTTCACGGCGTCGCACGAGGGCATCCGGCAGGTGATGTGGATGATGAATCCCGAAAAACTCGCGGTGTTCGCCCGGTCGCGTCACCGCTCCACCGAGGCGGTCGTCCCCGGCCACCCGGACCGGTCCGCGACCGGTGGGCACTCCTCGCTCGGTCCCCGCTCGTCATGACCCGCGGTGAACTGTCGGTAGGTCTCCCACCGGACGGGCCCGCCGGGCGGGCCGCCCCCGGGACAGCCGCGGCCCGGTGAGCCCGGAGGATCACAGCGAGTCCTCCTCCGGGCTCACCGGGAAGCACAGCCTCACAGTGCACACTGTTCCTCGCACAGTGTGCACTAGCCGGCATAACCCATCGGTATCGCCGGGTCCGCGCTGCGCCCGGCCGTCTCCACCGACCGCGACGCAGGCACTGCTCCTGCTGTTCAACTCCCTCGCAGTCTCGGGTTGTCCGCTGCCGTGTGACGCATACGACGCAGGGAGGTATTGCGCGAAGAGGACCCTGGTGCGCACAGTACGCGGCAGCCGCTGATGCCACCCGGTGCCCCAGATTGTGTAGGGGAAAAACCAACATTGGGGTACGGTCGCTTCAGTCGCTCCTGATGCTGTGGCTGTGAACGCCAGAGCTGACAACATGCCGGTGCGACGGATCGATCCATTCCGTACGCGGCAGTGGGTTTCTCACGCCGGTAAACGCGCCCGGCATGTCCCTACATGCGTCGCTTCGGTCGCTGAGAGGAGGAAGAGATACCCTCTGAACTGGCATTTACGAAAGCGACTCGGCACTGTGCGGAGCCCCGCTGTGCGCCACACGTGTCGCTCCGGTACCCCTTCCGGCCACCGGTGTCTTCTGCGGCCCCGCACTCCTTGTCATCGGTGCGGGCGCCCGCATCAGGGCCTTACCCACCGGCCGTGCCGGGCAGCTCGTCGGCGGCGGCCTCGAAGCAGGCGGAAGACGACCGTTCGTACCGGGAGACCGCAGGTGAATGACTCCCCTGGCTGGGGCGGCGACGGGGTGTTCGACCCACAAGAGGCAGCCCGGCAGATCCTTCTAGCCATGCCGGCCGCCCGGACCACGGAACCGGACCACGACATCCCCGCCATGAACACGGAGACCATCAGGAACAGGATCATCCCGGACAGCCTAAGCGATCGAGGAAACGCGAAGCTCTTCGTCTCCCTGTACGGGCGGGGCTTCCGGCACGTCCCCGGCCTAGGCTGGTACCGCTGGTCCGGGTACCGATGGGAGCCCGACGAGGACAACGCCGTCCTGTGGGCCGCCGGGGAAATGGCGGAATCGCTCACGGAGATCGATCCGCTCGAACAGCACACCAGCACCGCTCTGCGCCGTCACCGCCGCCGTGCGTTGTCCACATCGGGCATGAAGGCGATGTTGATGCAGGCCAAATCCGCGCCGGACATGGTGCTGAACGCGGCTTCGCTCGACGCCGACGCCTACGCCCTGTGCACCCCCGAAGGAGTAGTCGACCTCTACACCGGAGATCTCTGCACGCCCGACCCGCAGAGCCAATACAACTCACGGGCCACGGTCGTCGCACCCCATGCCATGCCCACACCTCGGTGGGACCGCTTCCTGACGGACACCTTCGGTGACGACGCCAGTGGCCGGCAAATGATCGGCTTTCTGCACGAGTTGCTCGGCTACTCCATCACAGGTGACGTCGGGGCCCAAATCATGCCTTTCCTCTACGGACAGGGAAAGAACGGAAAGAGCGTCCTGCTCGACGTGATGGTCAAGCTGCTCGGCGACTACGCCGACGCGGCGCCCCCCGGATTTCTCATGGCCCGCCCCTTCGAGGGCCATCCCACCGATCTGGCCGAACTGCATGGTCGCCGCATCATCGTGTGTTCCGAGCTGAAGCCGGGTGACCGGTTCGACGAGGCGCGGGTCAAACTGCTCACCGGGGGCGACCGCATCAAGGCCCGCCGCATGCGGCAGGACTTCTTCAGCTTCCCTCCGACACACAAGCTGTGGCTCCTGGGGAACCACCGCCCCGAAGTGGGCACCGGCGGCTACGCCTTCTGGCGCCGGATGAAGCTCATCCCGTTCGAACGTGTCGTGGCCGACGACCGCAAGGTCGACAACCTCGCGGACGTTCTGGTCACCGAGGAAGGGCCGGGCATCCTCCACTGGCTCGTGCGCGGTGCGCGCCGGTATCTGAACGGCTCCCGGGACCTGACCGGGCCGGAACGCGTCCGGCTGGCCACCAACGCCTATGCGGAGACCGAGGACCACACGGGCAGGTTCCTCACCGAACGCTGCACCCGGCATCCCGCCGTGCGCGCGGAACAGGCCCAGCTGTACGCGGCCTACAAGGAGTGGTGTCATATGGAAGGCGCCAATCCGGCATCCTCCCGGGCTTTCGCCGCCCGTGTCCGAGAGACGGTGGGTCTCATGAGTCCCAAGCAGATGGTTCTCTCCAATCAGCGCAAGTTCTACCCGGGTATCGCGCTCGGCCCTGATTCCGAGAAGCCTTCGTGAGCTGCCCGGTTCGCTTGGGCAACAAGAGCTCAACGAAAGAGGCGTTTCCTTGCCGTGCCCCGAGAATCCCCCGGCAGCGGCGACGCCGCCCCTCAGGCCACCGCGGTGCCCCGCGGCAGATCGCGCCGGGGCCGGGCCGGGCGGGTCGCCACGGGGCGCATCGCCCATCGTCCCGGACAAAGCGCGTCCCACCCGCGGGAAAGACACTGACACACGCTCACAGACACTGACCGCGGAAGGATGGGCCACCGGTTGAGCTCCCTGATCGAACCTTCGCAGCTCGTCCACGAGACCGATCTGATCTGGCTCGAGGACATCGGCTGCCTCGACTACGTGCGGCAAACCGTGGACCGTCTGCCGACGAGGCGGGGCAGACCGCCCTACCACCGGGACGGGCGGATGGTGGGATACGCCGTGCTGGGGGCTGGCGCCCAGGCTTCACGGGCTTCCGGGACGTTCCTACGCCGTGTCTTCTGGCTCCTTCCCCACGACCGGGACGGCCGGCCCGAGGGCCTGTACGCATCCGCCGCGCCCTCGGAGTCGGTCGACCCG
Organism: Streptomyces sp. NPDC048473; assembly: GCF_043200155.1. Classification (NCBI taxonomy): domain Bacteria; kingdom Bacillati; phylum Actinomycetota; class Actinomycetes; order Kitasatosporales; family Streptomycetaceae; genus Streptomyces; species Streptomyces sp. NPDC048473. Next base: position 6,541 of record NZ_JBICXE010000113.1, read on the forward strand.
CGGACCGCCGCCCCGCGTAAGAAGGGCTACAAGACCCAGCGTTCGGAGGGCGGTCCCCCCTCGGACGCCATGCGCGAGATGGGCATCACCCTTCCGAAGGCCTGAGCGCAGGCCGGTGTCCTCCTCAGCGGTCCGGACCGAGAAACGGGGCCCTCCTCGATTCTCTCCCGGGCCGGACGGACGGGACGAGTACGTCCGCAGAAAAGCCGGAGCTACTCGGGCGGGTTCGGTCGCTGAGCCCCGCCGCCTCCGAAAACCGCTGGTCACGGCGGGGCGAGCCCTTGCTCAGCGACTCAAGCTACGCACCTTGTGAACTATCCCGGCGGCAGAGAACACAAAAGTGTGCGTCATAGATACGGGCCTTCAGTCGCTCCAGTCGCTGTTACCGGCGTCCGGACCTGCCGTCACCTGGACCTTCGTACGGACACCACGGCAGCGACCCAAGCGGACTCGGTCGCTCGGGCGGTGTTCCGGGCCCGTCCAGCTGGGAGCCGGCCAAAGCTCGGGGCCGAACACCTCGTACCGAATCGAGCTCGGTGACACACCCGCCTTGATTGAAATCGATATCCGCCCGCAGTCTCGGGCCTGGAGACACCAAGCGAACATAACGTTGGTAACAATGTCCTTGCAGATGCCACTGTGTCCCCTCGGGACGGGTACACTTGACACTGTGGGTTCCGGGCGCGAACGCTAATCCCCCGGGCGCGGCGCTCGGAACCACTGCTCTCTCTTCCCCCCACCTGGCCCGGCTGGATCGGTCCGGCCAGGTGGGGGGGCCTTGACCCCGAATCCTGAACACGGGTTATGCGGCTGGTGCCAGCGTAGTTGGTGTGAGGTGGAAGGCGTTCTCGAAGGCGATCGGTGATCGCTGTCCGAGGCGGGAGTGTCGGCGCCGGGTGTTGTAGCGGTGGAGCCATCTGAAGGCGTCGAGTCGGGCCTCGCGCTCGTTGGGCCAGCTCTTTCGTCCCTGCAGGGTCTCGCGTTTGAAGGTCGCGTTGAAGGACTCGGCGAGTGCGTTGTCCGCGCTGGACCCGACCGAGCTCATGCTTCGCCGAACCCCTGCTGACCTGCAGGCTTCAGCGAAGGCCCTGCTCGTGTATTGGGCGAGTTCAATCGGTCGTTGCAACACCGGGCTGTAGTGAGCGTAGCTGTTCCTCGAAGACCTCGGCCGGTGTCCGCCAGCCGAGGATTTTGCGGGGCCGGTTGTTGATTGCCAGGGCGACGGCTTCGAGGTCTGCGGACGACCACCGGGAGAGATCGGTGCCCTTCGGGAAGTACTGACGCAGCAGCCCGTTCGTGTTCTCGTTCGTCGGTCGTTGCCAGGGCGAGTGCGGATCGGCGAAAAACACCTTCGTCCCGGTGTCGAGGGCGAACTGGGTGTGGCCGGAGAGTTCCTTCCCGCGGTCCCAGGTGAGGGTTTTACGCAGTTGCTCGGGCAGCTGCGTCATCGATGCCGTGAGCGCCGCGTTCATCGCGATCGCGCCATAGCCTCCGAGCGAGGGACCGTTCTTCACGGGCGGATTCTCACCCCAACCCACGAGCCGAGGCAGGTGCACGAGGAGCGTGGAGCGGCTGCTGCGCTCGACAAGAGTGCCGATCGCGGAGCGGCCCGTCCCGATGATCAGTCGGGTAGCGGGGACGTATTACTATGTCCCCGCCCCCTCAGAACCGTGCAAGCAGCTTTCACCGCACACGGCTCAAGCAAGCCCCAAA
>NZ_JBICXE010000114.1:0-8135 GCF_043200155.1 Streptomyces sp. NPDC048473
CCGGTGACCTGGTCGGAACGGACGCCGACCTGGTCGGCGAAGAGGACCTCGCCGCCCTCGGCCCTCGCCTTCGTCCGGATCGCCGGCCAGGTCTCGTCATGCCGGCGCCGCACCGCTTCGGGGTCCTGTTCCACGGCCCGCTTGTCGGGACGCTGGAAGGAAAGCCCCCACCTCTTGAGGTACTTGCCCACGCCGGGTTCGGTCAGCCGCACCCGGTACAGCTTCGCGATCAGGTCACCGACCAGGCGCCGGGTCCACAACTGGCCCACCAGCCCACATCACACGGTCGGTGGTCGAGTACCGCCTGCCGCACCGCGGCCTGTTCCGCCTCGCCCAGCACCTGATGCACGCCCACCGGACGGCCCTTCGGCCGGGCGAGCAGCGCGTCCCGGCCTCCGGCCTGCCACTTCGCCCACCAGTTGTCCACGGCCTTCAGCGACACCCCGAACACCGCCGCAACGTCCTCACGGTCCCGCCCTGCCACGAGCGCGGCCACCGCCCGCAACCGCAGAACCTCCTGCGCCGCCGGCGACAGATGCCACGCGTCCCCCACCAGATCACTCACACCCAGCCCAACGACCCAGAATCACAAGCGTTTCGGGTCAATAATTCGTTCACCTTCACCTCCTTTTCGTTTGACGTCAAATGATGGCGCGTATCCCAATTCCGGCCAAATGGACTCGCTAGGTTGTTTAAACATAAAGGATCGAAAATTTCCACCGTGATGATGGTCACGAAATTTACTCATCGGTAGCTGACTTGAGGTTATTAAGGTTGCAGTGGGTAGAAGTTCCGCTAGTTTCAAAGCTGAGAGCGCGGCATAATGAGCTACTCGTCCGATCTGCGGAAAGGATTCTTGCCGAGGCAGGTTCACCTCGGAGCGCCTCCTTCTGCCCCAAATCTTTGTCCCCGCACCCAGCATGGGTGCGCCGATCTGTTCTCGTGGAGTATTTTTGATGCCTGATGTCAAGATGCCCAGATACCCACTCTCCTACGCACAGGAGGAAATATGGAATGCTATTCAATTAGATCCAGCGGCATTCTATAATATTGCTGAATATGTGGAGATAAAAGGCGATCTTAACCTTCAGGCATTCAAGCAGGCCTACGTGCAGGGCTTATCGGAAGCCGAAACGCTTCGGATGCGCATCGTCAAGGAAGGTGGGCGGGTCCACCAAGAGGTGCACCCCGGGGATTTCTCCTTGCCTGTGATCGATCTGACAGGCAAGGAGGATCCCCGGGCGGCCGCCATGCGCCTGATGCTCGATGAGGTTGAGAAGTCTCATGACATTCTCGCAGATCGGCTTTTCTCGTCGCTCCTACTGCAACTCGATGAAAATCTTTACTACTGGTCTTCCTTCTCTCATCATATTGTGGCGGATGGATTCTCGGGTCTTCTTTTACGGCAACGTATTGCCCACCTTTACACTACCCAACTGAACGAGACCGTTCCTCAGCCGGCTTCCGGCTCACTGGCCGACCTTCTCGACTCCCAGGCCCGCTACCGGATCTCTGACGAGTTCTCCATGGATCGGGCTTTTTGGCGCCAACGCATTCCTGCCGCGTACAGGGCTCCCGATTTGGCAACCGATGGCGGCAGCCTGGAAACATCGGGGGTGCCTCTTCGCCATCACGCGCATCTACCTGTGGACGTCTTCGAGCGGTTGAAGACCTCGGCACGACACCTTCGGACCACGTGGGGAGGCGTCATCACCGCCGCGGTGGCTGCGTATGTGCACCGCATGACAGGTGCCGGTAACGTCGTGCTGGCCCTTCCGGTGCTGGCTCGCGTCGGAAAATCAGCCCGCTCGACCCTTGGCATGGCCTCCAACGAACTGCCGCTCGCGGTCTCCCTCTCGCCGGAGACGGGTGTGGCCGAACTGGTCCGGAAAATGACCGCCGAGATGCGTGCGCTGCTGCGGCATCAGCGCTTCCCGCGGGAGGAGATCTTGCGCGACCTAGCCATGTCGGCGCAGGACTTCGCAGGCCCATCGGTCAATATCATGCCGTTCGACCGGTCTCTTGACCTCGCGGGCTGCACGGCAGTAGGGCACAACCTGTCCAACGGGCCGGTGGACGACATCGCGGTGTCCGTGTTCAGTGACCCGCGCAATGAATCAGTGGAATTCGTCTTTGACGCCAATCCCGGCCGCTACGACCAGCAGGAGGTTCGGGCCCACGCAGACCGGTTCGTCCGTTTCCTCGCTTCGTTCCTGGAGCGTCTGGACGGCACGGTGGGCGATCTCCCCCTTCTGTCCGAGGCGGAGCGTCATCGTCTGCTCATCGAGTGGAACGGGAGTGATCATCCTTTTCCTCCTAGCACTGTCCCGCAAATCCTTCGTGAGCAGGTAGACCGGACACCGGATGCCGTTGCACTGGTCGCGGGCGATGACCGCATGACCTTCGCGGAACTCGATAAGCAGTCCGACCGGATCGCCGAGGTTTTGCGGGCCTGGTCTGTGGGAGCGGGTCAGTATGTGGCGGTAGCCCTGCCACGGTCCCTCAATGCCGTCGTGGCACTGTTCGCTGTGGTGAAGTCAGGTGCGGCCTATGTGCCGATCGATCCTACTTTCCCAGCCGACCGTGTCGCCTTCATGCTGTCCGACACCCAGCCGACACTGATCGTGAGCGACGGAAACACCATCGGGACGATCGCCGAGGGCGAGCAGTACCGGACGCTGCTTCTGGACGATCCGCACCTGTACGACGTACTGGCCGAGGCGACGTCCGCAAAACCCGGCGATGCACGTCCGATCCTGGCGTCCGATGTTCTCTACGCCGTCCATACCTCGGGGTCCACAGGCCGACCCAAGGGCGTCGTGATCGAACACCGCAACATCGCCCACCTCTTCCACCACCACCGCGGGCAACTGATCAGACCGGCCGTCGCCTGGAGCGGAAAGGACAGATTCCGGGTCGCGCTCACCGCCTCGCTCTCGGTCGACATCATCTGGGGCACACTCCTGTGGATGTTCGACGGCCATGAAATGCACATCTTGGACGACGACACCCGCCACGATGCGGGCGAGCTCACCGCGTACATCGCCGCCCACGGTATCGATATGTTCGATACCACCCCCTCGCATGCCGAGCAATTGGTTGCCAGCGGGATGCTGGACGGGAAAGGGAAGCCCGCAGTACTGCTGCTCGGCGGGGAGGCGGTGGGTTCCCGGCTTTGGAATGTGCTGGGCTCCGACCCGGATGTGACGGCGTACAACGTGTACGGCTCCACCGAATGCACCATCGACACGCTCATGGCCCCTTATGACAGGTCGCCTCGCCCGGTCCTTGGCAGGCCGATCTGGAATACGCGGGTCTATGTCCTCAACGACAGACGCGAACTGGTCCCCATCGGCACGCCGGGAGAGCTGTACATCGCGGGCGATGGCGTGGCGCGCGGCTACCTCAACCGTCCGGAACAGACCTCCGAACGGTTCCTCGAAGACCCCTTCGGTCCACCCGGGTCGCGTATGTACCGTACGGGTGACCTGATGCGGTGGACACCGGACGGGCAGTTGCAGTTCATCGGCCGTACCGACGACCAAGTGCGCGTCAACGGCTTCCGCGTCGAACTGGGCGAGATAGAGACAACCCTGCTGGCCCACCCCTCCATCGCACAAGCGGCTGCCATCGTCCGCGAGGACAAGCCCGGTATCCGGCGCCTGGTGGCCTACGTGATCCCTGACGGCGATGCAGACCTCGATCCCGTTGTCCTGCGGGAGTGGCTTTCCGACCGGCTACCCGCCTACATGGTGCCAGCAGCCAGCGTGGCGATTCCAGTGCTGCCGTTGTCCCCAACAGGCAAGCTAGACCGTTCCGCTCTCCCCATGCCTCGCATCGCAGGAACTACCGGCAGCAGACCCCCCCGCACCGATACCGAACGACTGCTGGTTCCCTTGTTCGTGGACCTTCTGGGGTTGGAGCACGTCGGTGTCGATGACAGTTTCTTCGACCTGGGCGGCGACTCCATCATCGCCATACAGCTCACGGTTCGTGCCCGCCAGCAGGGTCTGCACCTGACCACTCGAGATGTGTTCACCCACAAGACCATCGCTCAGCTGAGCCGGTACGCCAGGGGCGCCGAGAAACGAGTCGAGAAAACGGGGGAGGACATCGCACACGGCGTCGTTCCGCCCACGCCCATGCAACGATGGCTGGAGCGGTTCAGCGATACGGCGGACGGTTTCCACCAGGCCCTCGTCCTGCGCACACCACCCGGCCTCACAATGGCTGCTCTCCATCACATCGTGGACGGCTTGCTCGCTAACCACGACGTCCTGAGGGCGCATTGGACTGGCGCCCCCGGGTACGGGACCTTGGCTATTCCCCTCGATTCCACATTCACCGCAACTGATCTCGTCGCCTGCTTCAATATCGCCGGCATCCCGCCCGAGGAGCTCGCCACCACGGTCCGGGCACACTACGAATCGTCCCGCCAGCTCCTCGCACCCCGCTCCGGAGCCATGCTCAGAGCAGTCTTCTTCGACGCCGGTCCCCACCAACCAGGCCGCCTGCTCTTGGTGATCCACCACCTCGCCGTGGACGGTGTCTCCTGGCATATTCTGCTCTCGGACATAGCCGACTTCGCCGCAGCACATGCCGCCGGACAATCCACCCAGGGTGCCCTAAAAACCACTTCCTGGCGTATGTGGGCACAGCACCTGGACGACGACGCGCAGTCCTCCGGCCGTCTGACAGAGCTGGACTACTGGATGGGCGTCCTTACCGGGCCGGACCCACTTCTGGGCAGCCGGCCCCTGGACCCGAAACGCGACACTGCGGCCACTGCCCGCCACCAGTCGCTGTCCTTGTCACCGCAGACCACCACGCAGCTCCTGACGTCGATCCCCTCTGCATTCCGTGTCACCGTCGAGGACGTGCTGCTGACCGCGCTGACGCTCGCCGTCGGAGCCTGGAGCCGCGAACGCGGACGAGACAATGACGGGCAGGTACTCATCACACTCGAAGGCCACGGCCGCGGTGACGTCCCAGCTGGCCTGGATGTGTCACGAACCATCGGTTGGTTCAGTAACTTGTTCCCCGTACGCCTGAACCCGTGGGCCGACCAGCCCGACACCCGCACTCCGTTGTGCGCGGACCAGGCGCTCAAGGCCGTCAAGGAGCAGTTGCGCGCAGTCCCGGATGGCGGCGCCGGGTTCGGGGCACTGCGCTACCTCAATGACTCCACCGCCGACACCCTCGCGGCACTCGGAGAGCCTCAGATCTGCTTCAACTACCTAGGCCGCCAAAGTGTGGCTGGGCAGGGCGACTGGACGCCTGACAACGACCTCATCGAACTCGCCGCGGGCGCCGAGGCGAACATGCCGTTGGCACAGGCCATTGAAATCAATGCGATGGTGGTCGACGGTAACGGGGGCCCGCAGCTGCGGGCCACGTGGAGCTTCGCAGCCGAGTCACTCGACACGGACGCCATCTCCACCCTGATCGGGTTGTGGAGGGACGCGATCGACGAAATTGTGGCGGCATGCGGTCGGCCGACGGGCAGCACCCGCACCCCGTCCGACTTTCCCCTGGTCCACGTTGACCAGGAGACCTTGGACCGCGTCGCTCCCTCGCACCGGACCGTCACTGACATTTTGCCGCTCACCCCACTGCAAAAGGGACTACTCGCCCACGCTCTCTATGGCGAGCCCGACCCCTACGTCCCCCAACTGGCGCTGGACCTGAGTGGCACGATCGACGCCGCCATGCTGCGGGCAGCGGCGTGCAGCCTTCTGGAGCGATACCCCAACCTGCGTGCCCAGTTCCTTCCCACCCCCGGTGAGCCGCTGCAGATCATCCCCGAGCAGTACCAACTGTCATGGACCGACATCGATCTGACAACCGGCTCCGAGAGCACGCACGACCAGCAGGAACGCCTCAAAACGGTGATGAGGGAAGACCGCGAGCGCCCCTTCGATGTCCGCACCGATCCACTTCTGCGCTTCACCCTTGTCCGGCTCACACACCGGCACCATGCCTTGGTCATCACCAACCACCACCTACTGTTGGACGGCTGGTCCACCCCGCTGCTCTTGCATGATCTCTTCACGCTGTACTCGCAAGATGACGACGAATTGCCTCCCGCGCCACGGTTCGCAGACTTCCTTTCTTGGCAGAGCACGACCGACACCGCCGACACAGTAGAGGAGTGGCGGCACTATCTCGCGGGCTTCGACAAGCCGACACTCGTCGCCCCCGCAGCGCGTTCACTCCACACTGCCGCCCGTCCGCGGCAGATCATCTCCGATCTTTCCGAAGAAACCGACCGCGCGTTGCGGGAGGCAGCCCACCGCCACGGCTTCACTCTGAGCACGTTCATCCAGACAGCCTGGGCGGTGGTCATCTCCCACCTAACCGAGCAACCCGATGTGGCCTTCGGATCCGTTACAGCAGGACGAGCTCCAGAGGTTCTCGACGCCGAGTACATCGTCGGACTGTGCATCGATACCATCCCCGTCCGCGTCAGCCTCACTCCCGGCTCAACCGTCTCAGACGTCCTCGCACGTCTACTCGAACGCCAAGGGACCGTGAGCGACCTCGCCCATGTCGGCCTGCCCACCCTGCACAAGATCACCGGACATCGGGCGCTGTTCGACACCTGCGTGGTCGTTGAGAACTACCCCGTCGATTCCCAGAAGCTCAGCGCCGCCAGCTCCTCCGTAGAGATCTCGGTCCTGACCGACCACGACGTGTACCACAACCCCCTGTCACTCATCGTCGTCCCAGGCGAGCCCACGAGCCTACGCCTGGGTTACCGGCCCGATCTCTTCACCGACGAACTAGCAGAAGCCGTGAACCAAGCCCTGCACAAGATCCTGGCATCGCTCCCCCGGAACATCGAGGGGGATATTGCCCACATCACCGGCCTTATCGCGCTACCGCTGAGTGAGGTCGCATACCAGGACCCGGTCCACTCCACGCTCCGCCCGACCTTCTATTCCGACGGTCGCCCGACGCCGCAGAACCCCTCTACGCGTCGGCAACAGACCGAATGCCAGGTGATGGACATCTACCGCCGTCTCCTCGGCCAGCAGAACATCACTCCCCACACGGACTTCTTCGCCGCCGGCGGAGATTCCCTGAGCGCCATGCGCCTGATGGAACACATCAACACACACCTCAACCACACCGTCACCCTGGCGGCCATCTTTACGCACCCCACCCCATCCAGCATCGCCTCCGCTCTGAACAAGGCACTGACCGGCGATCCTGCGTCCGCGTTCCGGGAGTCGGCCTGACCGGCCCGGTCTGGCTAGGGAAGGGGGCAGGTCGGTGACGACGGCTTCGGTGAGCCATTCCGCTGCGGTCAGCTGGTCCACCAGGTGCTGCAGCTCGCCGGGGCCCACGGGGCACCAGGCGGCGAGAGACTCTAGGCCCGACGCCCTGGCCACCAGGGCCGAGGGCGAACCTGGCGCTCTTCGAGTACATCGACGGACCCTGTTGCCCAATTGGTCTCATGCTGCGAGGTCGAGGGCTGCCAGTCGAGACGTGCGTGTGAGGGCGAGGGGTGTTTCGTTCCACCAGGCGTCGAGGCGGCAGACCCTGGCGATGCTGCCGGGGTAGAGCTGGGCACCTCACCCGTCGATCGATTCCGTGGTGAACGTGGGAACTGCCCGCGGTCGCCCCAGTCCGGACGTCCAGTCCGGTGGAGGGCAGGCCCATCGCCGGCTGATGGCCGTCGGGCAGGACGGAGGCTCCGTAGTACTCCGAGGCCGGGGTGCGACACGAAAGTCGCACGAGTTGAGTGAGCTTCATCGGAGGAGGTTCGGATGATGCCGAAGGTGTAGTTACGGATCAGTGTTCGAGGATCTGTCCCCGGGCCTGACGTGCGTCGCTGGCAACGGCGGGTGCGAAGCTCAGGCCACCAGACTCAAGGGCTCCCGTTCCATCCGGGAGTTACAAGTCACGGGGAAGGTCGACAGGGTGAACAACCGTGAACCCCTGATGATGCCTCGTGATCGGAAGCCCCGCAGATGGGTTGTTGCAGCGGGGTCAAGGACTGGCCGTCGGAAAGCGGCAGGCGCCGACCGGAGGACTCTTAGTGCGTTGTGGCAAACCGGATCTCGTTCGAGGTGTGCGGCGCGGATGGCTATCTGGACAGAGTTACGGGTGCGGCCGCGGGCATGAAAGAA
>NZ_JBICXE010000115.1:0-7923 GCF_043200155.1 Streptomyces sp. NPDC048473
CCGAACTGGCCATCGTCCGCGATACCGCCCGCTGATCACCCACCAGCCGAGCTGCCAGGCCAGCACGCCCGAAGCTCAATTTCCCCCGAGACCGTAAACTCTTTCCGAGGGTGCGGCCGGGGGACGGGCGGGCGTCGGAGGGTGCCGACACCCAGCACCAGGCACCCGGGAGATGCTGTACCCGGCGCTTCGGGCACCTCTGTTGGCCCCTGTTTGCTGCCCTGAAGGGCGCGGATGGGGCGCGCGCTATGCAAACGCCGTACGAAGCGCATCTCGGGGCGCACGACCAAGCTCTCGCTGACCTCGCCGGAGGCGTCCGCGCTGGTGCGTTGCGGCTGCAAGTGGCGTCGACTCAAGTCCTCGGGGCTGGTGCGATCGCGTCCTCCCTCCCTTCCTCGGTCGTCCGCGGATGCGGAGGCAGGGGCTCCACCGACCTGGTGAGGGCGCCCGAGACGCCCCCGTGGGCCAGGGGAGTGCACGCGCCACCCGACTCAACGAGCTCATAGGTGCTGTGGAGTGCTGAATGCTGTTCCGGCAGTAGAGGTCGCGTCCCGCTTTACACCGCCCGGAGGTCGTGCCCGTACGGTCGCCCGGAACCCGTGCACACTCCGCCAGTGACACCGACACGGGTTGCCAATATCCAACAGAGCCCAACAGGGATTGCACATGTGTACGATAATTTCCCTAAGTTGGCAGTCAGTGATAGCGCGAGCGAACTGAGGGGGACGCATGTCGCTGCGTGATCTAGTGCGTGACGAAACATTCGCATCGATGTCTCGTCCCGAGCGGATGGCGGCGTTGCGCTCTGCGCGCCTGTACTTCCAACGCCCCGACGAGCCCGGCTTCTTGGTCTGCGAGACGGAGGAGGGTCCGGTGGTGCCGGTCTTCACCTCCTGTGAAGCACTGGGGCTGTTCGCCGGGCCCTGTGGGTGGGCCTCCACTACCGTCGAGGACTTGGTGGAGCTGCTGCCCGAGGGCGTACGCGCGTTGGTGGATCCTCTGGGTCCACGAACGTTCGTGCTGGACGCGAAAGCACTCGAGACCACGGACGCAGAGGGGGAGCGCAATGGCGGAGCCTGATGGGGGAGAGCCGGGCATGAGCCCGGGCGAGGGCTACAAGATCGAGATCTCCTCGGTGCGCAAGGTGCTGACGCCGCTGGAGGAGTCCGTGGTGGCCGCGCACCAGATCAAGCGTGACTGGAGCGAGATGTCGGCGCAGATCGCGAACTCGGCCGACTTCGAAATCCGCTCTTCGACCGAGAAGATGCTCTCGGCATGGGGCTTCGGCATGGGGCGGGTGGCTGAGCACACGGACACGGTGGTGGCGACGCTCCGGCAGGTCCTCGCCGCCTACGTGCTGGCCGATCTGCTGCGTATCAAGGACTTCTCGCCGACCGCAGCCAACATCGCCAAACTGCCGTTCGGCGAACAAGGCATGAAGGCGTGGCAGGAAGGGTCCAGGCCGAAGTTCGATCCGCCACCGGAGATCTATCAGGAGCCGTGGCTAGACGACGGCGACACCGGCAATTACCAAGATGTGCCCCACCGCCCCCGCCTGCGGGTCGACGGCGGCTGGGAGGTCGACGGCGGGTCGAAGCCGAAGGGGCCGGTCATATGACGAGTCGCGATGCGATGGAGGGCGGCGGGGTCGAGCGCATACCTCCCCATGCCAAGCCCAGCGACGTCATCTACGGCAACTCGATGGACGTCGATGCTCTCGCCCTCAAATTCGTGGCCTATGCAGGCGCGTTCAAGGACGGAATGGACAGGCTGGTCGACCTGTCCTTGATGGACTGGACCGGGGCCGGCGCGGAAGGGTTCAAGGACGCGACGAGGAAGCTTCCCCAGGAACTGGAGTCCGCGCAGGAGTACTTCGAGTCCTCCGGGAAGGCCCTGGACTCCTACGCCTACAAACTGCGCTCGGTCCACACGCGTCTCAGGCCGATCATCGACGACGCGGACGAGGCTCGGGCGACCTCCAAAAACTACTGGAACCGCGTCACGGACTACAACGCCGCCTTGGATCGTAAGGATGATCCGCTGCCGGAGCGTCCGCCGGACGACGATCCCGGCATCACCGCGTTGAATGACTGCTACGACCGCTTGGACAAGCTGGAGAGCGAACTTCAGACAGTCATCGACTCGGCCAAGCGGCAACTCGACACAGCGGCGGAGAAAGCCCCTGATAAGCCCCCGCCCCGCAAGGGGTGGGACAAGTTCGAGAAGGGGCTCGGCGACTTCTTCGGCGGCGCGGGCGACACCATGCGTGGCTGGTACGAGGGTTTCGACGACCTTGTCAGGGACGGGCCTGATGGCGTCGGTCTGCACCTGGCGGGCATGGTAGACGGGGCCTCCTACGCTGTCCAGCACCCTCAGGAGTTCGCCAAAGCCGTCGTCAACTGGGACGAGTGGCAGCGAAACCCTGCCCGTGCGGCCGGCCAGCTCACCCCCGAACTCCTCCTCGCCCTCGCCAGTGGCGGCGCCGGCGCGATGCGGCGCGGCGCCTCCGTGGCCAAGAACGCTGCGCAGCGTCTGCGCGGCCGGGTGGATGGCCTGCGCCGGGACGGCAGCGCCCGCGCGCGGACGGACAGTGATCCGGACAGGAACACCACGCCCAACGGGGAGCGTCCCACGGCTGGCGAGCCGATCGATGTGGCGACCGGCGAGATGGTCATGTCCGCCGTCGACGTCACCCTGCCCGGCGTCCTGCCGGTGGTCCTGGAGCGGCATTACGTGTCGGGGCATCCGTGCGGGGGGTGGTTCGGTCCCACCTGGGCGGGCACGCTTGACCAGCGTCTGGAGATCGACGGGGCGGGTGTCGTCTACATCACGGACGGCGGCATGCTGCTGACGTATCCGGTTCCGACGCCCGATGTGGGGACGTTGCCCACCTCAGGTCCTCGTTGGCCGCTGTACTGGGACGGCAAGCCCGACGGTGCCTTCCGTATCGTCATCCCAGAGCGGAATAGAACCCTCCACTTCGCCTCGCTGCCTGTGAGCGGCCGTGAGATGGCTCTGATGGCGATCACCGACCGGACAGGTGACGGCGACCGCATCGACATCGCCTACGACGCCCAGGGCGCACCGAAGGAGATCGCGCACTCCGGCGGCTACCGTATCGCCGTCGACACCGATCCCCAGCTGCTGCGGGTGACGGCCCTGCGTCTCCTGCATGGTGCACAGCGGGAGCACAGCACCACCCTCACCTCCTACGCCTACGACGCCGCCGGCAACCTGACCCAGGTCTTCAACTCGACTGGCAAGTCGCTGCGTTATCGGTACGACGAGGAACATCGTGTGACGTCGTGGACGGACCGCAACGGCACGTCGTACGGCTATGTCTACGACCACCGGGGCCGTGTCCTGCGCGGCATCGGCCCAGACGGCATCCTGTCTGGCCGCATGCACTACGACACGGCCGCCCGCACCTCTCGTTACACCGACTCGCAGGGCAACACCAGCGTGTACGTCTGCAACGAGGCGTACAAGATCACCGCGTACACGGACCCGCTGGGGAATACGACCCGCACGGAATGGGACGAGTCCAACCGGCATCCCGTCGCCGTCACCGACCCCCGGGGCCGCACCACGCGCTACCGCTACGACGAGCAGAGTCGGTTGATCGCTGTCGAGCGGCCGGACGGCACCGTGGCCGAGACGGTCTACGACAACCACGGGCTGCCGTTGGAGACGCGCGAACCGGGCGGCGCGGTGTGGCACCACACCTATGACGACCGCGGGGCCCACACGTCCACCACCGACCCCAGCGGCGCCGTCACGCATTACGGCTACAACAGTTCAGGCCACCTCGCCTCCGTCACGGACCCTCTGGGCCACACCACCCTGATCACCACGAACGCGGCGGGTCTCCCTGTGGAGACCATCGACCCCCTGGGCGTCACCCGTCGCATGCGCCGGGGCCCGCACGGCCAGGTCACCGCCGTCACCGACGCCCTGGGCCGGACCACGCGTCACGGCTGGACGATCGAGGGCATGCCCGCCTGGCGCGAGGGGCCGGACGGTGCCCGCGAGGTGTGGCAGTGGGATACCGAAGGCAATCTCGTCCTCCATACCGACGAGGCCGGGCACACCACCGCCTACACCTACACCTACTTCGACCAGCCCGCCACGAGGACCGACCCGGACGGAGCGCAGTACGCCTTCGCCTACGACACCGAGCTCCGTCTGATCGAGGTCACCAACCCCCAAGGGGCAAAGTGGCATTACACGTACGACGCGGCCGGCCGACTGGTCGCCGAAACCGACTTCGACGGCGCCACGCGCACCTATGAACGCGATGCGGGGGGTCGTCTCACGGCGCAGACGAACGCGCTGGGCCAAACGCTGCGTTTCACACTCGATGCGCTCGGGCGCATGGTCGCCCAGCACGACGAGACCACCGGTGACGTCACGACCTACGCGTACGACGCGAGCGGTGCCCTGCTCCGCGCCGCGAACGCGGATACGGAACTCACTCGGGAACACGACGCGGTCGGTCGCGTCATCTCGGAAACAGTCAACGGCCGCATAAGCGCCTACACCTACGACGCCATGGGCCGCCGCACCCGCCGCACCACCCCCTCCGGCGTGCGCTCGGAGTGGGCCAGCGACCCCGTGGGTCGCCCTACCAGACTGAGCAGCGGCGACGGAACCATTGCCTTCGTCCACGACGCCGCGGGCCGCGAGACGGAACGCCGCATCGGCGACGACACCATCCTCACGCAGACCTGGGACAAGGGTGACCATCTCACCGCACAGACCCTCGCCACTCGCCACGAGACCGAAGCGGATCGAATCCTCCAACAGCGCACTTACGCGTACCGCGCCGACGGCTACCTCACCGAGATACGCGAACTGACCACCGGGACACGGCATTTCACACTGGATCCCGTGGGGCGTGTGACGGGAGTCCAGGCACACGGCTGGAGCGAGAAGTACGCGTACGACACCACGGGCAATCAGACCCACGCCGACGCACCGCATCACCCCACCACAGGAGACCGGAGCTACGAGGGCGCCATCATCCGCCGGGCGGGCCGCACCACCTACGAACACGACGCCGCAGGCCGTCTGATCCGCAAGACCCGCAAGCTCCTCAACGGCCAGACCCGCACCTGGACGTACACCTGGAATGCGGAGAACCGGCTCATCAGGGCCACCACCCCGGACGGCGGGGAATGGACTTATGCTTACGACCCGCTGGGCCGCCGCATCTCCAAAACAAGTCCGGACGGAACCGCCCTCACCTTCACCTGGGACGGCACCTGCCTGGTCGAGCAGTTCGCCTCGGACGGCACGGCGACGACATGGGACTACGCGCCTGGCACCCACCGACCGATATCCCAATCCACACGCCGGACGATCGAGGCCGAACCCGAGGCAGACCACTCGCTCCTCGCTCTTGCCGACGCCACCCCCCAGTCCGAGTTCGATGCTCGCTTCCTCGCGATCGTCACGGACCTGGTTGGCACGCCCATCGAACTGGTCACTTCCGACGGCACTCTTGCCTGGCAATCCCGCACCACTCTCTGGGGCACGCCCCTCCCCGCTTCAGGGGATGGGGTGGACTGCCCGCTCCGCTTTCCCGGCCAGTACGCGGACGAGGAAACCGGCCTTCACTACAACTACTTCCGGCACTACGACCCCGAAACCGCCCGCTACACCACACCTGACCCGCTCGGGTTGGTTCCGGCACCCAACGCAGTGGCGTATGTTCGTAACCCCCACAGCTGGGCTGACCACCTGGGGCTTGCTGGCGAGCCGGAATGGGCCAATCCGGACGAAATAAACTTCTCCCAACGCACCGTATCGCCGAACGACTACGTGGAGAAGATGCGCTCCGGGGAGTGGGATTGGCAACGCCCTGGTACAGCGTTGAAGGTCATGGAAGTAGACGGTCAGCTGGTGTCATACGACAACCGAAGGCTTGACGCGGCGCGCGAAGTGGGTAGGCCGGTAATCATCGAGCGCGTCGACCCGAACGCGGTTCACCCTGATTCGACGACCGGACGGACCTGGGCGGATCAGTTCAAAAGGCGCATGAATTCTTCGCGGAACAGAAATGAACTAGGTGAGCCAGTTCCCCCGACTGGACTCCAGGAGAGGCCAGAGCACGTGCGCAACGGGAAGTGTAAGAATAGATGACCACGATCGAAAGCCTGTGGGAAGACTTTGAGCTTCCCATCAGGGATGCACTCCACTACGCCGACGGGCACTCTTACGATGTGACCCTCGACCGCGCCGCACCGAGGGGTTTCGCGGTGCTCGCCACCTTCAATCTCAATGAGACGCTGGAAAGCGACCCGTCTTGGGTGTCTTCGGTCGATGGGCTTGCCGCCGTAGACCTGGGAGAGAAGGGGCTGCTGTGGGGCGGCGAGGGTTCGTACGGCTCGGAGGGGTTCATTGCACGTTTGACTGTCGACCGTGCGCTGATTTGGGCGATGTTCTTTATGGAATCCAATCCATTTGATCGGATTCGGCTGTCCGGAAACGTCGCTACCTTTAGTTCGACCTCGGGATTCGAGATTGCAGTCGACATCGATGATCCGCGAATCCCAATCTCTGGACCCGCATCGAACCGAACCGCGTAAGGATCAGTTTCCCGGTCGTAGGAGAGCGATGCGGGAGAAAGAAACAGGCTGTTCCTGATCAGCGGCGACGCCAGTACCTTTTCTCAAACTCCTCCCGAGTGATTTGGCCCTGGCGGCATGCGGCCTCGGACCACACCTCCGGGCAGGTCTCCGGTTGCGCGGGGGCGTGTTCGCATGGCACGCGAATACACGCGGGCCCGGAGAGGTCTAGACAACAAAGAAGGCCCAGGTCCTTGACTCGGGCCTTCTCTCAAGAGCGGATGACGGGATTCGAACCCGCGCTATTAGGGCTTTGTTAGGTACCCCGAATGTTCGGACAGGGGTAGGGTTGTGATCTTCTTTCAGGTGTGACACCTGAGGAGATGGAAGAGGTCCGGCCGCGTCTGGAGGCGTTCGCGGCGGAGATGCTGGGCTCGTTGGCGCGTCGGGATCAGCGGACCAAGGGCGAGATGAAGTTCCCCCTCTGAACTGGACAGCCTGATACTGGGACGGATCGGTGCCGGAGGAAGCAGTCCAGGTTGAGTGGCAAGAGCAACATGAGCAAGCGGTACACGTCGGAGTTCAAGCGGGATGCGGTGGCACTGGTCCGGTCGTCAGGGCGGAATGTCACCGAGGTCGCCCGGGAACTCGGTGTGAGTCCGGAGGGGCTTCGCGGCTGGGTGAAGCAGGCGAAGGCCGACCGCGGCGAGGGGGCGCCCGGCGCGCTGACCGCGGCGGAGAAGGAAGAGCTCCAGCGGCTGCGCAGGGAGAACCGGGAACAGCAGCAGACGATCGAGATCTTGAAAAAAGCGCGGCGGAGTCAACCGGTTGATGCAACAGCTGCCGCGAGCCTATCAGCGGGAGTTTCGAACCCGAGGGTCTGCCGGGGGCGGGTGTTCAGCTTGAGCGCGACGGTATCCAGGTCGGCCTGGGTATATCCGGACAGGTCGGTTCCCTTGGGAAAGTACTGGCGGAGGAGTCCGTTGGTGTTCTCATTCGATCCCCGCTGCCAGGGGCTTTTCGGATCGGCGAAGTAGACCTTGACGTCGGTGGCCATCGTGAACCGCTTGTGGTCGGTCAGCTCAGTACCCCGGTCCCAGGTCAGTGAAGTCATCAACCCGTCGGGCAGGTAACGGACTTGATGACTCAGCGCGCAGATCACACTGGTGGTGTCCTTGCCTGCGACCCGGACGAGCATGACGTAGCGGGAGTGCCGTTCGACCAGTGTGGCAATGTGGCTGTTCTTCGCACCGGTGATCAGTCGGGTAGCGGGGACGTATTACTATGTCCCCGCCCCCTCAGAACCGTGCAAGCAGCTTTCACCGCACACGGCTCAAGCAAGCCCCAAAGGCTC
>NZ_JBICXE010000116.1:0-7825 GCF_043200155.1 Streptomyces sp. NPDC048473
CGACCTCGTGGTCGGCGGCGGCGCGATTGCGCCAGTCCAGGACCTGCTCCCGGGTGCGGTCCTCGAGGACCAGCTCCTGGTCCTCGTCGACGTCGGCGAGCTCCGGTTCCGAGGCGGGGACGACGGCGGGCAGGCACGGAGCGGGCAGCACGACCGGGGCCACCGGTGCGGCCGGGATGTCGGCGGTCGGCTGCGCGGCCGCGGCCGCGGCTTCGGCACGGGCCTGAGCCGCGGCGACCTTCCGGGCGCGCCCCTGTTCCCACTCGTGCTCGCGGGCCCACGCCCTGGCCATCACGTCCTGGTGCAGCTGCTGCTCGGTGACCGCACGGCGCTCGTCCTCGGGGGCCCCGGGCATCGCTGCGTCGATGGCGGCCTTGACCGCGCGGCGTTGGGCACGGCGGTCGACCTGCAGGTCCTCGCAGCGCGGGCAGGCCCGGCCGGAGTCGAGCAGCACCTGGTCGTCGCACCGCACGTCGCCGCACTGCTGACGCTGGGGCAGGGCCCGGCCGATCAACCAGCCCACCAGGTCCTTGATCGGCCCGGCCAGCCGCATCTGGTCGGCCAGGCGCCGGGCAAGCCGGTCGGCAAGGACCTGCGGCGCATCGGTACGACCCATCCGGGCGAGCCCGCTGCGGGCCGCGGCCTCCACCAGGCGGCGGGGGGCCGGACGCTCCAGGCGTGCCCAGACCAGGTCGACCGGAGCCAGGACGGCCCGCAGGTTCTCCGGTGGCAGAGGCACCCTCCCCCGCTGCTGCCTGCCCTGACCCACACCGCCCAAGGCCCGCACCGGAGCACCGGTCACCGGCCCGCAGCCGTCCTTCCCGCCTTCGACGACCGGGAACTTCTTCGGCTGTTCCCCGCGGAGCGGGCCGCCGTCCTCGCGCACGCACGCGCGGTCCGGCAGATCACCGGACCCACCACGGCCTTCGCCGGAAAAGCCACCAGTCCCCGGGCGGCCACCGTTGATCATCATGAGTTGTGTGGACTGACGATGAGACGGTGGCCGCAGGCCGCAGCATAGATCCCGCCCGATGGCGGGAGGCGTTCGAGGTGGCCATGGACCGGATCGCGAGCAGGTTCGCCCGGTACGAACCCCGCCTGCGGGCAGGGCGATTGGTGCTGGGCCTGCTGTCCGGGCCGTGGCTACGAGGTACGACAAAAGGGCCTACGTCTTCCACGGCACCGTCACCCTCGCAGCGATCCGACTCTGGCTCCGCCCATGTTCCACCGGACGGAACCAGTAGTGCTCGGTCAGGTCGGGGCTGCGCTGGAGCTGAGCGGGAGAGAGGCTCCGCCCGGATCAACGCCCGGCGGAGCTGGCCGTCACCCCTTGGAGGTGGCCTCCCGGATCAGCGGCTCGAACTCCCGCCGCACGTAGGTATCGAAGGGCTCCGTCAGCGCGCCGTCGATCACCCGCCGCACCCGGTGCTCCGCCGCGAATTCCTTGATCGCGGCGCGGGAGTCCGGCTCCACACCCCCGCCAATGATCAGCACTCCGAACTCCTCGGCCTCCAACAGCTTCCGGGCCTCCTCGTCGGTACTCACTCCCTCCGCGTCAAAACCGTCCGCGCGCAGCGTGGCCAGCACCTCCGTCACCCTGGCGGGCATCCTTCCCAGCACCAGCGTCCTCATGGCTGTTCCTCTCAAGTACGTCGACATCGGCGCACCCGAACCTAGAAGCTCAACCCGACTTGAGGTCAACTCCAACTCCCGACCCACCCCGGCAGCCACATGATCCGCCGGGCAGGACCTAACCGGCGGGCCCTCTCCCGCACCTGGCAGCGAAGGAGTTCCTGGATCCGCTGGTCCAGCCCGTCCTGACGCCACAGCGTGAAGTAGTAAAGCACCGCCGACCAGGCCGGCAGGTCATGGGACAGGTGGCGCCACTGACAGCCCGTCCGGTTCTGGTAGAAGATCGCGTTCACGACCTCCCCCAGATCACAGGTCCCGGGGTCTCCGGTCGCCGACCGGCCCGCCTGGCCCTGCTTCCAGGACGTGATGATCGGCTCGATCAACGCCCACTTCGTCCGGTAAGTCGCTCGGATAGGGTCTTCGGTCCATGCTCGCATCCCAGCATGTGCATGACGAATGGTTGGCTCGTGCGGCGATCAGTACCACGATCGAGCGATCACGAACCGATAGAGAAGGGACCTAACGCCCTCTCACATCGGCTCGATGATGTTCTTGCGCAGGTGTCCGTAGATCACCGAGGTGCGTACGTCTGCGAGTTCCTGCCGCTCAGTCAGCTTGTCCAGAACCACGGAATGCAGCTGGTCGGTGTCGCGAACCGCGACATGGAGGAGGAAGTCGTCGGTGCCCGTCAGCACGAAGACCGCGATCACCTCGGGCATGCGCGCCACGAAGGCTTTGAACTGTTCAATGACCGCACGCGTCGGCGGCCGCACCCGCACGGCGATCATCGCTTGCAGCCCTCGGTCGAGCGAGGGGAGGTCTACCTCAGCATGGAATCCGAGCAACACACCGCGCTCGCGGAGGGCGCGCACTCGCTCCAGGCAGGTGGAGGGCGCGATGCCCAACTCATGTGCCAGATCCCGGTTGGTGCGCCGACCGTCTTGCTGCAGAAGTCGCAGCAACGCCGAATCTAGTTCGTCCACATTCAGCCCCACTCCTCAAGGTCCGAATTATATTCGTCTGGCTTGTCATTCTTCCGGATTGCTTTCTAGCGTATCCCCCAAAATCCCGTTCATGATTCGCGTCGTTGCTGTGGGGTCAGGGCGGAGTCGGGGTTCCGGGCGAGAGGGCATCAGCGGTGGAAGAACGGAAGACGAGGGCTCTGGCGATCTGTTCAGTCGTGGCGGCCGCGCTGCTGTGGAGCAGCTCGTACGCGGTGACCAAGGAGGTGCTGGCGGATGTCGGGCCGCTGACCATCGGGGCCATCCGCTTCACTGTCGCCGCCGTGCTGCTCGCGATCATGGCGCGCATGCGCCGCAACCCGGCAGCCCCGCCGGATGCCCGCCAGCGGCGGATGATCTACCTGAGCGGCCTGCTCGGCATCACGGCTTACTTTGTGCTGGAGAACATCGGCGTTGAGCTGTCGACCGCCTCAGACGCCTCCCTGATCGTGGCCACCTATCCGCTGATGACCATGCTTCTGGAGCTGGCTCTCCTCCGGAGCAGGATGCCGCTGCTCCGGGTCAGCGGCGTGCTGCTCGCCGCACTGGGAGCCTTCCTGGTCGTACGCAACGGGGCAGAAGTCGGAGGCAGCGCACGCTGGTTCGGTGACGTGCTGCTCCTGCTCGGCGGGCTGATATGGGCCGGATACAACGTGCTGGGCAAGTACGCGGGCCGGGGGCAGGATGCCGTGAACCTCACCTACCACCAGACGGTGGCAGGCGCCGCCGGCTTCCTGCTCGCCTCACTCCTGGAGATCGGGGACTGGCGGGTGCCGGACGCCTCGGCCTCGGTGATGCTCACCTATCTGGCCGTGGCGTGTTCCGTCGGTGGTTTCCTCCTCTACAACTACGGCCTGCGCAGGATGACTTCGAGCGTCGCGGTCAACATTCTCAACCTGGTACCCGTGTTCGGTGTGCTCGGTGCTGTGGTGATCAACAAGGAGACAGTCCGGCTCACCCAGGCCCTTGGCGGTATGGTCATCATCGCCGGTGTGGCCCTCGGATTGGTCGAACGCCGAACAGTCGTCGAGAAAGCCGCGGTTCCCGATCCGAGCCTGGTCACCGAGCGCATCTGAAGGCCCAGGAGGCCCAGCTCCCCGGAACCTGTGAAGCTCAACCCGACTTGAGGTCAACCCCAACGCCCGCCCCACTCCGGCAGTCACATGATTGGCCGGACAGGTCCTAGTAGGGCTTTGTTACGTGTCTGGGCAGGCGGTTGTTCTGGTGGTTTCCTGCTGGTATGAGGGCGGATGAACTCGCGGCGTGTCGGGGCCGGTTGGAGGAGTTCGTTGGGGAGGTGTTCGCGCCGCTGGCGCGTGCTGACCAGCGGGTGAAGGGCGAGCTGTATCTGAGAGGTCTGTTGCTGGACGGGCGTCGGAAGTCGATGCAGCCGATGGCTGGGCGTTTGGGTGTGGACCATCAGCGGTTGCAGCAGTTCATGACGTCCTCGACCTGGCCGGTGGGCACGGTCCGCGTGGGGTTGGCCCGCCGTGCGGTTGGGGTGGTGCGTCCGCAGGTGTGGGTGGTGGACGACACCGGCTTTCCGAAGGACGGAGTGTCTTCGCCCGGGGTGGCCCGGCAGTATTCCGACGCTGGGCAAGGTCGGTAACTGTCAGATCGGGGTCAGCGTCCATGCCGCCTCCGACACCGCGTCGTGTCCGCTGTCGTGGCGGCTGTTCCTGCCCCAAAGCTGGGACGGCCCCGAGGCAGCGGGCCGGCGGGCCCATTGCCGGATCCCCGACAATGTACGCCACCGGCCGAAGCGGCAGCTTGCGCTGGAGATGCTCGACGAACTGGCAGCGGTCGGGCTGCGGCCCGCGGTGCTGGTCGCGGATGCCGGTTACGGCGTGAACGCCGACTTCCGGCACGCCCTGGAGGACCGGGGCCTGGCCTACGCGCTGCAGGTCAAGGGCGAGCTGACCGCTCATGCCGAGGCGGCCAGGCCTCACCGGCCGTCCTATGGCGGGCTCGGGCCCAGGCCGCTGCCCCGCTACCGCACCCGCCCGGTCAGCCTGCGCGAACACGTCCTGACTGCCGGGCGTGAGAAAGCGGTGACGGTCACCTGGCGCAAGGGCTCCAAAGCCGCGATGACCTCCCGATTCATATTCCTGCGCATCCGGCTCGCCGGGCGCCGTCCAAAGCCCGCGGCCGACGGTGTCATCGGCCTGACCTGGCTGATCGCCCAGTGGCCCGAGGACGAGGACGAACCGGTCAAGTACTGGATATCCAACCTGCCCGCCGACATCCCGGCCCGGGATCTGGTCCGCCTCGCGAAGTTACGGTGGCGCATCGAGCACGACTGCCGCGAGCTGAAGACCACCCTCGGACTCGACCACTTCGAAGGCCGCTCATTCACCGGCTGGCACCGCCACGTCACCCTCGTCACCGCCGCCCACCTCTTCCTCACCGAACAGCGGACCTGCCCAAAAGCCCCTGCCAGGGCCTGACCCTCTACCAGGCCCTGGACCTCCTCCAACAACTCCTCGCCACCTGGACCGGAACCTGCCCCACCTGCCGACAACCCACCCCATGGCAGCCCCACGACACCACCTAACAAAGCCCTACTAGGAGCCGAGCCTGCCGGTCAATTTCCTTTCCCAGAACACTTCATCGCGCCATGCGCCGTCGGCGTAGAAGTGGTCATGGGCGATGCCCCAGGAACTGAATCCGTGCTTGCGGAGGATCGCCTGAGACGCGAGGTTCTCCAGTTGGGTGTGAGCCTCCAGTCGATGCAGGTTCAGCTCGTCTTCGGCGATCCGCAGCGCGAGGCCGACGGCACGGCTCGTGTGCCCGAGTCCCTGGTAGAGAGAAGAGACCCAGTAGCCGAGGAATCCCTTCTGGAACGGGCCGCGCAGGATCGAGCTGATGCTGACTTGCCCGATGACGGTCTCGTCGGAGACCACGACGCCGGGCCACGCGAGCCCCTTGCCATGGGAGGCCAGCAGGGATTCGATGACCGAGGCTTGCCCGTCGGGCGTGTAGAACTCTGCGGGCCTCGCGGGCAGCCAGCGCGCATACGTCTGCTTGTCCCGGGAGAGCAGTCCGGCGAGTGCGGGGCCGTCGGAGGGCTCGATCAAGCGAATCAACGTGGAGCTCACGGGCGTCCTGCTGTCTTGTCAGCTGCGGTAGTCGGTCGGTTGCGCGGGAGACTTACGGGGGTCGCGCTCGGTGATCGGCTCAAGAATGCGGTCGATGCGCTCGACGGACTCGTCGTCCAGCTCGATCCCGGAGGCCGTGGCGCTCTGAGCGATCTGCTCGGGCCTGGTCGCGCTGACGATCGCGGACGCGACGTTAGCACGGTGGAATACGCCGCCGTCAGCCCGGTCGCTTCGGCGAGGCCCGCCGGCAAACGTGCTCCGGCGTGCCCGACCACCCCCGACCCGTCAGTGGACACCACAAGCCGGGGCCGCGAACCGGATCTTCTTCACGCAGAAAGTGTCTTCCTCCGGCGACGACAGAACCCCTAGACAAGGTCCATCGTCCCGGCTCAGGAAGGCACTTTTGCGTTTCTACCCAATCCTCAGCCGCACCCCAACCGAAACGGCGAGGCCAGGGCTGTCGAGGCACGTTGGGCACACATGGCGATGGCGCTGTGCTGTGGGCAAAGGGGAGCCACAGCGGCTGCCGCCGCTCATGGATGAACGGACTGCCCCAACTACCCTCCAACGGAGCGCGATCTGCCGACAAGTTGGGGTTCAGCAACCTGCCGGAACCTGACTCCCCGCTCCCCGCCGGACGATGCGCTGACAGGAAGCGGCAAGAAATCGGCGGGCGGTCAACCTCCTCCGGGCGCGGGAACGCCCCGGACTTCCCGAGGGAGGACCGCGCCGGGCGCGGGAGTGCTCAGGCGTCCGGGCGGCAGCGGCGGCGGTAGTAGCCGTAGGTCAACGCCAGCACCAAGGGGCCCCACAGGGTCAGCAGGCCACTGACCGTCATCGCCAGCGTGTCCCAGCCCGGGGCGTACGGGAAACCGGGCGAACCGTAGATACGGAAGGCCGTGAAGACCCAGTTGACCATCAGCCCCAGGAGGAGGAGCCCGCCGATGGTGGCGGGAACGATCGCCGCGAAGGGCGGGATGCGGCGGCCCCCCAGCTTCGGGACCCAGTTGGGCACCACCTCTCCCCATCGGCGCACCAGCCCGAACCCGAGCAGCGCGAACGCCTCCGTCAGGAGACTGAGTCCGAAGACGTACGGGATGTGCCACCACGCCGACGGAGTGTTCTCCCCGCCCATCGCGTAACCGAAGCCGATGGGCAGCCGCCAGAGACACACCGGCAGCCCCACCAGCGGAATGAGGTGGGCGACTCTCTCCGCCCACAGCGGGACTGGTCGCTCCGTCCCCTTGCTATCAACTGCCTTATGGAGCACGTTGGTTGACATACTCTCAGTGTTCCTGGCCTTCTCCCGCCCGGAATCAACCTGCAGGTTGACGTCACTACGCCGCTCGGTTGACGACGTTTGCAGTCAGCCGAACGCAGGTGTTCCGACCGGAACACCTGGACTGAGGTTCAACCAACTTGCCTGATGTGCCTCAGTGGTGATCAAGGCTGCCGACCTGCCCCGATGACCGCCGGACACTAGACAACGATCGCGGATGATGTCGTCGGAAGTCGCTGTCGGCGGACGAGGAGCGTCTCACCGGCCCAGGCCCGCGGCCTTGATCGCGCGTTGCGCGAAGACGCCCTCACGGTGGTATTCCATCTGCCGCAGCGCGTCCTTGCGATCCCGCTTGGAGAGCCGGTCGAGATACGTGTGACCGAAGAGGTGGTCGGTCTCGTGCTGCAGACACCGGGCGAAGTAACCCACCCCTTCGATGACGAGCGGATTGCCGTCCTTGTCGAACCCGCGAGCGACTGCACGATCGGTGCGGGGGACAGCCATGGCGGCACCGGGCACGGACAGGCAGCCCTCGAAGTCGTCAACGAGTCGGCGGTTACCCGGATCGGGCTGCTCCAGAACCGGGTTGATGATGTGTCCGACATGCCGGACCCCATAGTCGTCCGTGCAGTCATACACGAACAGCCGCAGGTCGACGCCAACCTGGTTGGCAGCCAGCCCGGCGCCGTCGGCCACATGCATGGTCAGGAACATGTCGTCGATTAAGAGCGTCCGGCAGTAGGTGGCGGAGCACGGTCGCGATGAGGGGTGGCAGCAGAACGGGCACAGGCCCGCGTGATCATGGAGTTCTCTAC
>NZ_JBICXE010000117.1:0-7467 GCF_043200155.1 Streptomyces sp. NPDC048473
CGAGTAGTCCTTCATCGCCATCGGCGGTCTTCTCGCTTCCCTCCGGATCAAGCAGATCCAGTATCAGCGTGTCCACCACTCAGGGGGAGGCCCCCTTCAGGTTGGAGGTAGGGGCAGACCATGCGGTGCGCAATCCGGCACCGGGCGCCCGGGAGGGGTTCGGCGTCCCACAGGTTCATGGCGGCCCCGTCCGAGGTGATGATCCAGCGCCGACGCGGGGGCACGATGTGCGCGGGGACAATGATGCGGGGTTCGAGGAGAACCCAGTGGCCGTCGTAGTGGCTGGCGTAGCGGTCTTGGCGAAGGTCGCAGAACGGGCAGTCGGGTGGGGCGGGCGGTCGCGGGGCGGTGGCACCTTCGAGGAGGGCGTGGAACGCGTTGTCGGTACTGTCCGGACCTGGTGTGGTGTTTCCGGTATCCCCCATGGTGTTCAGGGTCCGGGCGGGCCGTTAGTGCGGGTAGGGCGCGATCCGGCCGTGCCGGGTGGGGGAGAACCTGCCTGATGTGCCGCAGGGCGACCTGCGAGGCGTACAGCGGCACAGCGGTCCCGCAGGGGCAGGCTGAACCGGTGTGCTTAACCGGTGCCAACGAACAGAACATGCGACTGGGACGCCAAGCAGGTCACCTGCCCGCAGGGCAAGGTCAGCCGCCGCTGGTCGACGCCACCTTCCCTCGCGCCCTACGTCAACGCCGAGTTCTCCCCGGACGACTGCCGGCAGTGCCCGGTGAAGGCCGCCTGCAAGGTGGCGGCGTCAGGCACTTAGGCAGGCAGAGGCACGATGCTCACCGCACGGTAGTCGTAACCGTCTTGTTTGAAGCCGGGGGCTTCCCACGTGAGGTTTACTTGCTGCCCGAGCGACAAAACGCGGAAGCCGGCCATCTGAATGTTGGAGTAGTGGCCGAAACAGCCGCCGGGAGTCTCGGGCGAGTCGAGCACCCCCCACCCCTCCTCGTCGCTCCACCATCGGACAGTCGCAGTCACCATGACCGGAACCTTACGAGTTCTGAGGCTACCGAGCACAGGAGATCGGGACTTTTCAAGATCCCCGACAGCGTCAGGCACTCAGCTTGTCTTATATCTTCGGCGGTCTGCGGCTGGGTCGGGCGGGCCCATGAAGGCGTCGAGCTTTTCGATGACCTTGCGGAGCTCGCGGGCTCCGCAAGGCGACATTGCTCGGATTGCGCCGTCGAGTAGGGCACGGCCTTCGAGAGGGTTGCCGCAGCAGTACCAGTGCACGTTGCCGAACTCGTCGTCGTGCCAGAGCTCGCGCGTGGGCTGGTGGACGTAGTCCTTCCACAAGCGCAATGCCGCGCTGATGTCCCCCGGTTGGAGGTAGTTCCGCGTGCGTTCAAGGCGGACGATCTCGGACAGTGCTCGTGGGGAGAGGCGGTCGATGGCTGGCCTTGAGCGCCGTGGCTGCTGTCGATCCGGGGTTCCGGCCCGGATGCGTCCTGGCCGTCTACGCGGCATGGACCTTTCGGTTGGTCGTCATGCCGTACATGGTGCCACGAGGCCGAACGGTGTCTCGAACGGGTTCGCTCGCCTGGGGATTCGCCGGACGTGGGGGCGGCCTTCGTCTGATCATGTGCTCCGACCAAGGTGCACGTGACCGAGACGAAGGCCGTGAGGGTGAGTCTGCTGCCTGGTGCTGTCCGGAGGGAAGCGTTCGCGGAAGCGTCACGCTTCCGGGGAGAGTTCTACGAGTGTCTGACCGCCCGACGTGACGAGTTGTTCGAGCTGGTGGACGCGCTGCTGTGTGCGGACGGTGCGGTGAAGTCCCCGGTGGACTTGACGCTGTTGCCCGAGCAGCGTTACTACGCTCCTGGCGACCACTCACGGTCACCAGGAGCGTAGTAACGCCGCCCCGCCGAACAGTCGGCGGGGCGATGCGATCACAGTGGAATCGAATGGGCTCAGGCTCGCTCTCGCACCTCGGTGCCGTCGTACGTCCCGCCGACGCAGGTGCCTAGCCCGGGCTCGATCTGCATAACCTGCCCGCCCCCGTCCAAGCACTGTTGTGGGAAGATCCAAGCTTCCGCGTTGGCGAATCCCGCGCTTCCGAGCGTGAGAGCAACGGTCCCGGCGCACAAGGCAACCGCTGTAAGGGCACGACGCATGGGGACATCCTCGGGTCGAATCGGTTGGGCAAACAGCCAATTGGATCCCCGTTCGGTGCCTTGCTTTCGGCATTCCTCCGATTATGGGCGCGTCACGCTCGCATCCGTCGGTTGCCGAGGAACGACTATGACTGGCGGCGACCGCCTTCTCGATGGCCGCACGTGCTTCCTCCGACGGCCGCAGATCTGCCGAGAACCGGTCCCGCGCATACTTCACTGCCACGGTCCTCACCGAGGCGTCCCATTCCGTCATCTCTGTGCAGGCACAGTCGTCACCAGTGAGGACCGTCACCGGCACACCGATGACGGCCGCGGTGGCATGGGCCAAGCCGATCTCACCCACAGGCCGGCCGTCCAGCCACATGTCTTCGATCTCGTGCCCCATGAAGCTGTGGCTCAGTACGCCGAGCGCACCGGCCCGTGAGTGGTAGCCGACGAAAACCGCAGCGTCGTGCTCGGGAGCGAGTCCTTCGAGCATGAGCATCTGCTTGGGTTTGCCGCGAATGAGGCGCGCTGCTGGGTGCAGTGCCTCGGGCAGGAGGTTGCGCATCGGGCCGTGCGCGTCGTTGACGGTGATGTCGGTGGCACCGGCCGCGACAGCACCGCGGATCGCAGCGTTGATGTCTTCTGCCATCATCAGCCGTCCACGCTCGTAGTCACGGCCGCCAGGCTGGACATCGTCGGCATCCACCAGCCCGGTGATACCCTCCATGTCCACACTGATGTAGATCCGCACTGCGCAGTCTCCTCAATCTTGATCGTTTCAGGAGACGTTCGCCGTTCTTGCTCTGGTTCCTTCACCAGCTCACGATCATCCTGTTCCCGCCGGGACCAGCACGCTCGTCAGCTCAGCTGGACGGCATGACCGGGGACCGCGGGCCGAGCTGGCCCTGTCCCGCGCCTCCGTCGACGGCTCCCACCTGCGGGCCCTGAAGGGCGGAGACGCCACCGGGCCCTCGCCAGTGGACCGGGGCAAAACAAGCAGCAAGCACCACGTCATTGTCGACGTCCACGGCATACCCCTGGCCGCCACCATGATCGGTGGCAACCGCAACGACGTCACCCAGCTCCTGCCCCTGATCCACGCCGTACCGCCCATCCGCGGCAAGCGCGGACGATCCCGTCAGCGCCCCGACGTCCTCTACGCCGACCGTGGTTACGACCACAACGTCTACCGCCGCCAGGTCCGTGAGCTGGGCATCCGCACGCTCATCGCCCGGCGCGGCACCGGGCACGGAAGCGGCCTGGGCAAGAACCGCTGGGTCGTCGAAGCGGCCTTCGCGCTTCTGCGCTGGTTCCGCCGACTGCGTATCCGCTGGGAAATCCGCGCCGACATCCACCAGGCCTTCCTCACCCTCGGCTGCGCAATCATCTGCTGGCGGCGCCTCAAAAAGCAGTGCTGATCTGAGCCCTCAGCCCGAACCGGCGACCAGTGCCTCGCCGAGCGGGGTGCGCCGGTAGAGCACCGACCGTCCGGACCGGGCGCGGACGAGCAGCCCCGCGCCTCGCAGGATGGCGAGGTGGTCTCCTACCGCGCCGGGTGCCATGGCGAGGCTTCGGGCGAGGTGCCTGGTACTGGCCGGGGCGTCCAGCGCCAACAGCAGCCGGGCTCGGGCCCGGCCGACCAGAGCGGTCAGCGCGTCCGGTTGGGGGACGGTCGCCTGTTCGCCCCACAGGGCGGCGGTGCCGCGGGCAGGATAGACCAAGGTCCTGGGCCAGGGGTCTTCCAGGTGGGCGGCGATATTCCCGACGAAGACCGAAGGGATCAGCAGTAGCCCGTCGCCGGCGAGGCGGACGTTTCCGACTGGGGGGAAGAAGCCGATCTCGATACCGCCGGCGCGCCAGGCGATGCTCGGGTGCAGGCTCTCGATGGTCGTGGCCCATCCGTGTTCGCCGATCACACCCACCCGGTGCACGACATCGCGCTCACAGATCGCGCGCAGTTGCGGCCAGTCCGTGGCGAGCAGCTCGTGCCACGCCTGGTCCATCGCCTCGGCGATCCTGGAGACGGCGTCCGTAGAGTCCAGCACTGCGCGTACGCGGGGATCATGGGCGGACGGGCCGGTCGCGGTGGTGGCGAATTCGTGGCGGGCCGCTTCCAGCGGTGTGGCCCGGATCATGGCCAGGTCGTCTGCCCAGGTCTGGTTGAGGCCGCGCGGGGGCGGGGCGACGAAGTTCGGTCCGGATTGCGGGGTGTGCAGGGCGAGGGCGGCGTCCAGTTCGGTCTCGCGGCGAAGCCGTTCAAAGGCCGGCAGGAGCCGGGTGGCCCAGGCTCGCGGCAGCGGCCGGTTTTGGCCGGCGAGCGAGCGTAGCAGTAAGCAGAGGTCCAACGCGGGCGACAGTGCGAAGCGGCTGCGCAGCAGGTCCTCGACGGAGACTTCGAAGCGGAGCACCCTGCGATGCTACCGCCGGACGTCTGTTCCGATTCGTCCAGCGACGAATCATTGGTGAGTGGCGTGGGCGCACGTCGAGGCTGGGCGTCATGACCCCAACCGTCGAACCCGCGCAGGGCAACCACCGTGCCACCTACCGGGAGGTGCTGGCCGAGCCGCGATTCCGGCTGCTCTTATCGACCCGCGCCGTCGCGATCACTGCGGGCTCGCTGCGGATCACCACGTTCTCGGTGCTGGTCTTCGCGGCCACCGGCTCCGCGCTGTTGAGCGCACTGGCCTTCGGCATCGGCTTTCTCCCGCAGTTGTTCGGCTCGCTGCTGCTGGGCTCACTGGCCGACCAACTGCCGCCCCGCGCGCTCATCGCCGGCGGCTACGCCTTGGAGTGCGCCGCCGCCCTGCTGCTCGCCCTGGTGCGGATGCCGATCGCGGCAAGCCTCGGTGTCGTGGCGCTGGTCGCCCTCGCCACACCGGTGTTCGGCGGCGCGTCGAGTCGGCTGGTCGCGCAGTGGCTAAAGGGCGACGCCTATGTACTGGGCCGTTCACTGAACAACATCGCCTCCTCTGGCGCGCAATTGTTCGGTCTGGCGCTGGGAGGTGCGGTCGTCGCGGTACTCGGCCCGCACCGGGCGCTCGCGGTAAGCGCCGCCCTCTACCTCGGCTGCGCGCTCGCTATCCGCATCCGGCTACCCCGGCTGGAGCTGGGAGAGTTCGGCGGCACACCCGGCAGCGCTCGGGGCGATGGCGGGGCCGTCCGGGCAAGCCTGCACGGTGCCGGCCTGCTGCTGCGCGGACACACGGTACGACGACTGATGCTGGCCCAGTGGCTACCGCCCGCGTTCGTAGCGGGCGCGGAAGGTCTGATCGTCGCCTACGCGGGAGGACGCCACTTCGCGCCCGGCTGGTACGCGGTGCTGATGGGCTGTCTGCCGGTCGGCATGCTTGTCGGTGACCTGCTGGTGGGTCGACTGCTACGGCCACCCACCCGGGAGCGACTGGTAGTCCCGTTGATTGCGCTGACGGGACTGCCGCTGGTCGGCTTCGCTACCGAGCCCGGAGTGGGCGTCTCGTCCTGTCTGCTGCTGCTCTGCGGCTTCGGATTAGCCTACGGTCTCGGCCTGCAACGGCCGTTCCTGGACGCCCTGCCGCAGGATGGCCAGGGCCAGGCCTTCGGTCTGCTCGGCTCCGGCAGCATGACGCTGCAGGGCGTCGGGCCGGCCTGCTTCGGCTCGGTGGCCGCAGGCATCGGAACAGGCGGCGCAATCGCCCTGGCAGGCGGCGCGGCGGTGCTTACCGCCGGCTGGATTTTCACCTGGCACCCGCCCACCTCCCCGGTCCCCGTCCCGAACTACTCAACGGGATCAGAGAACGGCACCGAACAGCATGCGTGTAGTTCTCCTGCGCAGTAACCGTCGCAGGTCGGGTCGGCCGCGAGCCGTCACGCACCCCACCCCCACCCCCACGCCTCTCTGACAGACAGCCATTCCCGGTAGCTCATTGTGTTAGGAGTCCAAGCCTCGGCTCTGCCAGCCGTTGCGGACCACGTACGGGATCTCGAGACCACGAACAGCCCATGGAAGGTTCATGCCGCATGATCGATAAATTCGCGAAAGACAACCTGCACGGGAGACTGCGGCGGGACCGCGAGGCGCTGCTCTGGAAACTCGGCGGCTTGTCCGAATACGACGCCCGCAGACCTTTGACGGCGACCGGGACCAACCTCCTCGGCCTGGTCAAACACGTGGCCACCGTCGAGGCCAGGTACTTCGGCGAGGTCTTCGACCGCCCTTCCCCGGAATCGCTGTCCCGGTGGCAGGACTCCGACGGCAGCGATCAGTGGGCGACCGAGGACGAGACCCGCGATCAGATCATCGGGTCCTACCGGCGCACGTGGGAACACTCGGACGCGACGATCAACGAGCTTCCCCTCGACGCCCCCGGCCACGTGCCGTGGTGGCCGGAGCCTTATCCCAACACGAACCTGTTCGCCATCACGGTCCATGTCCTCGGCGAGTCCAACCGGCATGCCGGGCACGCCGACATCCTGCGCGAGGGCCTCGACGGCCGGACCGGGATGCGCCCCGAACACGAGAAGCAGATCGACGAGGAAGCCCGTGCAGTCCACTGCGCGAAGATCGAGCAGGCCGCCAGGTCGGCCGCACCAATCAAGGCTTAGTCGGACATATCGGGCAGCCTGACATCAGCTCCCCTACCGGCGCTTGCGATTTCCGAGCACCCGGCCACCTGATATGCCCGCGTCACCCGATGTGGGCGTTCAGTCCACGCCTTCGTCGTCCTCGTCCAGCCCGCTGCGCGTCCGGGTCGCGCAGCGGGCGCAGGGCGTCGGCGGCCGGGGGCGAGGCGGTGAAGCTGTAGCGGCCGAGCAGGTTCAGGTTGCGGTGCTTGAGCGGGGAGAGCCGGGTGATGTCCTCCTTGCGGATCTCGTGGCCCTCGGCCTGGAGCTGGGCGACGGCGGCGTCGATGTAACGGGTCGTCCAGAGCACGATGGCGTTGAGGACCAGGCCGAGCGAGCCGAGCTGGTCCTCCATGCCGTCCCGGTACGCCTGGAGAACCGCGAGCTGCACTATCCGCCCGTCAATATCCCGAGTGAACAGGTCTCCCCACCCCGTCGGGTCTGTGAGGGACACCGCCATCCCTCCTCCGTACCCACCGTGGATGATCGACGCCCCCACGGTGTCGGCCGCGCGGAGCCCACTCGTACATGCATTACTTGCCTTACGCCTCTTCAACGCGTTGACCTGTAGAGACATTTGACAGCATTGGCCTCGGCGTTTCGGTTGGTGTGAGGCCAGTTGCTGGCCGGGAACGCGAAAGTGCCTTCTGAGCTGGGACGATGAACCTTGTCGAGGGGTTCTGTCGGTCCAGGTGGAAGGCACTTTCTGCGTGCAGGGTATCGGTTTGCGTCCCAGGCTTCATGTCTCCGCCGACGGTGCGGGGG
>NZ_JBICXE010000118.1:0-7251 GCF_043200155.1 Streptomyces sp. NPDC048473
CCCGCGGAGCGGGTACCACATCGCTGCGCGATGTGCAAGGGGAACGGTCGCTGCGCTCCCGTCCGCCCACGCGGAGCGTGGGCGCCTCCTTCCGCTGCGCTCCTGGAGGCAGTGGGGCCGGCCGCTGCGCGCCCGACTGGCCGCGCGGTGCGCGGGCGGGCCACTGGGGTGGGGTGGTGCAGCTAGTGGGGACTCCAGTACGGGAGTTGGGGAGTCCTGTGGACTCCTGGGCGGGTCCGCTGCGCTCCCCCGCCTGACGGTCCTTCCGGCTGCGCCTCCAGAACCTTGGGGCCCGCTGGCGCGGGCCGGGCTGGCTGCGAGGGTGGGGGTCGCTCGTTCGTGTGAGTTCCAGTGTAGCGCATGCATCAGACTGATGCAGCATGTACCGTTGGCGGAAACACGGGACACCCCCCAACCATCCGGGAACCTCCCCGGAATTCCGAGAGGAACGACCGCAGATGACCGGTCACCACGAATCTACCGGACCTGATCCCGCGCTGAGCAGCGATTCTCTGCGCCGGGTGACGCAGTACCAGACGGCGGCTGTGAACGCCCGGTTGAAGCTGTTCGCGCTCCTGGAGGCGCAGGGCGTGCCCGCGAGCGAGGCTGACGACCTGGTGGCCGCGCTGGAGGCCGGGGCGGTCGCCGGGGCGCAGTGCCAGGTGGTGGAGCTGGACGGCATGGCGCCGCGCCCTCGTGGCGCTGAGTTCGAGGACGGCTGGGACAAGGGTGTGGCGGCCGTGAGCGAGGCCCTGGTGGGCATCGCGGACCGGGAGTGGTCCCGGCGTGGCGGCCGGTCGGCCGGGGCCGCTGAACTGGCCGTACATATCGCGGATGTGAGGCAGCGGGAGCGCGTCGACCTGGTGCGGCTGGAGGGTTACGTCCGGGAAGCCGTCCTGCCGGCTACTCACCCGCACACCACCAGGCGCCGCCAGGTGCTGGAGGCGCTGGGCGAGGCCGGCGGTCTGTGCACCGCGCGGACCCGGAACGCGGATGGGGACGTCATCGTCTGCACGCTCGATGCCGGTCACTACGACCCGGACGACGAGCCGCCGTTCAAGGACGGAAAGCCGGGCGGCTGGCACAAGGCGGATGCGTCGATCTGGAACGACTTGGGCGCGGCCTGCATTCCGCACGCGGCCCTCTGAACAACCACAAGAATTCAGCGCTCGGGGAGGCAAGGAAATGTCAGCGATTCAGCTCAAGGAACACCAGGTAGATCAGCGGTCCGCGTTTCGTAGGTGGGTGGGATTCCCTGCAAGGTCATCTGTGCCCCCGCAGGGGGCCCGGGGAACGATCGTGTCAGCGACCGGCTCGGGCAAGACGATCACGGCCGCCGCGTGTGCGCTGGAGTCGTTCGCGGACGGCCGGATCCTCGTCACGGTTCCGACCCTGGATCTGCTCGCGCAGACCGCCCAGGCGTGGCGTCTGGTGGGCCACCGGGCCCCGATGGTCGCGGTGTGCTCGCTGGAGAACGACGCGGTGCTGAACGAGCTGGGCGTGCGCACCACCACGAACCCGATCCAGCTCTCCCTGTGGGCCGGGTCCGGGCCGGTCGTCGTGTTCGCCACGTACGCCTCCCTGGTGGACCGCGAGGACATCGACGCCCCCGTGGGCCAGCGGAAGGTTCGCGGGCCGCTGGAGACCGCTCTGGCAGGCGGAGAGCGCCTGTACGGCCAGCGCATGGACGGTTTTTCGCTCGCCATTGTGGATGAGGCTCATGGAACCGCCGGTGATCTTGGCCGTCCGTGGGCGGCAATCCACGACAACCAGCGGATCCCGGCAGACTTCCGGCTCTACCTCACCGCGACCCCGCGCATCCTCGCCGCCGCCCGCCCACAGAGGGGCGCGGACGGCCAGGAGGCGGAGATCGCGACCATGTCGGACGACCCGGAGGGCACCTACGGCGCGTGGCTCGCGGAGCTCGGGCTGAGCGAGGCCATCGAGCGCGAAATCCTTGCCGGATTCGAGATCGACGTCCTGGAGATCCGCGATCCCTCGCCGGTTCTCGGGGAGTCGGAGGAGGCGCAGCGGGGCCGGCGCCTGGCCCTGTTGCAGACCGCCCTGTTGGAGCACTCGGCGGCGTACAACCTGCGTACGGTCATGACGTTCCACCAGAAGGTCGAAGAGGCCCGCGCGTTCGCGGACAAGCTGCCCGAGACCGCTGCCGAGCTGTACATGAACGACGCGTCCGACGCCGACCTGGCGGCCGCGGACCGGCTGCCGAAGTCGTCGATCGACGCGGAGTTCTACGAGCTGGAGGCCGGCCGCCACGTGCCCCCGGACCGCGTGTGGTCGGCGTGGCTGTGTGGCGACCACCTCGTCTCCGAGCGGCGCGAGGCGCTGCGCCAGTTCGCCAACGGCATCGACGCGGCCGGGCGCCGGGTCCACCGTGCCTTCCTCGCCAGCGTTCGCGTGCTCGGAGAGGGCGTGGACATCACGGGTGAGCGGGGAGTCGAGGCGATCTGCTTCGCGGACACCCGCGGCTCCCAGGTGGAGATCGTGCAGAACATCGGCCGGGCGCTCCGGCTCAACAAGGACGGCAGCACCAAGGTCGCCAGGATCATCGTGCCGGTGTTCCTGGAGCCGAACGAGGACCCGACCGACATGGTCGCCAGTGCCTCGTTCCGCCCCCTTGTCGCCATCCTCCAGGGGCTCCGCAGTCATGATGATCGACTTGTCGAGCAGCTCGCCTCCCGTGCGCTCACGAGCGGCAAGCGCAAGATCCACGTCCGGCGGGACGATGACGGGCAGATCGTCGGGGCCGGCGGGGAGGGTGACGGCGAGGACCAGGAGCAGCAGGACGACACTCAGGCCGCCGCCGAAGCAGCCCTGCTCCACTTCTCCTCTCCCCGGGACGCGGCGACCATCGCGGCGTTCCTGCGCACCCGGGTCTACCGGCCGGAGTCGCTGGTGTGGCTGGAGGGTTACCAGGCCCTCATCCGGTGGCGGAAGGAGAACGAGATCACCGGCGTCCATGCCGTTGCCTACGACGTCGAGGTCGAAGTGGGCGTCACGAAGGACTTTCCGCTTGGTCGATGGGTGCATCAGCAGCGGAAG
Organism: Streptomyces sp. NPDC048473; assembly: GCF_043200155.1. Taxonomy (NCBI): domain Bacteria; kingdom Bacillati; phylum Actinomycetota; class Actinomycetes; order Kitasatosporales; family Streptomycetaceae; genus Streptomyces; species Streptomyces sp. NPDC048473. Next base: position 3,061 of record NZ_JBICXE010000118.1, read on the forward strand.
GCGCTGCGGGCGAGCGAGCTGGAGGAGCGGCGCAAGACGCTGCTGGACGCCCCGGAGGCCGGGATGGTGTGGGAGCCGGGCGAGGAAGCGTGGGAGAACAAGCTCGCCGCGCTCCGCTCCTACCGGCGGGCCACCGGGCACCTCGCACCCCGTCAGGACGCCGTCTGGGGCGAGGGCGAGGCGATGGTGCCCATCGGGCAGCACCTGGCCAACCTCCGCCGGAAGGGCGGCCTGGGCAAGGACCCGAAGCGGGCGGAGGAGCGGGCGAAGCAGCTGACGGCGATCGACCTGGACTGGAACTGCCCGTGGCCGCTGGACTGGCAACGCCACCACCGCGTCCTCGCCGACCTGGTCGACGCCGACGGCGTCCTGCCCTACATCGCCCCGGGGGTCGTGTTCGAGGGCGATGACGTGGGCAAGTGGCGCTGGCGGCAGCAGGAGCCGGGCACGTGGGCGCAGCTGTCGACCGAGCAGCAGGAGCGGCTGGCCGCGCTGGGCATCAATGCCCCTGCGGCCCCGTCTCCCGCCCCGGCAGTCCGTGCGGCGAAGGGGTCCGCCAAGGCTCAGCAGGCTTTCCAGCGGGGTCTGGCTGCTCTCGCGCAGTGGGTGGAGCGGGAAGGCGCCGACCGGCCGGTGCCGAGGGGGCACAGCGAGGAGACCGTGGTCGACGGCGAGGCGGAGCCGGTGATCGTGAAGCTGGGCGTATGGATCTCCAACACCAAGACCCGGCGGGACAGGCTCAGCGCCGACCAGCTCGCCACGCTCGCGGCGCTGGGCATGGACTGGGCAGGACCGGTGCCGGCCACCCAGGCCGCCCCGGCGCAGCCCGCCCCCGTGCAGGCCGCACCACCGAAGCGTGACCACCACGACGAGTGCGACAAGGCGCTGCACGAGGGCGGTACGTGTACCTGCGATCTCATCGAGGAGTACGGGCCGCCCTCCGAACGCGACGACTACTGACCGCTCCGCGCCCGATCGGACCCCGGCACTTTGAAGGCCGGGGTCTCGTGCTGTCGGGGCTGGCCGTCCGGTCCTAGCCGCCCAGTTCTTCAACTAGCGGCCACCGGATCCGCTCTGATGCCATACCGGTGTTGATTCCCACGTTGTCGGTCCGGGACCGCCTCAAAGGTGTGGCTGATGGCTACGTTGCGCCGATAGGGTCGCCCCTCACAAAGGGGGTTGCTGATGGGCAACAAGGTTGTGACTCTGCCGGACATCCCGAAGGCCGGCGAGGAGCTCGAGGACTACATCGCTGCGCTGTTCCAGGCGTCTGGACACTTCGTAGAGAAGCAGATCATCGAGTCGGATCCGGCCGACATCCTCGAACTCGACATCTTCGCAACCGACTACGGACCTGAGAAGGCGTTGCGCCGGCTGATCGAGGTCAAGGGCGGCAAGTGGGGTTTCACCGACCTGTTCAAGGTGGTGGGATGGATGCAATACCTGGGTCTTGAGCATGGAGCGTTCTTCATGACCCGTTGGGAGGACCGTGAGGCAGCCCCCCGAAAGATGGAGCCGCTCGGCCTCGACATCGTGTGCTTCGACGACTTCACAACCGCTCGGCAACTGTTCACGGAGAAGGGGTTCGGCTCCTTCGCGGAACCACGGCTCATCGGTCTGTGGCGGCACTCGTACGGAGTCGAGCGCAAGTTCGTCAAACTCCTCCACAGGCAGGAACGAGCCGGGGACGAAGGCGCTAAGGCTGCGAAGACGTACCACCGTCAGATCAACAATGGCACCTTCTTCGCCAGGGCTCCGGAAGAGTCGCTGGCGCTGCTGTACGAGGCGTACGGAGACCACCCCAAGCTGACCCTGGGCTACGCACGCGAGATCGATGGGGAAGGCTTCGACCCGCAGGCGGCCGCGAGTGACAGCCCGAGCTACCAAGCGATGCTTTGGCACGGCAGTCACCCTGAGCTCCAGGCGTGCACGTACCTCGAGCACCGGGCTCGGCTCGCCATCCTCAAGGCCGCCGTGGACTACGCGCTCGCGCATCCCGATGGTCCTCCGGAGTTCCGCATGTCGGAGGACGGAAAGTCGTTCTTCTTTCAGGGGCTGACCTACCACGTCCTGCCCAAGACGTTCCATGACGGCATCGCGTGGCTGCGAGAGCAGCCGAACTTCGCGCGGTACGCGACCTTCTGGCAGCAGTTCCTGTGGGGATGGGGAGGGTTCTACCTCAACGACAGGACCGGGGAGGAGTTCGAGTGGATGGCGGAGTACTCCGGCATCCCTGCCAACGAGATCCCCATAGCCCTCGAAGCCTTCGACCGCTTCTTCCCGATCCCAAACGGCTGGTTCGCCACACCAGGCCACACCAACATCCACATGCTCAAGATGGTGCCCTGGATCTTCCAAGGCATTGGAGCCCACCAACGCCGCATCCAATACAAGCTGGTCGACAGCTGGGCTGCGCTACAGCCAAGCGCCCCGTACACGATCCCCGATCTCGCCAAGCGCATCAGCAGCGCGGTCGACTTCCTTCTGTAGGCATGGTCGGCCCGTTCCTGCCCCGCCACGGAGACGGGGGCGGGGCCGAAGAAGCCAGCTGGGCTACGGTGCGACGAGGCGGGGCCCTTGGGCGCGGAAGCGTGGGCGGGTGTCCGGCCTGAAGGTCGGTTTCGATGGTGGTGCCTGTGCCGTGGTGCAGGGTCCTCCGGCCGGACAACAGGTGGTGGGTGGTTAGCGCACCAGCTCTTGGTCGACGTGGGGGCGGCGGCTCGATGGCAAGGGCAGGGCCCCAGGTACTACTGCATCGCGGTTCGTTGCTCCACTTCAAGAATCGACCAACCCGAGTCGTTCCATCGGTACACGAGCCCGTCGACGTTGAACGATCCGAGCCAGATGGTGTGAAGACCGGCCGGAGCGTTCGGGTTGCCGGTGGGCACAAACCTGTTGGTCAGGGACATCATGATGTCCAAGTGACTGCGGTCCGCCCACAGGAAGAGGTGTCCTTCCCGGTCGGGGTGCTGCGCCAGCTTTCCCACCTTGTCCTCGCCCAGTTCCGAGACGAGGAACTCGTCGATGTAGGGCGCGATGGCGTCAGCCGTACTGCGGGCAACGCCGGAGAGCAGCTCGGTGGGGAAGATCCGGCCTGTTGCTCTGTCGCTGTGTACTCGCTGGGCGCTTACGACCTTGAGCTTGGTGAGTTCCTGGAGATCTGCCTCATGCTGCGGATCGGGGAACGAGCCGAGCGCAGTGCTGTCGTTCCATCCGTTCAAGCCGATCTTGTCCAGGTTGGCCTGCTCCTGGCGAACCAACAGGGCGGCCAGGGGGCCGAACGCCTTCTTGACGTTTGTCCCGGGCGTGAACTGCACGATCCAGTCGCCCTGCAGGCCAGGGATCGGCTGGTCGTACTGGCTATGCAGAGCGTCCCACAGGCGCTGCCGGGGCTCCTCGATCGTGGAAGACACCTCGAGCGCCACCAACGGCCCGATCCCGTCGACGGGATCAAGGAGGAAGTCCACCATGCGGTTCTCGGACTGGTCGTCGTGCTTGACCCTTCGCGTTCCCAGGACCGCGTTGACTGCGGCCTCCGCCCAGAGCTCATCCCGCGCCGGCGAAACCGGCCCTCGCTGCTTCATAGACAGGACGGTAGACCGGGTACCGCAGCAGAACGAGGGGATTCAGATGCCGAGCCGGCAGGAGCGCCAGCGGCGCCCGGTGCGGCTGATCAGGCCACGGTCTTCCAGGCGACTGAGCTGGTAGGCGACCGAGCTGCTGCTGGACAGGCCGACCCGTTCTCCGATCTGGCGGATCGAGGGCCCTTCGCCGTGATCCACGATCCAGTTTCTGATCACCCGCAGAATCTGGACCTGCCGATCGGTCGGGGCGTCCATACTCATGCCGCCCGCGCTGCGCGACGGTCACCGCGGGCCTGGCGGCGCAGCTCGGTGCGGTCCGTCGGCCTGCCGGGCGGTTGGGTGTTCCAGAAGGGGTGCCACCAGATGCGGGCGGACAGGAGGAGCAGGCGGCGGCGCAGTGCGGTGTTGCCGTGCTGGCGGGGTGCTGCGAGGGCGTCGTACGTGGCGTTGAGGTCGCGCTGGGCCTGGATCAGGTCTGCGGGGAAGGTGGGGACATCCATCCCTATATTAGAGGTTGGGTCGCCCGGGGGAATTTCACCCCCGGGCTCCCACAGAACCGTGCGTAACAGTCTCCCGTTACACGGCTCTTGCCATCTTGATCACCAGA
>NZ_JBICXE010000119.1:0-7243 GCF_043200155.1 Streptomyces sp. NPDC048473
CTCAGGCGAGTACTTCGACATCCCCAACGGGAACTCCTGTCCTATGGATCATCACGATCCAATGATCAGGGTGTCCACGATCAAGGGGAAACGCCCGTAGTTCGCCTTCTCCGCGTGGATGAACCGGCATACCGTGCTCACCGGTCGCTCTCCTTCGCGAAGAAGGCGGTTTTTTCAGGATCTCAATTGTCTTCGCCTGTTCGGCGGTCAGCTTCCGCAGCCGCTTCAGTTCCTCGTCCCGGTCGTCGGCGGCCCGCACGGCACCGGGTCCCGATCCGGTGTCCTGGGCGGCGCGGGCCTTTTTCACCCACCCCCGCAAGGACTCCGAGCTGACCCCGAGCTCCCGAGCGACCTCGGTCACCGTCCGGCCCGACAACCGCACGAGTTCGACCGCGTCCCGCTTGTACTCCTCCGAGTACCGCTTCGTGTACTTACTTCCCACCTGGCACTGCTTCCTCTGGGCTCTCACGTCCCAGTCTCCAGGTGTCCACGATCAAGGGGAAGCTTCAGTGGAAGAGAGCGATACGTCGTAGCAGAGCGCTGCCCACCGCGGCCCGCCTGGCCCGCGAGCCTTCGAGACTGGGATAGGCGTTGAGGTAGCCGGTTTCCACGGGATCGAGTGCGGGATCGTCCACAGCGGTCGCAGACCGTTGTCTTGGCACCAGTGCCGGTGCCGGCGCTCGATGGCCTCCCAGCCCTCCGCCAGCCCACGGGGCAGAACGAGCACGAGCGTTGCCGCTTGCTCAGGGTCTTTCACCATGTGCAGGTGCAGGTGCAGCCGCTGGCCGCCGGCCTCGATGCCGCTCACTCGCAGGCCTGGGGTCCCGGGCACATCGTTCCCGTTGTCTGGTGCGGGAGTCGTGGGCAGCAGACGACTCAGGCAGTGCTCGGGGAAGGAGTACCGATCCTGGCCCATGTAGGCGTCGAGGTGCAGGGTGAGGGACGTGCTGGTGCTGGTCAGGGAGGCGATGCCGAAGGGGTGCGCGCACAGGCTTGGGGAGGTGCTCAGTTGCTCGAGGACGAGGCTCTCCAGTCGCGCCTGCGCCGGTGAGGCTGCGGGTGCCGGGTGGCTGGTTCGAATGTCGGCGCGGCGGGAGTTCCCACTGCACTCGGCCCAGTAGTGGAGTTTGCGGGACTCCCATGAAGAGCGGTCGCTCACGACAGTGCCTTCCTGACGCGCTTCGACCCGATCCCGGCACGTCAACGAACACTGACGAACTGCTGTGTGTGATCCCGTGTGGTGCAGGCCGGTGCATCACCACGCTCCTTGCGTTCCGGTACGCCGGATCGGGCGGCGGTCGGAACGTGGCCCGCCTCGGGCCATGCGCCCATCATCCAGCCGATGGGCGGCCAGGACGGACGACACCGTCACGGGTTCACTCGGACGAGTGCTGTGCCTCAAGCCCGGAGGGGACAGGTGAGCGGGAGGACGCGTTCGGTCATCTGCCCAGTGAGCTGGGCGTCGGTGAGGGCGGCGTCGGTGAGCCAGTCCGCTGCGGTCAGCTGGTCGACCAGGTGCTGCAGCTCGCCGGGACCTGCCGGAACCCAGTCGGCGAGAGCGTTCAGGGTGATGCCCTGGCCGCCGGGACCGAGGCGTCCCGAGGCGTCGGTCCCGGCGGCCAGCGTCAGGGCGAGCAGCCGGGTGCCAGCGGCGGCCTTGGCCTTGCGGAGCTTCTTGTCCGAGACGACTTTCTGGGCCCAGCCGGAGAGCTTGGGCCGCATCTTCTTGCCGAACGTGAACGGGCCTGTCCCGTCCTCGTGGGGCGTCAGGGAGGGGACGGTGATCGGGGTGGGGTTTTCCGGCCGGGAGGCGAGCAGGTCGCCGACAGTGCCGGGCAGGGTGAGCCAGCCGGAGCCGGTCAGCTTTTCGACCAGGTCCTCCGGGTCGGTCAGGCCCAGCGCGGTGAGGTCCTGGCCGACGAGGTTGCCGGTGCCGGTGTGCGCGGTGCGCAGGGTCAGCATCAGTACGAGCAGACGTGCTTCCGGTCCGGGCAGCGGGGTGTGGTCGGCCACGTGCGCGAGGACAGAGCGCGCATGGTCCCACTGTGTCGCCACGGTCAGCAGCCGGGCCACTGCGGGCCTGTCGTCGTCCGTGGTGCCGCCGGTGCGCTGCTGGTGCTGCAGGCGGGTGGCGGCAGCGGCCTGCCCGGTACGCCGGGCTTCCCACCGCAGGGCTCCGTCGCAGGTGACGTCGGCCCAGGTGGTGAAGGCGCGGGCCTTGCGTTCCTGGAGGTCGGCGAGCAGCGCCAGGTCGGGCTGCTCGCGTTGCTGGTAGGCGCGGAAAAGGTCACCGAGTTCGGTGAGTTCGTCCCGCAAGGCGACAGGCCGCAGGTCATGTGGGATGACTCGCTGGGCGATCTTCGCCTGCGGCAGGCGGCGCCGCACGGGTGCGGAGCGGGGTGCTGGGACCGGGCCTGCGGGGACCTGGTGGTCGGAGAACTGCGGCGCGCCCGTGCCCGTGCCCGTGCCTGTGTCCGTGGCTGCGGGGGCCGGACGTTCGGCGTCCTGCGGCCCGGGCGTCTGGGAGGCGGGGGCGGTCTTGGCCCCGGGGATGGCGGCCGCGCACCGCGAGCAGCACTCCATGGCCTGCCACCAGCGCCCTTCCCGGTCGGTGACCATAGCCAGGACGACCGGCCCGCCGCACCGCCACGGTTCGGCACGCGCATGTCGGCCAGTGTCGGGCAGATGGGCGTGGCAGCCCTCGGCCCTGCACGCGCAGTACGTCCCGGCTCTTGGGGCGGGGGCGGCGCGCAGGTGAGCCTTGAGATGGGCGACCGCAGCCGCACGTCCTGCAGCCGCAGACGGCAGACGCTGCTCGGCACATGCGGGACGGCTGCACGAGATACGCACCGCCGCACTGCCCCGGTCGGCGGCGTCCACACGCACCGTCCAACGGCGTCCCGGCACCCGTTCGTCTAGCTCGCTCACTGCGGCCTGCGTCATCCCGGCCTTCCTCCTGTCCCGTGTTTTTCGATGCTTGCCGCCGCTTCCCGCCGTGCCGGGCGGTGTGCGGGCGGCGAGGCTACCGTATTCGGCACACGGGCGAAGGCAGGTGAACTCGGCCCTGTTTCGGACCGTGTGACTGGCGAAGCAGCCCGGTCAGGGTGTGCGCGCCCGGGCGGGCGTGTGGTCCAGGAAGTCGAGGAGCTGGCCGAAGGTGATCTTGTCTTCGTCGTAGTCGAAGGTCATGGCGGCGGCGAGTGCCTCCCACCGGTTGGTGCTGCGCCGGCAGTGGTTCAGCAGGATCGGCAGGGCGATGTCGGGTTCGTGGCGGGCGAGGACTTCGTCGGCGGGGATCTGGCGCAGGTGCTCCAGGGTGTGGTGGCGGGACTTAACGACGGCGCGGTAGACCTCAGAGCGGGAGAGAGTCTCACCGGTGGCGGGGGAGTCGAGCCAGGACTGCAGGACGGCCGTGGGGTCGGGGTGCTTGCCGAGTTCGTCGTCGTCCAGCAGCCACACCACACCGTCGTCCTCGTCCTCGGGCACCGGGATGGCGGCTGCCGTGGCCAGGAACCAGTCCGGGCCGCCCGCCTTCTCGGCGATCCAGGCCAGTTCGGCGGGGTGCAGCCCGTGGAGGACGTCGGCGACGGCGGTGTGCGGGGTGTGCGGGTTGGCGGCGAGGGTGGCCAGGGCCTGGACCCGGCGGTGCTCGGAGTGGCGCTCCAGGAGCCGGGCCGGGCGGTCGTGGCCGGGATCGAGGTTGTCGATGATGCGGATCAGGGTCCGGCTAGGTGTGGGGGAGACAACGGCCAGCTGATCCAGCCGGGCGAGCTGGGTGCAGACCCCGGCGAGGTGGTCGGGGTTGGCGCTGAGGAGGGCCAGGTCCTCGGCGAGGCGGAGGACGCGGCCGTCGAACTCGTGGTCGCCCTCCTGCTTGTCGGGCAGGCTGAGCAGCTGGCCGCGGGTCACGAGAGCGTCCGCGGCCGCGTGCAGCTGGTCGGCGGCGAGGTCGACGAGGCGCGGGTTGTTGTGGACGCGGTGGGCGATGTGGTGCAGGGTCCTGCGGGCGGTCACCTGCGGGTTGGGCAGGTCGGCCAGTTCGGGAAGGCACAGGGCCGGGAGGCAGGCGAGCAGCAGGTCCTCGCTGAGGGCGGGAGCCGGGTCGGCGGGGAGTTCTTCGCCGTCCGGGTCGGCGGCGTGGAGCCGGGCGTCTTCGCGGGCTTGGGTTTCGGCCTGGTCCAGCAGCAGGTGCTGGACGGCCGCTCCGAGCGCGGGGTGCGCGGTGAGCTCCGCCCACCGCTGGGGGCACCGGGCCAGCATCGCCCAGCCGTCGCGGCCGCCCAGCTCCAGCGACCAGTCCTTCGAGAACGCGGACACGGCCTCCCAGCCCTCTTCGGGCTCCGGGTGAAGCAGATATGCGGCGAGCGGGGTGAGGCAGGCTTCGAGGACGGCGTCGAACAGTTCCTGCGGCAGGGGCGGCGCCGACGGAGTGCCTTTGGTGCGGGTGTAGCGGTCGGGATCCCAGTCTCGGACGACCCGTTCCACTTCGTGGCCGGGGAGGCGGGGCAGGAGGGCGATCGCTGCTTCGACCTGGTCGGGGTGCTGTGCCAGAGCGGAGATCAGTCCGGCCCAGACCCGGCGGTGTCGCAGGATGGCGGGCAGATCGGCGGTGGTCACGGTGCCGTCAGCCGCCAGAGCGGCCAGCGTCTTCTCGTCGGCGTGCACCAGGAGCTGGCCGCGCAGCCGCTTGGCAGAGGTCCGGGCCAGCAGCGCGGGCAGCGCGGCCTTGAGAGCTTCCTCCCGCCACCGGTCGGCCTGGGCGTCGAAGCCGTGCCGAGTCGTCGCCGGGGCGCACAGGGCGTTGATCACCGTCTTGAGGGCTTCCCTCGGAAGGTCCTCGCTCATCGCGAGATCCCGCCACAGCGGGTATGTACGGGCATTGACCATCCCTCAGGTCCCCTCCCCTGCCTGACCCGGCGTCACTGCCCGGTCGCCATCCGTGGAACACCGTACGACGCACCCGGGCCCCAGCGGAGCGCGATCCACGAAGTTGCCCCGCTCCGCATGCTGAACGGGCCCCGCCCGGCGTCATCCGCCGAAGATCACGTGATGCATCGCCCCGCCGTCGCCGGTGTGGCGGTGGCCGCCAGGAAAGGGGCCAGGCGAGGTTGAAAAATCAGCGGCTACAACGGCCTGAGCTGCGCCGCGGTCGGTTGTGTACCCCCGACGTATCGTGGCCAGCAGATTCCCCGGTTCAGCCTCTGAACCGCCCCGGGTTTGATGGAGATCATCAAGACCCGGAAGGATGCCGATCATGGCTGCTCCCCGTAAGTACCCCGACGAACTGCGTGAACGCGTGACGCGTCTGGCCATCGAGGCCCGCAAGGACCCGGCCGGCCGGGCCGGAGCGATCAAGCGGATCGCCGACCAGCTGGACGTGCACCCCGAGGCCCTGCGGGGCTGGGTGAAACGGGCCGAGATCGACGAGGGAGTCGTGCCCGGGACTACCGGTTCGGAGGCTGCCCGGATCGCGGAGCTGGAGCGGGAGGTGAAGGAACTGCGGCGGGCGAACGCGATATTGAAGTCCGCCTCGGCTTTCTTTGCCGCGGAGCTGGACCGTCCACTGCGATGAAGGTCGCCTACATCGACCAGTACAAGAAACTGTTCGGCGTCCAGCCGATCTGCGACGTCCTCGCCGAGACGGACGCGCCGATCGCGCCGAGCACCTACTACGCTGCCCACACCCGTCCGCCGTCGGCCCGCAGCCTGCGCGACGAGCAACTCACCCAGGAGATACACCGGATCCACGCCGACAACTACGGTGTCTACGGAGCCCGCAAGGTCCACGCCGCCCTGGTCCGCGAGGGAGTCGAGGTGGCCCGCTGCACGGTCGAACGCCTCATGCGTCAGGCGGGGCTTCGCGGCGTGATCCGGGCCAAGGGCCCGCGCACCACCCGCCCTGCTCCGGAGACCGACCGTCCGGCCGATCTGGTCGAGCGGCAGTTCACCGCAACTACCCCGAACCAGTTGTGGGTTGCCGACATCACCTACATCAGAACGTTCTCCGGCTGGGTCTACGCGGCCTTCGTCATCGATGTCTTCTCCCGCATGGTCGTCGGCTGGCAGGTCGCCACCAGCCTCTACACCGACCTCGCCCTTCACGCGCTGGAGATGGCGATCTGGCGCCGTCGGCACACCGGCGCCGACCTCACCGGCCTCACGCACCACTCCGACCGCGGCGTTCAAGGCGGATTCAACTGGTCGTCGCAACACCTGATGACGGAGGTGCGCGATGGATCGAGACAGAAAGCAGATGCCGAAGACGCCTGCGGGTGCGCGACGGCAGTGGGCGGCGGATCGGGCATTGCGACCGCCGATGCGTTCGCCAGGCCGGCCGGAGCCGTCTCGTGCGGTACAGCGGGACTTCTGGCGGCGGATCGCATCGGGAGTGACGACGGCAGAGGCCGCGGTGGCTGTTGGTGTTTCATGGCCGGTCGGATCCCGGTGGTTCCGTCACGCTGGCGGGATGCCGCCGATCAGCCTGGATGAGCCCACCGGCCGCTACCTGTCGTTCGCTGAACGTGAGGAAATCGCGCTGCTGTGTGCCCAGGAGATCGGCGTGCGCGAGATCGCCCGCAGGATCGGCCGCGCCCCGGGCACGATCTCACGCGAGCTGCGCCGCAATGCGGCGACCCGGGGCGGCAAGCCGGTCTACCGGGCTCTGGTGGCGCAGTGGAAGGCGCAACAGGCCGCGAAGCGCCCGAAGACCGCGAAGCTCGTAGGCAACGACAGGTTGCGTGCGTACGTGCAGGAGCGGCTCGCCGGCAGTGTCCGTCGCCCCGACGGCACGATCGTCAGCGGGCCGGAGACGAGGGCGTGGAAGGGGTTGAACAAGCCGTATCGGCAGGACCGGCGATGGGCGACGGCATGGAGCCCGGAACAGATCTCGCACCGGCTCCGCGCCGACTTCCCCGATGATGAATCCATGCGCATCAGCCATGAAGCGATCTATCAGGCGCTATTCATCGAAGGCCGTGGCGCGCTCAAGCGGGAACTGGTCGCGTGTCTGCGCACTGGCCGGGCGCTGCGGACTCCCCGTGCACGGTCGCAGAACAAGCCGCAGGGGCATGTCACCGCGGACGTCGTCCTCAGTGAACGCCCCGCCGAGGCCGGGGACCGCGCGGTCCCCGGCCACTGGGAAGGCGATTGTGCGACACGAAGTTGCACGAATTTGAGTGGACTGGCCGATTGGAGAGGCAGTTGATGAAGCTGTAGGTGCAGTCACGGGTCTGTGTCCATAAGA
>NZ_JBICXE010000120.1:0-7104 GCF_043200155.1 Streptomyces sp. NPDC048473
CAAGAAGCATGTCCAGGCAGTGCTCGCCCTCGCCCGCCGACGAGTCAACGTCCTGTGGGCCCTTATTCGTGACCGACGGTGCTACGAGGTCACACTCCCTGCGACCACAGCCGCTGGACAACAACATTAGGAAGCATGTACTGGAAGACCGAGCCAGAGATCAAACGCGCCTGGAACAAGACCCTGCAACTGGCCCGCCAGCAAGGCGCCTCCACCCGATTCGGCCGTTGACCGTCCTCTCTCGAATCACCAAAGCCGACGAGGCCCTCGATGATGCGCGGGAGATCCATGCCAGGCCCAACGACGAACAGGGGGGCACGAACCGCGACGGCCGACGCCTGTCCGCGCCCCGGGCTTCCGCAAAGGCCTGGCCCGGCCTGCCGACACGGCGCACGCTGGAGAGAGCGAGCACCACGAGGACCAGGACGTCGCCGCCGAACCAGCCCCGCGACCGCTGAGCACGGCGCAGGCCCGGGAGATGACAGTTGGGCTGCGCGAAGCGATGGACGACGTCCGGCGCTCCGTCGCGGTGCTCGCCGCCAGGGTCCGTGACGCGCACGCGGCCCGCGTCTGGGCACCTCTCGGCTTCACCTCGTGGGAAACGTACTGCACGAAGGAGTTCGGCATCAGCCGCGCCCAGGCGTACCGGCTCCTCGATGTCGCACACGCCCTGGACGCCATCCAGACCGCCGTCACCGCCGGCGGCCCCCAGCCGGTACTGCCGATGATGCCGGGCATGCCCGAGCGTCGCACCCACGACTACCTGTGGCACGGCATCACCAGCCTGTTCGCCGCCTTCAACATCGCCGACGGCACCGTCGTCGGCGAACTCCACCGCCGCCACCGAGCAGTAGAGTTCAAGAAGTTCCTGGTCACCACAGAAGGTCACTGCTGACAGCCTGCGGGACGGAGTGGGCCGGCTCCTCGCGGACGTCGACCGGCGCAACGGCATCGCAGAGCGGGCATGGGCGCACGGCCGCCGAGGCGCGGCTGACGGGCTGGTGGACGTCGCCGCGTAGTGGATGTCCGCTCCGGCCTGGTATTTCCTGCAGGGCCGGAGCCAACATACGCGTCGTGCTCTGGTGCTACTTCCAGTTGTGTTCTGCCAGAACGCCATCCTCTCGTAGATAGCCGAGAAGCCCTTCCTTCGGGTACTCGATGATGTCCTCGGGCAGTTCGTGCACGCTGAACCACTGCAGGCCGAGGCACTTCTCCGGTTCCTTGTTGACGGGTTCCCCGCTCCACTCGGTGGCTTCGAAGAAGAACCCGATCCTTTCCACGGCGTCGCTCTGCTTGTGGTGCACGATGTGCACCAGCCGCAGATGTTCCGGATTGACGGTGACGCCGGTTTCCTCCAGCAGCTCCCGCGTGGCCCCGACGCTCAGGGGCTCACCCCGGTCGAGCTTGCCGGACGGCATGTGCCAGCGCCCGTAGCCATAGGGGCCGCCGCGCTGAGAGAAGAGCAGTTTGTCACCGCTGCGGAGGATGACGTGGGTGTCGATGACGGGCTGCGCGGGTTGCGGATTCATGTTCCTTGGGGGGTTGTTGGTCGCGGTGGGACAGCCGACGCTACCGATGGTTCGGGGATCGCGTCGGCGATTCTGGACGCGACCTCCGATGGGGTGGCAGCACTGCTGTCCAGGACCAGCACCTTCACGTTCTTGGCCGTGAGGGTCTGGGCGGTCTCGGCGTAGAGGTCGACTTCGCGGACGGGCATGGTTGGGTCAAGGTGGAAGCGGTGCTGGACTCCGCGCCTGGCTATCCGGTCGGCGATGAGGCCGGGAGACGCGGTCAGGATCACCGCCAGGTCCGGCATCAGCACGTGTTCGTTCAGGTTGAGCAGGAACTCCAGCGGCACGCCGTCGAGTTGCTGCAAGACCAGCGTCGAGGCGAGGTACCGGTCGCAGATGACGGTGTCACCGGCACTGAGCGCGGGCTGGATCTCGTTCTCGATGTGGGCGTACCGGTCTGCGGTGACAAGGCAGGCCAGGGCATGGCCGTGGATGTGGTCGGCGTTTTGGCGGGTGAAAACGCCGAGGGCGCTGGTGGAGGGTTCCACGGTCTGGCGGACGACGATGCCGCGTGTGGCCATCTCTTCGCGAAGGGCCTCGATGGTGGTCGACTTTCCGACGCCGCTGGGGCCGTCAAGGGTCACGAGCTGTCCGCGTCGCTGCCTCATGCTGCGGTCCCCTGTGCCGTCTGGTTGCGTTCGTGCTGCTCGCGGGTGAGCGTGGCTAGCGTTGAACGGACCGTGGTCAGGGGAACGTCGCCGAACTGGATGCCGACGGAGAAGTTGAACTCGTCGCGTTGGCGCATCGACTCGTCGGCGCCGTCTGCGGTCAGGTCGACGTCTCCGTACGCGAGGAGGCGGTCGGGATCGTGGCCGGCGTCGGTGAGGGTCTTCCACACGGGGGTTCCGGGGTAGGGGCGGAACTCGAAGACGCTGGCCCGCACGTCGCCGGGGTTACTGTCGGCGATGCTCCAGAGATTGCGGATGTGGCGCACGGTCGCCTCGATGTCGTCGTGGGTCTCACCGGGGAAGCCGAGGATGAAGTACCCCTTCACACCGATGCCGTGCGCGACCAGGCGCCGGGCGACGCGTTCGGTCATTTCGGCGTCGATGCGCTTGTCCATGGCGTCGAGGATGCGGTCGCTGCCGGACTCGATGCCGAGGGCGACCTCGCGCAAGCCGTTCTCCACGAGGCGTTCGAATTCGCTGTCGGCGAGCCGGTCCAGGACGTTGATGCGTCCGGTGGCGTCCCACACGTACCGCTCACCGATCCGGTGCTGGGTGAATGCCTCCATCTGCGTCTTGATGACGCGAGAGGCGCCGAGGAAAAGGTCGTCGACGAACCGGAAGGCGGTCACACCGTACTCGTCGTGCAGCTCGTCCAGCTCGCCGATGATGTTCTCGGGGTCACGGACTCGGATGGTGAGATCAGGATTGGCGCTGACGGCGGCACCGCAGAAGGTGCAGTTGTACGGGCAGCCGCGGCTGCCGACGATGTTCGCTTCCATGTGACCGTTACGGGCAGCCTCCTTGAGCAGGTCGATGCCGCGGCTCACCGCCAGGCGCCGGTCCGTCTCGGTGGGCGCGGCCTGGTGGGGGTCCTGGGGCAGGAACGCGCGGTTCACGTACGGCAGGGCGTTGATGTCCGGCCCCAGCATCTGCGGATTCGGCTTGCCGACCGGGACGCCGACTGCCCGGGTGCCGAGCAGGCGGTCGCGCCACAGCACCGCGGGCAGTTCACGGCGGTGCTGGTGGTCTTCCAGGAGCGCGGCGACCCGCAGTTCACCTTCGCCGAGGACGAGGGCTTGCAGGTTCGCCATGCGCGGGTCGGCGAGAACGCGGTCGGGCATGGCCTTGGCGTGGTGCCCGCCAACCATCAGGGCGATGGCCGGGTCCAGGCTGGCCGCGATGCGCGCCGACATTTCGTAGGTAGGGGCGAGGAGGTTCATCGCCGCCCACCGGGGTTGTGCGTCGTTGACGATTTTCGCTGTCTCCGCGATGCCAAGCCCGTGCGCTTCGGCGTCGAGTACGCCGACGTTGAAGCCGCCGACCTTCTGCGCGTACGTGGCGATGTATGCCATCCCCAGTACGGGCAGCGTGTAGTCGTTGGCCCGTGGCCGCTCGTCGTAGTTCCGCAGCGGTGCGTTGACGAACAGGGCGTCGAGCGTGCGGGCCGGATCGGCACCGGTGATCAGCGGTAACTGCATGGGTCCTCCAGGTCAGCGGGCATGAGAGCCCCAGGTGAGGGTGGAGAGGGTCAGAGTGTGCAGGGCGGTGCGGTCGGGGCCGGCCATGCCGGTCCACATCGGGCCGAACGCCTTGTCCTTCTTGTCCGGCCAGGCGTAACCGGGCGCGATCTGCGCGGCCCAGGTACGCACGGCGAGATCGTCGTGCGGGTAGACACTGAAGTCCCCGGTGACGTCGGCCGCGGCTGCCGCAGCGGTCCACGGACCGATGCGGGGAACGCTCGTCAGCGCGCCAACCAATTCGGGGGCGTCCATACAGAGCCAGTCGACGGCGTGCAGCTCGTAGTGCTGGGCGGCGGCCTGCAACACGCTGCGGTGGAACTTCGCTCCGACGGCTGCGAACTGTTCATCGTCCAGAGCCAGAACCTGCCCGGCCGTGGGAGCGACGGCAAGGTCACCGAAGGGGCTGTCGACCGTGGTTCCGTAGGTCTTGCACCACTCCCGGTAGAGCTTGCGGGCCTGCCCGGCTCGCACGACCTGACGCAGGATCGCCGTGGTGATCGCGTCCCACAGCCACGGGTTGGCGAGTCGCCGCGTGACACCGAGGTCATCGAGCCCCGCCTTGAGCTCGGCGGGGACGCTGCTGGGCAGGCAAGTGGGATCGGTGGTGACGAACGTCGGCTTCACGTCCTCGATACCGTCCACGCAGTTCATGTGCAGGCCGTTTCGGTCCCACGACAGGACCCAGACGCCCGTGGCCGCGTGCACGGCTCGCGCGCGGCCACCGGCCTCGGTCTCGATCCAGGCGGGGTGATCGGCCGTCAGGACGCTCATGGGGTGCTCCTCGTGTTGTGCGGTTGTCGCGCCGTAGCCTCTCGCGTCGAGGGGGGTCTGCGCGCGCGGCCGCGGGAAGCGGAGCGAGTTCAGTGGATGAGGTGGCGCCGGGCCAGATAGCTGCGCATCATGCGGTACTCGTGCAACGTTGCGGGCCTGGACTCGGCGGGCTCCCGATCGGGCTCGGCAGCGGTCGGCCAGGCGTCTCGCGACGGCATCAATTCAGCGACCGCGTTCGAAGCGCTCTTGCGGCGCGGTCCGCGGACGAACAGCGTCACCGTGTCCGGCTCCATCACGGCCTGGTGCACCATCTGGTGCCCCAGGGTGTAAGCGCTGCCCGGCCGCTCGATGGTCACGATGGCCGGCTCCAGGTCGGTGCCGCTGATCGGTCCCTCCCACTCGTCGGTGCGACGGCGCACCACGTGCACGTACCCGCCGGCGAGGATGCGCGTGGCGAACGGGTAGCAGTGGTCGTGCGGGACGAGCTGGTTATCCAGGCGGGGGTTCATGTTCATGCGGATCTCGAACCCGCGATCGGGCGCGTGATAGAGCGACAGCCGGTTCAGGAGCAGGGTCACACGACTGTTCGCAAGCCGCTCCGCGTCGAGGGGGATCTCGTCGATCAGCTGGGTCAGCAACTTCGTATCCTCAGCGAGCCGATCCAGCAGAGCACGGCTGATGTCCTGCACGGCACGCAGATCGGGCGTGTCCAGGGACGGAACGTTGTCCAGCCAACTCGTAGCGTTCACCAGGCACCGCCCGTACTGGCGTTCACAAGGCATCTCAGCGCCCTGCGGGCACGCAGGGCCACCACGGAGTACTCGTTGAACGTCAGCATCCCGGTTGGGACGGCTTCGGGCTGCGTCATGGCGAGCACCTGCATGCTGTCGGCGGTGCTTTGCAACGCGCACAGCGTGCCCGGGTGCGCGGCGAAGACCTGCTCGGGGCCGAAGCTGCGCGCATACTGTGGGCGCCCGGCTGCAACGTCCTCGGGCCGCTGGTACATCTCCAGAGCGACGGTTCCAGCAACCGTGAGGACGACCGATGTAGCGGCGACCGGCCACGGCGTCATACCGGTCCGAAAGGCCAAGCGCAGGTAGATTCCGCGCTCGTCGCGGGCCGGAAGCGGAAGGTGGGCATACCCGTGAGCCAGGAACGCACCAGTGGGCGCGTCGGGCATGCCGTTCACCATGCTGGCGAGGCTGGAGATTAGTGGTGCGAGCCAGCCATCGGTGTCCGCGGCAAGGATCTTGGGCACGTCGCCCGGTTCTCGGCCTTGGCTGAGCAGTTCCTCGAGGAAGAGGGGGAGTGTGACGTCCATTGGGTGCCCTTTCAGGTAGTCGGGGTAAAACCTGCCCGGGGGTGCGGGGCAACCCCGGGGGTCATGCGTGGGCCGCGGCCGAGTCTGCTTATGAAGGCCGGGGGGATGAAGGCGATGAACGAACACCGGATGTGCAGCCAGTGCAGTAGTGCCTCGTACTCGTCGTCAATGGACGCGATCGAGCTCCGGCCGAGCATGAGGATGCCGTGCGCATACCCGCAGCCCACGTAGCGAACGGCATCGGACAACGACGGCTGTGTATCACCAGCCGGGGTGTCGCGGAGCACATCCGTGAAGTGCCTTCTGGCGGTGCGCCACCCCATATGGCGTGCGTAGACCAGGAGTTCACCGCAGGACGTCTCGATAGTGCTGCGGTCCTGGGCCAGTACGTACGTCGTGATGCAGACTTGCCGGCCGCGGGACTTCCTGGCTGCGACGCTCTCGTCGTAAAAGCTCCGACGCAGAGCTGCCAGGCGGTTGCCCGGGTTGGGGCGAATTCGAGGCGGGCCCTCGTACTGCCAGTCGTCGGGGTCGACTTCGGTCACGACAGCCGCCCCGTATCCGGCACCCCGAGGAATCCGAGCTGCCACGCCCTGGTGATGGCGTGCGCGGGGTTCTTGGCCCCTAGGGCAGCAAACAAGGAGCGCGCATCCTTGCGCACAACGTGCTCCGGCCAGTGAAGGTGGTCGGCCATCTCTCCGACGGTCATACCCTTGGCAAGCAGAGCGAGGACTTCGCGCTGAGTATCGGGTAGGCAGATCGGCCCGTCGTCGGCGTCAGGGGCAGGCTCAGGCTGGCCCAGGGCACCGGACTCGTATGCCGCTTGAACCAGGGCCGGTGTTCCGTGGACACCGAGCCTGTGTGCAGCTACGTCCTTGTATTCGCGGACTGTGGTGGTCCTCAGGTTGAGCGTGTCGGCAATCTGAGCCGGGAGCAGCCCGTCAGCCAGGAGTCGTACGACGTCGTGTTGACGGGGGGTGAGGCAGGCCGTCGACGCGGTGGTCACCTGTAATCTCCTCTGGTAGATGTCAGGCGAGCGGTGTGATGCCTGCGTAGCAGGGCAAGTGGTCGGAAATCCGTCGCACAATGGGCGTGTCCACGATCGTCCGGCGCACCAACTGGTCAGCCACGCCTTCGGCGGCCAGCACATGAAATCCATGAAGCTCCGCCATCTTGAAGTGGCTGGTCAGCGGGGTGGCGTGACCTGGTTTCGGGGTGCTCGTGCTGGTCGTGGGCGGCAGTCTGTGTTGTAG
>NZ_JBICXE010000121.1:0-6992 GCF_043200155.1 Streptomyces sp. NPDC048473
TACCGTCCCGCTCCGCCCCAGAGAATCCGCCAACTGCAGCACTCATCCTCCGCCACGTCGGGCGCTAACTCGCCACCTCAAGCGCTCAGTCACAGTTGCCGGATCTCCGTTTGTCGCCTCGGACAGCGTGCCGTGTCGATGCTGGCTGCAGTGGAACGGCCGTGTGCCGAGGCACGGTAGCTGTCACCGTCGGGTTACGCCGACCTGCGATCTTTCATGAATGAGGCACCGTAGTTGTCACGGGCGAAGCAAGGTACTTCGCACCACTTCTCCGGAAGCATGACGGCTGTCACCCCTCCACCGAGGTGGAGCGCTACGTTCTCTGACGGACCCGCCGTAGCCGGAGGTCAGTCCGCGTACACGAAGATGAGACACAGAGCTGCGAAGGGCACGACGGACCCGCCGAGCAGCGCCAGCACCGCCGGGACCGCCGCCGTCAGTCGCCTCTTGCCCTTGCGCCGACCCGAGCGGAACACCACGCGGGCCAAGACGAGCGGCAGCACCACGAGGACGAAAAAGATCACCGGCACCAAGAACCGGCTGAACGCGGTGGTACCGGTGTCGGTCATCAGATGCCAGGCGGTCGTACCGAAGAACACTGCCGGGCCGGCCAGCAGGAAGAACGAGAGGCCCAACGCCACGGCGACGGTCACTCCTTCCGTCAGCCGCTCGGCCCACGCATGCTCCCGGCGCACTTCCGCTATCCCTCTGTCCCCCATGCCCATTCCCCCCAGTTGCCGCAGTTCGGTGTATCCGCGCCAGCGCTTCGGTCGAACTGCTCAGTCCGTGGCCAGCTGAAAACGATAGCGTCAGGGCCCAGGGCTGCGGACACGATGATCTATGGACCTACCGGCCCGTCAGACTCCTCCGCTCCTCTGTACAACTGGCGTTCCGCTCGGCCAGCGACCCCTTCCGCAGCCGGTCTCGCACCCGCTGGACAACGCGGGCTGTCCCGCCAAGCGCCACACCGTCACGCGATTGATGCAACGTCACTGGTTACGCAGGTCCGAGCTCTCGCCGCAGCACAGGCCGACGCCTCGCTCGAAGTCGCCGTCTCAGTGACAACAAGCGTGCCTTTGTGCCAACTATCGCGCTTCGGCTCAGGCCGGAACTGTGACTTCGCACGCTAGTTGGCACTGTTCGCCAACTCTGATGCTCAGGGCACACTGGCCCATTCGCGCTGGGGGTGCTGGATCGGGTTGGACGGATCAGCCATCTGGCTGGCGCGGCCCTCGTGCTTCAACGATGAAGGTGACGCGGTGCGGCGTACAGCGGCGCTCGGCCCTCGATACCTCTTCCGGGCCGCGCCCGACGGCAGCATGGAGTGACATGCCGCACCGCTCGCCAACTCCGATTGTAGGAACCTGCGGACGAGATCGCTGCTACGAGCATGGGGCCGGATGAGGCGCGGAAACCTGCGTGCCTTTTGGGGCATCAGGCCGTTAGGGGTGTCGCGGACGCACTCGGCGTCTCGGCCGGAAGGATGCCTAATGTCCACGAAGCGCGTTGCCCGCCGTCTGCTGGTGCTGACAGCCATGGCGGCTACCGGTACAGGTGCATTGAGCGTTCCGGCCGTCGCGAGCACGAATATTCTGGCGGCCGGCAATGCCGCTTACGACACCACGATGATCAACAAGGACCGTGAGGTCACGGCGGTTGGCGTGACGGCTTACAGCAGCGGGGTGGGCAGCGGTCTGGTCCAGCTGCCGGTGAACAGCCCTGAGAACCGCGGTGGTGGGGGCAGCCTGCTCTTTTCGGATCGTGGGCTGAAGACTGAGGTTACCGCGGTGGTCTGGGAGCGATGAGCTACCGGCGGTTGAAAGGGTCCTTGGCCAGGATATGGATGCCGGCCCTGGTCAGGATGCGCCTGCGGCAGGATGCTTCTGCGGCCGGTCTGGCGTCCGATGCCGTGTCGGGTGCGGTGCGCGGTAGCGATCCGGTCAACGGTTACCAGGTGCTGGAGCAGGTGGTGCAGCTGCCGGTCAGCACGTGGCGGTACCACTGGGACCCCCCACACGTACGCCACCTGGGCCCCATGGCGCAGGACTGGTGGAAGGCGTTCGGGGTCGGTGAGAACGACCGAACGATCTGCTGCACCGATGCCAACGGAGTTGCCATCGTCGCTATCCAGGCACTGCACCGGGAACTGACCGAACTACGAAATGAAGTCGCGGCCCTACGAGCCCAGAGTTCACCGGCACACCATCCCAGCGGTCCCGGAGCCGCCGACCCGGGATGAAGGGCCGGCCCGGAACATGAGCTGCCGTACGTATCACCGGAAATCCGCCGAGCCTCGGTTCCGAGACCAACGTGATCAGCGAGTGGCTCGGGGCCGGCGTAGCCCACCAGCCCGGGCGCGGTGGCGCACTTCAGCTCGGTCGGAGCCGCTACGGCCACACCCGTCGGACAGGTAGCTTCCGCCCAGCCAGCGCACATGCCTCGTGCATCCGAGTAGTAACTGACCCGGATCCGGCAAGGCGCATCAGGGCCCGGACACCGAGCGCCGTACTCAGCCACACGGGCCGGGTACGGCGCTCAGTCGCAACAGCTGGTTTCCTCCGCTGGTGTGCGCGAGAACCGGAGAAACAGCAGGTCAGCGAGGTGCAGGAGCATCCTGCCTGCCAACTGCGATGCACAGAGCCGCCAACTACGGCGCTAAGAAGGCGTTGTCTTTCCGAATCTGATCGGCGAGTTTCAGCAGGTCAGGCATGAAGTCGTTCGTAGCGAGCCAGAGTCGGGCCGTCGGATTGTCTCGTCGGTGGAGGTGCCGGATGCCGTCGGTGTTGGGTCTGCTGGAAGAGCGGGAATTGGCCGCGCGCGAGCGTGTCGAAGGGCTTCGGCAGGAAGCCGATCGGGTGCTGGCCGTGCTGGCCGTGCTGGCCGAGGCGGACTGGGAGGGCTGGGTCGTCGCCCGGCAGCGCGTCAGGCAGGTCCTGTCCGCGCCGCGGGCGCAGTCGGCAGCCCAGGTGGACAGTGAGTCCCCGCAGGCGTCGGCTGCCTTCGAATCGGTGGAGCCCGCGCCTGAGGTCGTGCCGCCGAGGGCGGCGCGCGCGGGTTCGATCGTGCCGGTGTGGCGGACCGGGGTGCCGGCGGGCGCACTGGCGGTGGACTGTCAGCGCATCCTGGCCGTGCTGGTCGAGCACCGCCGTGCGGGCGCGGGCGGGGTGATGAGCTGTCAGGAGATCACGGCCGCCTTGGGTTCGGATCTGGTCCCGGCCCAGGTGGAAGGCGCCCAGGTGAAGGCGAAGCGGCTGGTGGGTCGGGGCTGGCTGAGCGAGCTGGTCCCGGGCAGGTTCACCCTGGCCGCCGGGCCAGCCGCCGCGTCATGAGCATCGTCATCGACCACAGCACCATCTGCTCGTGGACGGAGGGCAGCACCTCGTAGTCGCGCGCCAAGCGGCGCGTGCGCACCAGCCAACTCAACGTGCGCTCCACTACCCACCGGCGCGGCAGCACCACGAATCCTGAGGCGTCGTCGCTGCGCTTGACGATCTGCAGCGTCAGCTGGAGCTTCTCGCCGGCCCAGGTCACCAGTCGGCCCGCGTAGCCGCCGTCGGCCCACACGAGGGTGATCCTCGTGAAGCGGGCGCGCAGGCGATCCAGCAGCGGTCGGGCGGCGTCACGGTCCTGCACGCCGGCGGCGGTGACCGTCACGGCCAGCAGCAGGCCGAGCACGTCGACGACCACGTGCCGTTTGCGGCCCGGTGTCCGCTTGCCGCCATCCCACCCGGACGTGGCCCGCGGCACGGCCGCGGACGCGCGGACCGTCTGAGAGTCGACGATGCCGGCGGTGGGCTCCGGATCCCGCCCGGCGTCCTCGCGGACCAGGCCGCGCAACCGGTCGTGCAGCTCGGACAGCAGTCCCGCCAGGCGCCAACGCCGGGCGAAGGCGTAGACCCGGTCCCAAACGGGGAAGTCCACCGGCATCGCCCGCCAGGTGATGCCACCTGCGACCAAGTAGCGGACCGCATCGACCATTTGCCGGTGGCAGTATCCCTCCGGCTGGCCGCCCTGCCCCTCCAGCCACGACGGCACGGGCATCGCGTCGCGGACCACCGCCCACTCCCCGTCGCTCATGCCGGAGGGATACCTCGGCCTCCTGTGCGGCCGGTCCCCGGCGTTCCCGAACCGGTGCGCGGGGCAATCACACTCCAGAGCAACGGAGTTGGAGCCAGCCTCGACAAGGGCGTACAACTGCGACATCAGGGCCTCCTGGCGCGCTCGATGGTCTTCGACAACCGCGCGCTGCACCAGAGGCCCTGTCTTCATGCGCGCCCGGACCCAACATCACCCGATCGAGCCGCCACACTCGAACCCACGATCACCATGGTCGGTACGACCGTGCCTTCTTCAGGCCAGCAAAGACAGCCGCGGTCATCACGGCCAGGGCTGCGGTGTGTGAGAGGGAGACGAAGTCCCTCTCAACCGCGGCGGTGACCTTCCGATCAGCTTGCTGACGCCAGCACATTGTAGGATCCGCAGGGTGGCAGAACTGATCAAGACCAGTGCGATCCCGCCTGACGATTGCCCGGGCCAACCCACCCGCGACCAGGTCATTGGCCGGGTCGCCGATCACCTTACGGCCCAGGACCCCGGGCATCCGCTTCGGGTCGCGGTGGACGGCATCACCGCCGCAGGGAAGACGACCCTGGCCCGTGCACTGGCATCTGCGGTCGCCGGTCGCGGCCGACCCGCGATTCACCTGTCCATGGACGGGTTCCACCACCCGCGCGCCCACCGCCACCGGCAGGGCCGCGACTCAGCAGTCGGCTACTACCAGGACGCCTACGACTTTCCCGCGTTCGCACGGACAGTACTCACACCGATGGGCCCAGGCGGCGACCGCCGCTACCGCGGTCGCATCATCGACCTGGCCAGCGACCGGCAGATCGACGAACCCCCAGTCACCGCGCCGGCCGAAGCGGTGCTGATCGTGGACGGCAGCTTCCTCCAGCGCAGCGAACTGGCCCACCTGTGGGATGAGGTCGTGTTCGCCGACACCAGCTTCCTCGTCGCCCGCCGACGCGGCACTACGCGGGACGCCGCGCTCTTCGGCGGACTTGAACAGGCCGAGAATGCCTTCGACAACCGCTACCACGCAGCCTGTCGGCACTACCTGGCCGAGACCGACCCGGCCACGCGAGCAAGCATCGTCATCGGCAACGACGACGTCGACCACCCTGAACTACGCCGCATCGGCGACCTCCGACGGCCCCAGTAGCCTGCGCGGCCGTCCAGCCAACTGATCCTCGAACCGATGTCCCCCATGATCGGAAAGACAACGGCTTCTTACCCCCGACGATATAGTTGGACGCCCTAGTAAGCCCACCCCGGCACGTCCGAAACGCCCGGAGCCACATGGCGCCCACCGGACGTACGCAGGAAACCGGTGCTGAACACTGAAGCGAAACCTGCAGCTGACCGAACCGAGCTGACACGAGGCCGTCGGCCCCTGGGCCGGAAGTCCGACTGCTACCGGGGCGGCGACGAAGAGGGCCGCCCATCGCCTGGCGCTCCTCCACCGTGTCCGTTTCGATGGCGCTGGAGCAGTGTGGCGAGCACACAGCGCAGACAGTGCCTGTCCGCTTCTCGCGCGGCCCGGCGTCTCTGCGCCTCGCCCGATGGGTCTGCCCCCTCGGCCGGCCGCGGGCATGATGCGGTGTCGTCTGCCGACGTGTGCGGACCTGGGCAGGTATCCGTCGGCTGCCCAACCAGCGACTCGATTTCCCGCAGCAGTTCCTCACTCTGCTTCACACGCTGTGCCAACGCCCTTAAAGAGCGTTTTATCCTGGCAGGGGTGTTTGGTTCGATGTTCAGGTGTCGCGCCAGTTCGGTGTGGATTCGCGGGTGAGGCGTTTGCTTATGAGGTCGATCATGGCGATGTGGATGATGGCTTCGGAGCGGTGTGGCTTGGTTTCGTAGTCGCGGGCGAGTCGGCGGTGGTGCATGAGCCAGCCGAAAGTACGCTCCACGACCCAACGCCGCGGGATTACTTTGAAGCCTTTGGTGCCGGGATCGCGTTGGACCACTTCGACGTCGATGCCGAGCCGGGCGCCGTGGTCGATGACTTTGGTGCGGTAGCCGCTGTCGGCCCACGCCTTGGTCACGCGGGGGTTTGCGGCGGCGATATGGGACAGCGGGTGTATGCCGCCGGCGTTGTTGGACACACTGGCGGCGGTCACCCAGATGGCCAGTAGGAGGCCGAGGGTGTCGACACCGAGATGTCGTTTGCGACCTGCGATTTTCTTGCCCGCATCGATGCCCTGGCCGGCAACGGGCCCGTTGGCGGACGTCTTGACGCTCTGCGCGTCGATGACGCAGGCG
This sequence comes from Streptomyces sp. NPDC048473, assembly GCF_043200155.1. Lineage (NCBI taxonomy): Bacteria > Bacillati > Actinomycetota > Actinomycetes > Kitasatosporales > Streptomycetaceae > Streptomyces > Streptomyces sp. NPDC048473. Next base: position 6,325 of record NZ_JBICXE010000121.1, read on the forward strand.
GTCGGCTCGGAGTTGCGGCCTTCGGCCTCGCGGACCAGGTGCCTCAGGAGGCCGTTGAGCTGGGAGAAGACGCCGTCTTTCTGCCAGGCGGCAAAGTATCCGTAGACGGTTTCACACGGCGCGAAATCGTGCGGCAAATAGCGCCACGGGATGCCAGTGCGGTCAACATAGAGGATGGCGTCCATGATGCGACGCAGGTCGTGCCGGGACGGGCGGCCGATATCCAGGCCCTTGCCTCGCCGGTCTGCCCGCCAGGCCGATAGGGCAGGTTCCAGCAGTTCCCAACGCGCGTCGGACAGATCGCTGGGATAGGGACGGTGTCGCGTCATGTTTCGGTACTACCGTCGGGCGTGGCGCTTTCCCAGGGCGCAAAAGGGTTCAGGCGGGGGCGCGTTGGGATCAGACAGGAGCGAACGAGACGAAACCGGCCGACTTATGAGGTCACCTGCCCCACGCAACGCATCAAGCACGCCAGCCCCAGCAATCTCAAGCCAATTCAGCCCCTAACACACCACCAAACACCCCTGCCTGGACAAAACGCTCTTTTATTGCCTGTTTCTAATCTTGGTTGCAGATGACTCCCGTCTAGGAGCATCGTCTTGACATGATCGAACTGAGTTCTCTGGGACCGGATGACTGGCCGGTGTGGCGCGACCTGCGGCTAGCCG
>NZ_JBICXE010000122.1:0-6630 GCF_043200155.1 Streptomyces sp. NPDC048473
GGGTGGCGTTTCTTATCTAAAGCGTGTAGTTTTACTGGTGGGGGGTCGTGGTCCGGTGTTGGTTGTGGTTGGGGGCGCCGTCCCGCCACCGCCGCCCCCCACGCCCCGCTCCACAGCACCGCGGGCCCCTCAGCCCAGCGGCGGACCCGGGCCCCTCAGCCCCGGTCGTAGGTGTGGAACCCCTGGCCGCTCTTGCGGCCGAGCAGCCCTGCTTCCACCATGCGCTGGAGCAGCGGCGGTGGAGCGTAGAGGGGTTCCTTGAACTCGTCGTAGAGGGATGTGGCGATGGAGGCGACCGTGTCCAGGCCGATCAGGTCCGCGAGCTTCAGCGGTCCCATCGGGTGCGCGCAGCCCAGCTCCATGCCCGCGTCCACGTCGGCGACGGTGGCGAAACCGGATTCCGCCATGCGGATCGCCGAGAGGAGGTAGGGGATGAGCAGGGCGTTGACGACGAACCCTGCCCGGTCCTGGGAGCGGACGACCGTTTTGCCCAAGGTGTGTACGGCGAAGTCGTGCACGGCTGCGACCGTCTCTGCGGAGGTGTGCAGGGAGGAGACGACTTCCACCAGGGGCAGGATGGAAACGGGGTTGAAGAAGTGCAGCCCCAGCACACGGTCGGCACGTTGAGTGGTCATGCCCAGGCGCATGACGGGGATGGAGGAGGTGTTGGTGGCGAGCATGGCCTGCGGGTCCTCGACGATCTTGTCGAGGGCGGCGAAGATCTCCGTCTTCGCCTGGGTGTTCTCGACGACGGCTTCGACGACGAGCTGACGGTCGGCCAAGTCGTCTAGGCTGCCGGTGAAGACCATCCGGGCGAGGGCGCCCTCGGCGCTTGCGCGGTCCAGTTTGCCGCGTTGGACGGCGCGTTCGAGAGAGACTGCCACTCGCTCGCGAGCGGCGCGGGCGGCGACGGCGTCCGCTTCGCAGACGACGGTGTCGAGACCGGCGCGGGCGCACACCTCGGCGATTCCGGCGCCCATCTGGCCACCTCCCACCACACCGATCCGTCGGATGTCCGTGGTCATGACTGCTCCTCCGGGCGGTGCACGAGGTGGCGGGTGTAGGCATCTGTGGTGAAGAAGGCCGGCAGTTCTCTTGCCAGGGCGGTCCGTTCGAAGAGCGCACGGACTTCGTCGACGGCGGCCCACGGGTATTCCGCTCCCAGGGCGGCGACCTCATCGTCCAGCAGATCGAGGACGGTCGCGCGATCGATGACCCGATGCCGCAGCCACTGCCAGATCTGGACGCGGGCGATCTCGGCCGTGGCGGCGTCCTCCATCAGTCCGTACAGGGCGACGGCTCCCTGCCCGCGCAGCCACGCGGCGAAGTAGCGCAGGGCGACCGAGATGTTGGTGCGTATGCCCTCCGGTGTGGGCGGTGTACTGATGCGGCGCACCGACAGCAGCTGCGCTGCCGTCACGTCGACGTCGCTACGGGTGCGTTCGATCTGATGCGGGCGGGGGCCGAGTACCCCGTCGAAGACTTCGCGGCAGATGGGGACGAGCCCGGGGTGGGCGACCCAGGAGCCGTCGAATCCGTCCTCGGCCTCACGTTCCTTGTCGAGTCGCACCTTGGCGAGTGCGGCCTGGTGGGCGTCCGTGTCCTTGTGGGGTACTTGGGCGGCCATGCCTCCGATGGCGTGGGCGCCTCGCTTGTGGCAGGTGTGCACCAGGAGTTCGGTGTAGGCGCGCATGAAGGGGGCGGTCATGGTGACCTGGGCCCGGTCGGGCAGCAGGAAGTCGGTGCGGTGCCCGAAGGTCTTGATGAGGCTGAAGAGGTAGTCCCAGCGGCCGGCGTTGAGTCCGGCGCTGTGCTCGCGCAGCTCGTAGAGGATCTCCTCCATAGCGACGGCCGCCGTGATGGTTTCGATCAGGACGGTGGCCCGTATCGTGCCGCGGGGGATGCCGAGAAGTTCCTGGGCGTGGACGAACACGTCGTTCCACAGTCGTGCCTCGTCACGGTTCTCCAGCTTCGGCAGGTAGAAGTACGGGCCGTGGCCCGCGTCGATCTGTCGCTGGGCGCAGTGGAAGAAGTAGAGCCCGAAGTCCACCAGAGCTGCGGGCGCGGGGCGGCCGCCGATATGCAGGTGCTCTTCGAGCAGGTGCCAGCCGCGGGGGCGGACGACGATGGTCGCGACCTGCTCGTTGAGCCGGTACGGCTTGCCTTCCGGGGTGGTGAAGTCGACCCTGCGCTCGATGGCGTCCAGCAGGGTCAGCTGGCCGCCGATGACGTTGTCCCAGGTGGGCGAAGTGGCGTCCTCGAAGTCCGCCATCCACACCTGCGCGCCCGAGTTGAGGGCGTTGACTGCCATCCGGCGGTCCGGCGGGCCGGTGATCTCCACCCGCCGGTCGATGAGCCCCGGAGCAGGGGCGCCACCCGCCAGGAGTCGTCCGCGCGGATACCCGCGGTGGCGATGGAGAAGTCGAACGGAGAACCGGAAGCCAGTCGGGCCGCCACACGCGCGCGCTCCTTGAGAAGGCGCAGGCGGCGGTCAGCGAAGGCGTCGACGAGGCGGGCGATGAACTCGAGGGCTGCGGGGGTGAGGATCTCGTCGTGCCGGTCACCCGGTGTGCCGAGGACCTCAGCACGGCTGGTCAGAGCGGAGATGGACATGCGGGTCTCCTCAGCGGGAGCGTTCAGGGGCGGGACGCAACTGGCGTCATCCGGCGCCCGGCCCCTGAACTGGACACGGGATTGACTGAACACGAGGGGCGGGAGCGGGCCTTGGGGCGCCCGGCCGCCGGCGCTCTAGTGGAACTGCTGTTCCTCGGTCGAGCCGGCCAGTGCGGTCGTGGAGGAGGCCGGGTTCACGGCGGTGGAGATCTGGTCGAAGTAGCCGGTGCCGACCTCGCGCTGGTGCTTGACCGCGGTGAAGCCGTGCTGCTGTGCGGCGAACTCGCGCTCCTGGAGGTCGACGTAGGCGGTCATGCCGTGCTCGGCGTAGCCGCGGGCGAGGTCGAACATGCCGTGGTTGAGGGAGTGGAAGCCGGCCAGGGTGATGAACTGGAAGCGGTAGCCCATGGCGCCCAGTTCGCGCTGGAACTTGGCGATCTGGTCGTCGTCCAGGGCCGCCTTCCAGTTGAACGAAGGCGAGCAGTTGTAGGCGAGCATCTGGTCCGGGTGCTGCGCGTGGATCGCCTCGGCGAACTCGCGTGCCTGGGCGAGGTCCGGGGTGCCGGTCTCCACCCAGATGAGGTCCGCGTACGGGGCGTAGGCGAGGCCGCGCGCGATGACGGGTGCCATGCCGTTCTGCACCCGGTAGAAGCCCTCGGCCGTGCGCTTGCCCGTGACGAACTGGGCGTCGCGCTCGTCGACGTCGCTGGTCAGCAGGTTCGCGGCGAGCGCGTCGGTGCGTGCCACGATCAGCGTGGGGACATCGGCGATGTCGGCCGCCAGGCGGGCCGCGTTGAGTGTGCGGATGTGCTGGCCGGTCGGGACCAGCACCTTGCCGCCCAGGTGGCCGCACTTCTTCTCCGAGGCCAGTTGGTCCTCGTAGTGGATGCCCGCAGCCCCGGCGGCGATCATGGCCTTGGTCAGCTCGAAGGTGTTCAGGGGTCCGCCGAAGCCGGCCTCGGCGTCGGCGACGATCGGAGCGAGCCAGTCGGTGGTGTCCTGGCCCCCCTCGGCGGTGGCGATCTGGTCGGCGCGCAGCAGCGCGTTGTTGATCCGGCGGACCACCTGCGGCACCGAGTTGACCGGGTAGAGCGACTGGTCGGGGTAGGTGTGCCCGGCCTGGTTGGCATCGGCGGCGACCTGCCACCCGGACAGGTAGATCGCCTGCAGCCCGGCCTTCACCTGCTGCACCGCCTGGCCACCGGTCAGGGCGCCGAGCGCGTGGATGTAGTCCTGCTCGTGCAGCTGTCGCCACAGCCGCTCGGCACCGCGCCGGGCGAGGGTGTGCTCTTCCCGGACGCTGCCGGAGAGCCTGACCACGTCCTCGGCGGTGTAGGTGCGCTCGATCCCCTTCCACCGCGGGTCGGTCGCCCACCGCCCAGCCAGCTCCTCGGCCGTTTCCTTCGTCGTCCCTGCCTGCGTCATGGCCGTCTCCCGGAGATTCGTGAACTATGCAAACGTCTGGCACTGAGTGCCGGACTCATGGAGGGGTGCGACCCGTCGGCTCCGTTGGGTGAGCAAACAGAAGCAATGTTGCCGAGCTGCCGGACGGAAGGGCCGGGATCTCCGACGTCAGGGCATGAATCGTGCCCGGATTCCGTTCCGGCCGCCGGAGTCCGGCGGGCCGCAGTGCGACTCTGACACTGGCACTGAGTGTCAACAACCCTGGACGACTGTCAACTTTTGCGCATCTTTCCATGCCGAATTGCCAATGTTGCGAAGGTTCCGGCCATGCTTGCGTGGCTAATATCGCGAGCGGGATCGAGGGCCGCGGCCGGACAGGAGTCATGGATGAGCAAGACGTATGCGGGAGCACGGCTGCGACGGTTGCGGGAGGAGCGGCGCATGAGCCAGGCCGAACTGGCCCGGGTCCTTGCCATCTCGCCGAGCTATCTGAACCAGATGGAGCACGACTCCAGGCCGCTGACCGTGCCCGTGCTGCTGCGGCTGACGGAGGCGTTCGGTGTGGACCCGGGCTTCTTCTCCGAGCGTGACACCAGTCGGCTGGTGGCCGACCTGCGCGACGCTCTCACCGGCGAGGTCGCCGCAGGCCGGGTGTCCACGTCCGATCTCTCGGACCTGGCCTCCCGTATGCCCGCCGTGGCGACCGTCCTGGTGGACCTCGGCCGACGGAACCAGCACCTCACCGAACAACTCTCCGAAGCTGCGGAGGGGCGTGGGTCAGGAACGGCGGTACAGCCCCGTTCCGCACACGAGGAGATCCGTGAGTTCTTCTATCGGCGCCAGAACTACCTCAACGACACCGATCTTGCGGCCGAGCGGCTTGCCGCCGAGATCGGCGTACGCCCCGGCGAAGTCGTGCGCGCCCTGTCTACGCGCCTCACCGAACACCACGGCGTTCGCCTCGCCGCGGACTCCGACCGGCTCCTGCACCACTACGACCCGTCGGCCCGGGTCCTCCACCTCTCCAGTCGGCTGCGCCCCGGGCAGCAGGCGTTCCGGATGGCCACCCAGCTTGCGCTGCTGGAGTGCGCCGACGAAATCTCCGCCCTTGCCTCGGAGGACTTCGAACAGGACTCCGCCGCCTGGCCGCTCGCTCGTATCGGCATCGCCAACTACTTCGCAGCGGCGCTGATTCTGCCGTACCGCCGCTTCCATGCGGCCGCGGACGAGTTCCGCTACGACATCGAGCGGCTGACCGACCACTTCGGCCTCGGTTACGAGACGATCTGCCACCGTCTCAGCACGCTGCAGCGGCCCCGGCTGCGCGGCGTGCCCTTCTCCTTCGTCCGGGTCGACCGCGCGGGCAACATGTCCAAACGCCAGTCCGCCACCGCGTTCCACTTCTCCCGCGCGGGCGGCACCTGCCCGCTGTGGAACGTCTACGAGGCATTCGCCGCGCCCGGCCGCATCCACGTCCAGGTTGCCTCCATGCCGGACGGGCAGCGCTACCTGTGGACCGCCCGCGCCGTCACCCGCCACCGCGGCGGCTGGGGAGAACCCGGCAAGACCTTCGCCATCGGACTCGGATGCGAGATCCGGCACGCCTCACGGCTCGTCTACTCCGACGGACTCGACCTCGACAACGCCTCCTCCGCCGTGCCCATCGGCATGGGATGCCGCCTCTGCGAACGCACCGACTGCCCCCAGCGGGCCGTGCCGCCACTGGACCGCCGGCTGGCGATCGACGAGAACAGCAGCACCTTCGTCCCCTACCCCGTGGCTGGGAAGCGATCATCCACGGCAAGCTCACCGAGATCCGCCGCTTCATCACCGCAACCGTCGCCCCGCACGCCGCTCTCCAGCCCAAGGGCCGGTGGATCAAGCACCTGAACACCCAGCTCAACTCGGTCGAGTCCACGCTCGATGTGATCGCCGACTTCACCGACGCCTGACCGGTGGGACCAGCCGCGAAGCGGCCGGTCCCACCCCGTCTTGAGGGAGGGACACGTTGGCACGGCGACGCTGTTACCCCTCGGACACCTTCGACGACGAATGGGCCCTGCTCGAACCGCTGCTGCCCGCCCCGGCCTGCGAGTCCTCCAAGGGGGGACGCCCGGAGAAGCACCCCCGCCGCGAGATCGTCGACGCGATTCGGTACGTCGTCGACACCGGCTGCAAGTGGCGAGCCCTGCCCAGGGACTTCCCGCCCTGGCGGACCTGCCACGGGTTCATGGCCCGCTGGGCCGCCGCCGGCATCATCGGACAGATCCGCGACCACCTCCGCAAACGCATCCGCCGCGAGATGGGCCGCGCCCCTGGAGCGGTCGCCACCGTCATCGACTCCCAGTCGGTGAAGGCCGCCGACACCGTCGGGAAGGACTCCCGCGGCTACGACGCCGGCAAGAAAATCAACGGCCGCAAGCGGCACCTGGTCGTGGACACCAAGGGCCTGCTGCTGTTCGTCATGGTCACCCCGGCCGACATGACCGACCGCAACGCGGCGAAGGAAGTGCTGTTTCGGCTACGGCTGATGCACCCCGAAATCACCATCGTCTGGGCCGACTCCGCCTATGCCGGACAGCTCGTGACCTGGGCGAAGACGTACCTGAACCT
>NZ_JBICXE010000123.1:0-6454 GCF_043200155.1 Streptomyces sp. NPDC048473
GGTACGTCGAGCATGGAAGGATACGGAACCAACAGGGCCCCTCGGTCGCTGGTGTGATGAGTGAGATCACCACGCAAACGACCAGGGGCCCTGCCCTGTCACGCCCCTGCCCACCAGGCCATTTCACCCTCCCGGCACAGGATGAAAAAGGTTCAGTGTCGTCAGTCGATACGTCCGTCTGTTCCGGCAGTCCGCAGTCCCGCCCCCGCCGCACCAGCCGGTGCCCAAGCCACGCAAAGTCCTGCGGTGGATCACGACCCATCCGGACAGACTGCGGCCCGACAAGATTGGTGGTCCGCGGCCCCGAAACGGGGTAGGCCCCCCACCTGAAATCGACGTCAGTCACGGCGTCGCCTCTGTCCTCTTTGCTTCCTGGACGGGGTTACGTCCTCTTCCTCTCCTTCTTCCCCTTCGTCTTCCTCGTATTCGCCTTCATCTTCATCTTCGTCCTCGGGTTCGTCCTCGGGTTCGTAGTCCTCGTCCTCGTAGTCCTCGTCCTCGGCCTCGTCCTCGGGTTCGTCCTCGTCCTCGTAGTCCTCGTCCTCGGGTTCGTCTTCGTCCTCGTAGTCCTCGTCCTCGGCCCCCTCGCCTTGTGCGTCCTCCTGCTCGGCGGCCTCTTCTTCCATGGCGTCTTCGTGGGACACGACGACTTCACCGTCCCGGATTTCACCGCGCCAGCCCTCGGGCTCCTCCTGTGCGAGGGAGACGTATCGCTGAAAGTGCTTGAAGTCGAGTCGCATTCGGCGCCCTTGGGCGCGCCACAGGTTGCCCGTCTTCTCGAAGAACCCGGACGGGTAGTACTCCGCGACCAGGACGATTCGAGTCAGGCTGGGTGCCAGCTCATGGAAGCTGACCGCACCACGGGTAGTTCCTTTGGCTCCCTCGGATGTCCAAACGATGCGGTCGTCGGGAATCTGTTCCTGGACGGTTGCTTTGAAGCTGCGCGAGGAAGGGCCGACTTTGACCTTCCAGTCACTGGACATCTCATCGCTCTTCGAGACGTCGCGAACGCCCTTCGCAAAGCTGCTGAACTGGTCGTACTGCGTCCAGTGGTCGTACGCGACACGCAGGGGCACTCCCACATCGAGAACCTCGATGATGTTCATGACCTTGCCGCCACTCGACTTTCGCTTCCCCTTTCCGCCGCCGAACGCTTCCTTGACCTTCCCCACGACTTTGTCCTTGACGCCCTTGGCTTTCTCCCCGACGAATGCCTTCAGCGGGGAGTCGCCCTGGAGAATACGGGAGCCGATCGCGGGAAGCGATCCACTCTCGGCCACATCAGTGAGCTGCCCAGTGACATCGGTCAGTTTGTCGCCCGCCTTCTCGGCGAGCCTCTCCACCTGTGCACTGAGGAAGTTGGACGCCTCTTCGCGAAGCCGGTCCGCACCCGACTTTTGTGCCGTGGGCTGGTCTGTTTCCGTCCTGGTCATGATTGGCTACCTCCGACGATCGGCGCGCTTGGACGCTGCTCGCTTCGACGACGTCGTCTTCCGGGCGGCGGACTTCTTGGCCGGAGCAGTTTTCTTCGCGGCCGTCTTCTTCGGCGGAGTCGTCTTCCGGGCGGCGGACTTCTTGGCCGGAGCAGTTTTCTTCGCGGCCGTCTTCTTCGGCGGAGTCGTCTTCCGGGCGGCGGACTTCTTGGCCGGAGCAGTTTTCTTTGCAGCCGTCTTCTTCGGCGGGGCCGTCTTCCGGGCGGCGGACTTCTTGGCCGTCCGAGGCTTCTCTCCGTGGGCGGGAGCGGCCTTCTTGCGTGCCGCGCCGCCTCTGGGCTGGGCTGATTGGCGAGAACTGCGGCGCCGCTTCGGCTGCGTCTCTTCCGGCTCTTCCTCTTCCTCTTCCTCCTCCTCGTATTCGTCTTCCGGCTGTTCCTCCTCCTCAGCCTGGCCCTCTTCGTACTCGGCCTCCGGCTCTTCCTCTTCCGGTTCCTCCTCTTCCTCGTACTCCGCGCCTTCCTCTTCCGGCTCGTACTCCTCTTCCTCCCCCTCATCCTGCTTCTCACCGAGCCGGGCCGTACGGTCACTGATGGCGTCGGCCAGCGAACTCATGCCCCGGTCGGCGGCGGCAGTCAGTGCCTTACGGCCCGCGTCGAAGACTTCCCCTTTCAGCTGCTCCTGCAGCTCGGCGAACTGGGGAATCTCTCCGAGTCTGCGCATCCCTTCGGAGGCAAGCTGTCGGGGTTCAAGGCCGAATCGTCTCCCTGCCAGATACGTCGCAATGGTCAGCGCCAGCCGGCCCTTCTTCGTCCGGCCCAGCACATAGCCGCCCACTACTGCGGCCGCGAGGGTCACCTTGGCTGTGTCATCCATGAGTGCGTCACCTTCGATCGTTCGGTGCGGGGCCGACCTGTGCAGCATGCAGCCGGTCGAGCAGCCTTTCCTCTTCCCGGTTCGAACTCCTCCGTGCTGATATCTCCGTCGTCAAGTTCCCGGTTCAGTGCAGTCAGCTGGGCACGGAGCACTCCTGGGTCGTGCAGCTCGCGCTCGGCATCGTCGTTGGGCTTCTCCGCCACCGAGATCACACCGTGGACCGGTGCGATGCAGAGCGTGAGCAGTCCCATCTCAGACTCCGGCGGCCTGAACGTGAGCGCCTGCAGCGGCGACGAAGTTGCAACAGGGCAGCGGGCCCGCAAAACGCAACTCAACGTGCGCGGTTCGCGCTTCCGAATCGCTCCGCTGCGCTTCGGGAGTCGTCGCTTTCGCCGCGCGGCTGTCGTCGAGGACTTCCCGCCGCGCGGCCGACGTTCTTCTGCCATGCATTCAAGTCTGATCGGTATCGGGCGCCTCGCACCTTGAGGAACTATCGGGCGCACCAGCCGGGGTGGGCGGCTGCTGTGGTGATCGATGTTTTAGCGGTGTGGCGGACGACGGTGTACGAGCCCATCCTTTTCATGGCTGCGGGGTCCAGGTGCCGGTCGTACGGTCACGGTGCCGGCCAGGTGCACGGAGGGCTGTTCCACGGCTGTGGTCGCGGCGTGCGCGAGTTTACGGCGGGCAAGGGCGAGACGCTCCGTGTAACTGCGGCGCGCGATGTTGCAGCCCGGGGCACCACTCTCGCCGCCACCTGGCGGTCGAGCGCTCCATCCGCTATCTGATGCTCGTACATCTGCCGCGCGGCCACAGTGCCCTGGCCACCCGCAACGCTCACGCCGCGACTGTCCAATCCCTTCCGCCGCACCTGTGGCGTTGCCTGACCTGAGACCAGGGCCTGGAGATGGCGGCTCACCAGTCGTTCACCAAGGAGACGGATATTTCGGTCTACTTCTGCAACCCGGCGAGCCCTGGCAGCTAGGCTCGAACAAGAACACCAATGGCCTGCTGCGACAGTACTTCCCGACTTGTATTGGGGATAGCGGTGTCGTGATCGGGTTGGCCGCCCGTAGCGTGCCGTAGGACGCCGGGCAGGCTGACTCGAGTACTTCCTGCCGCCCGCACGGGCTGGCTCTCTTTGGGTGTGCCGACCTGTCCGGTGTCCGTTCGCGGCTTGACTCAACAGAGGCATGAGCATCGGCCACCCAAGGGCATTGACCTCTGTCCCACATCCCTGAGCAACTGGAGGTGGTGGCCGCCGAACTCAACAGCCGACCACGAAAGACGCTCGGCTGGGAACCAACCCCGGCCGAGCGTCTCGCTGAGCTACTGGACCCAGTCAGCTGACCAGCAGTGTTGCGACGACCCCTCGAATCTGCCAGCCATTGGGGCATCGGTGGGAAGACAGACGGTTGGGGCTGGGGCTCTCGTCCTGTCGCTCACCCCGTGTCCTGGGGCATTCCTTCGACGACTTCCGCAAGTCGCCGCAGCATGCCGCGGTGCCGGATCTGCGCAAAGGCGTCGAGAACTGTGTTGTGGAGACTCCCTCCCAGTCCGCGCAGCGGATGCTCGTCGAGAATGACCAGGGTCTGGTCGCCCCACGGCCGGATGTCGAAGGCGATCCGTGCCGTTCCCAACGGCCCTCCGTGTGCTTCGAGTTCCAGCGCGTGCGGCGCGTCGAGGCGACGGACCGTCGTGCGTCCGTGGAACTCCTTCGGCCCTACACGCGCCGTGTATTTGATCGACGACCCGACTTCCGGCCAACGCCCCTTGCCTGGGGCGGAGTCGGAGGTCCCCACCACCCAGTCCGCGTAACGGCTCTCGTCCTCCAGAACCGCCCAAAGTACGGACGGTTCCCGGGCGATGAGCTGATGACGTACAGCCATGTGTGCTCCCATCCAGGACGCTGAATTCCCGACCCTGGTAGCGATCTGCGGGCTGGCACCAATATCTACATCGAGCACGCGGCACGTGAGCACATCGAGACCACAGCCGCCGCTGGACACCACATTGACCGCGTGCAGGGGGAGCCGGAACAAGCAGCCCTACCAGTAATGCCGTCGACCGCCCACCGCATGCCCGACGGCACCCAGGATCCAAAGAACGATGCCGATCGCGACGAGCACGATACCGATGGTCCACAGGATCGATATGCTGGCCACCAGGCCGATGACCAGCAGAATGACGCCGAGGATGATCATGGCGTCCTCCGTTCTCCCAGGTCTTTTCAGTATGCGCTTCACACATACACACGGCGATGCAGACCGTGCGAGGCGATCGTCCACCAGACCGGGGAGAGGCCCCCGAGAGGGCAGACACACCTTGCGCTTCCGCCTGGCCGTCATCATCGCCAGTGCGCTCGGCACTATCGGCGCCGTGACGCAACCCATCTGATCTGCTTCCGACAACCATCCTGAAAAGCGCGGTCCAAATAGGGTATGGCCCAGTCTGCACGAGGCTCTATGGCGGCATTTCCCGCAACGGGACCCGTTCCAGACGGTACTGACCGACGTCGGCCCAATGGAGATCACCGTGCCCAGGGACCGTGAAGGCGCGTTCGAGCCGAAGATCGTACGCCAGTGACAGAAGCCTCTGCCGGGCGGTCAAGGCCTGCGGTCACTTCCCCAACGAAGGCCGCACTGAAGCGCGTCCACATGGAGATCACGTTCCTGGATCTCACCGGCCAGGGCCAAGCCCGCTGGACCATGCGTTGGAGGACCGCACTAAGACATGGTTTCTTTTGGTGGTAGCGCGGGGGAATAGCTGCCAGGATGCCTCGCATGGACCTACCTGCCGACACTGTGCTTGTCTTCGACCAGAGCGAAGACCTTTGTGTCTTCGCGTCCTTCGTGCACGCAGAGGACTGGCTGGAGGCCATCGATGTGTCAGAGGGCGAGTACCCGGCGGCTTACACACTCGATGGCAGCGTGGTGGCCGTGACCGCTCCGGATGGCTGGAAAGGCCCTGTACTCCTAGCGAGTACTGGCCGGGTTAACAGAGCAGATTTGGACGACAGGGTAGCCCGCTACTGGAGAGTCCATCAGGTCGGCCAGTCGCCCCTTGACCCTGTGCAGACAGTTGACTTTTTGATCGACAGGGACAGTCGCCCGCGCAAGGGATGGTCGGAGCGGTTCACCGGCCTTGTGAGGCGAGCTGTCCCGACTGGGGACAAGCCAGGAACACCGGCTATTGATCGCTCTTCCGCGCCAGGCGACGGTGGCAAATGAGGCTGTGGCGATGCCGACGAAGGCCAGGAAGTGTTCGGGTTTTCGTTCGTAGCGGCGGTGTAGGCGGCGGCAGCCGGCGAGCCAGGAGACTGTCCTTTCGACGACCCAACGGTGGCGGCCCAGTCGCTGTGACGACTCGACGCCCTTGCGGGCGATGCGGTGGGCGATGCCCCGGCTGCGGAGCCATCGGCGCAGGTGGTCGTAGTCGTATCCCTTATCGCCGTGAAGCTTGCCCGGCCGTCGGCGGCGCGGTCCGCGGCGTGAACGGATGGGCGGGATACCTCGCACGAGGGGTTTCAGTCCCTGGCTGTCGTGCATATTCGCGCCGGAGATCCCCAGAGACAGCGGCAGCCCGTTCCGGTCCGTGATCAGGTGGATTTTCGATCCCAATTTGCCTCGGTCGGTCGGATTCGGTCCCGTCAGTGTCCCCCTTTTGCGGCCCGGAGGCTGACGGAATCGATCGCGCACCGTGACCAGTCCAGCTCGCCACGGGCGCCGAGTTCGTCGAGGACGACACGGTGGAGCCGGGCCCAGACCCGGTCCCGGCTCCACTGGGCGAAACGCCGGTACACCGTCTGCCAGCACGGACCGAACACAGGAGGCAGCTGCCTCCACGTGCAACCTAACGTCGCCACGAAAACGATCGCGGCCAGGGCCTCACGGTCACCCGCCCGACGCCGGCCCCCACCCTGCGGACGCTTCACCTCCGTCGGCGGCACCACCCGCCGAAACAGCACCCACAACTCGTCCGGCACCAGCCGCTCAACCAGATCCGTCATACACCGCTCAACGACCGACAACCGCCATAAGAAACGACGTCTAATACTGCAACGGTGTTTGTGCTGATGGGTGGCCAGTTCTATGGGCTGTGTCCGCGTCGTTTGTAGTGACTGATGCGGGCTTGGTGTTGTCGTCGGC
>NZ_JBICXE010000124.1:0-6385 GCF_043200155.1 Streptomyces sp. NPDC048473
CACTCCGCGCACCGCTCGAAGACGGTCCGCACCTGGGTCGCCGCCCATCCCGATGCCGTCGAACTGCACTTCCTGCCCCCGTACTCGCCGGAGCTGAACCCCGACGAGCTGGTCAACGCCGACCTCAAGCACAGCTTGCCCAAAGGCCACCGGGCCCGGAACCAGGCTGAACTCGCCGCCGAGACCCGCCGGTTCTTCCGCAGACGCCAGCGCCAGCCCCACATCGTCCGCGGCTACTTCCACGGCCCCCACGTCCGCTACACCCTCAACGAGAACCCATTGAGTTTCTGATCAATATGCCCCTACGAGGCTTTCCGCGAGCAGTACCGGGAACTCGCCGAACACCGTCACGCCCGCCGGTACGGCGTCCAGCAGGTCGGCGGGCAGAGCAGGGTTCTTCTCGGCCAATGAGGTCAGCGCGTCGGCGAGGGGGGCGGGATATCCGCCGCTCAACGCCACGTCGACCGCCATGGGCGAGACGCCGGGCAGCAGGGACAGCAGCTCGGTCAGGCGCTCCCACACCTGCGGACGCGTGTGCGCGGCGCGCGCCAGCACGGTGAGCGCCCGCCGGTCCTGCTCCTCCGTCGTCTCCATCAGCGTTCCCAGGAGGAACCGGGGGGTGACAACAGTGGCGATCAGTTCCTCCGCCGGCGAGTCCGGAAGCAACTCGCTCCAGTACGGCGCCTGTTCGGATGCGGCAGGTGGGTACAGATCACGCAACCACTCGGCGACCCGGATCCGGAGAGCGGGATCCTCCAGCGCGTTGATGTGCCCGAGCGCGGCAAGGGCCGCCTCCTCGTCGGCGGCGCCGCAGAGGAGGGCGGTGGCCGCGGCGCTCGCCACCACTTCAGCAGACAGCCCCAGCTTGTATTCGTCCGAAGAACCTCGCAGGTAGGCCAGTTCGCGACCGACGAGCAGCTCTTCCGCACGCCCGGTCAGGCCGAGCAGACCGGCCAGTACCGAAGTCTGCAGCGCACCGGGCAGGTGCGCCTCGGCCGAGAGCCCGTTCCGGAAGTCCTCGTCCAGCGGCGGGCAGGGCTCTCCCAGGGCGGTCAGCGCGGCCGCGTAGTCGTGCGCGGCGTCCCGTACGGCGTCCGCGTGTGCGGATTCCGTACGGTCCGGCGCCGCGAGCTCCTCACTCGTATCGGCTTCGGACCGCAGCTCGTCCCACCACCCGTCTTGCGTGCGGGCGAGCAACAGCACGCGAATCGGCGCGGCCGACGGGCGTGCGTTCGCCGCATCCAGGATCCGAGCCACTTGCCAGCGCCGAGGATGGCCGCCGCTTCGAGCACATCCTGGCCGGCACCGGATTCCGCACCGACCCTCGCGCGCACGCCGAGGCGGCACAGGTGCTCGGCCGCCCGGTCGTCACCCTTGAGCTGGTCGACCCGCGCTACTACCACCTGGATACCGCGCTCTGCGTGCTCAGTGAAACCGAAATCATGTACTACCCCGGCGCCTTCTCGCCCGAGAGCCTCAAGACGCTGCAGGATCTCTACCCGGATGCCGTGCTCGCCACCGACGAGGACGCCGCAGCCTTTGGTCTGAACGCCGTCTCCGACGGCCGCCGAGTCGTTCTGCCGGAGGCTGCCACGCGCCTGGCCGAGAGCTTGCGCGAGCGAGGCTTCGAGCCGATCGGTATCGACATCACCGAACTGCTGAAGGCCGGCGGCAGCGCCAAGTGCTGCACCCTGGAACTCCGCAGCGCGGACTCGTGACCGCCTGAGACGGACGGAGCCTCCCGGGTCACGGGACGTGCTCAGCCCGTCAACTCGGTGATCAGTGACGTTGCTTGCCCGATGAGGGCCACCTCGCGCGGGCTCATCGTCGGGTTGGCCGCGCGGTGCGAGGCGGCTTCGGCGAGATGGTGGGCGGGGATGCCGCCGGAGGTGGACAAGTGCGGCACCAGGGCGTTCAGCAGGGCGCGGGCGCCCGCCGACACGGGGGACCGGGGATCGACCGCGACCTGGGCGAGGATCAGGGACGACATGGCCCGGTCCGCGGCCGGTGCGCCCTCCCTGGTGTTGCTCCAGTCGATCACCACCGGGCCCCGGTCCGTCAGCATCACGTTGTCCGGATGCAGGTCGAGATGGAGGATCCGGTCCTCGGGGTGCGGGGAGAGCCGGGCGGGGACGGTGTGCAGTTTGTCGAGGAGACCGGCGAGCATGGCGCCCGCCCCGGCCGCGGAGAGATCGCCGGACAGCAGGGAGTGCAGCATCGTCGGGCCGGTCAGACGTTGCAGCACCAGGTCGCAGGGGGCTGACGCGGCGTCGCGGGGGCCGAGCCGGGGGACCGGGTAGCCGTGGGCGCTGAGGTAGGACATGACCGTCCACTCATGGGTGGCGTCCATGCCGTCGCGGTAGCGGCGCAGGACCCACTTCTCATCGAGCGCGTACACATCGGCGGATCGTCCGGTGCCCAGCAGCTCACCTATTCGCATGGGACGAACCTATGGGTACGGGCGGCGGCACGGGGAGATCACCAGCGCATATGGACGTCCTCGGCCCAGCCGAGGAGCCGGTCCACGGCGATCTCGTGGCCCTCGTCGTCCCGGATGAGGCCGGTGTAGTGGCCGAAGCACTGGTCGGTGCGGTTGGCGATCAGACCGGCGTCGGTGCGGGTGGAGCGGTTGTGGAAGGGGGTGAAGGTCAGGTCCACCAGGGGCCGGCCGCCCGCCGATGTGATGGTCCACGGGGCCATGAAGTCGGTGGGCGACCAGTGCCACTCCAACTCCTCGCCGATCTTGGTGAGCCGTCCGTCCACGCAGAGCGCGTTCTCGGTGGCGCCGGTGCCCCGCGTCCAGCGGCCGCCGAACTGCAGCCCCACCGTGTGACCGCCCGTACGGCCCGAGGCGGCCCCCCAGTTCCAGTCGACGGAACGCGGCCACCTGCCCCGGCCGTGGTCGAGCACGGCCCAGGCGTCCTCGCCGAACTCCAGGATCCTGTCCCCGATCCGGACCGTGCCGGAGGCGGGGCGGGCCGTGTGCTTCGACGTGTACTGGAAGTGGCGCTCGCTCCACGGCACGACGACGGACAGCGTTTCGTGGCCGGTGGGCGCAGAGGCGAAGAGGTCGGCCTCCACGGTCTCCTTGGCGTCCCCCGGTGACGAGGACGGGGTCAGGCAGCGGGCCCGCAGGCGGGTGCCTCCGTTCTCCTCGCGGATCTCGATCCTGACCTTGCCGCCGGTGGGGCGCTGTGGACCGACTGCCACGGCGGGGGAGCCGGCCGTGCCTGCGATCGTCTCCGGGAGATGGACACCGCGGCCGCCGGGCACGATCGCGGTGCGCTCGAACTCGCGGCCACCCGCCCCGTACTCCAGTACGTACACCGTGTTCAGGGCCAGGAAGTCCAGGTCGCTCACGGTCAGTGCGACGAGATGCGTCGGAGTGGTCACACACCAGTACTCCCACCGCTTGGTCCGGCCCCAGCCCCGCAGATTCGCCCGGTGCAGCGGCTGCCTGGACCATCCGCGGGCCGCCGGGTTCAGCCGGCCGTCCGGCAGGCACAGGTCGACGGGCTCGGTGATCTCGCGTTCGTGCGTGGCCATGCGTGGAGCCTAGGGCGTGTGCGGCGGATCGAGGGCGGACAGGCCCCGGCGCCGCTGGTCATGGGCCCCATGACGCGAAGTGAGGGGGAGAACGGGATCTCCTGAGGCTGACGTGTACGCGGCTACCTTGGCGGCAATTCCCCCCAAGTCAAGGAGAGTTCCGTGGAGAGATTCCACCCTCCGCAGACGTGCCCTGGCCGCGTGTACCGCCACCGTGGCCGTCGGCGTGCTCGCGCGGGCCGGACCGACCGGCAGCGCATCCGCCGATCCCGCCCCCCACCGCCCCACCCCACCCCACGCCCACCGCCGCAGGCAACGGCCGGCTCTCACCCGGTCTGCTGAAGGCCATGCCCTCGTCGTCGGCGCCGTCCCGCTGCTCGCCGGCGGCGGGATCGCGTACCGATGTCTGCAGGCGCACTCGGCCATCACCGGCTGGGAGCCGCCGAACGTCCCCGCGCTGTGGGAACGCGGGTAGCTACGCAGCGCAGCGGAGGCGTACCACCGCTGCGCGGGCGTGCCCCGGGGACTCCCTGGCGGGGCGCGCGCCGCGCTCGGCCGGGGCCGGAGAGTCTCCGGTCCGGGCCCTTCCGCGGACGGGTGCGGCCGCGCCCGGTCCGGGGGGCGGGGGCCGGGCTGCGGAGTAGCCTGGATGTGTACGGCTCCCGGTGAGCCGCCGTTGTCGGCCTGCGCATCGAAGGGGGCCGTTACCGCATGGACACCCTGGTCACCGTCGTGGTCGTCGTCGCGATGATCGCGATCGCAGCGTTCGTCATTCATCTGCTCAATGCCCGGCACCGGCATCAGCATCTGCGCCCCGCGCACTACGACCACGGGCTGGCCGGGTTCGGCGAGGGACCGGGCGTCCGACCTGCTCCGGGGCCTGTTCCGGGGACGGACACGGGTGAACAGCGGGGGAGCGGTGGGCCCGCCACTCCGGACTCCGGCGGTTGATCCGCACGCATGTGGCGGGCTACTTCGCGTCCGAGTAGCGCTCCACCACCGCCGTCGTGAACGGAAAACGCACCGGCGTCTCACCGAAGGCGGTCCGCCCGGCCAGCTCACCGGCCGCCCGGATCGCCTCCACGACCGCCTCGGCCTCCTCCTGTGGGCAGTGCACGATCACCTCGTCATGCTGGAAGAAGACCAGCTCGGCCCGGAGACCGGCGGAGCCGAGCGCCTGGCGCAGGGCGGCCAGGAGCAGCAGCGCCCAGTCCGCGGCGCTGCCCTGCACCACGAAGTTACGGGTGAAGCGGCCCCGGGCGCGGGCGTTCGACGATGCGTAACCAGGGGTGAACTCGCCGTCGGCGGAGGGCTGTTCGGCGCTTTCCTGCGGGATGCCGGCCTCTTCGTCCTCCCCGCTCCCGGCCGCGGGGGGACTGGTCCGTCCCAGCCACGTGCGTACGAGACGTCCTTCCTCACCCGCCTTCGCCGCATCGTCGACATAGGCCACGGCCAGCGGAAATCTTCGGCGCAGGGCTGCCAGGTTCTTCAGGCCGTCGCCCGAGGTCTGGCCGTAGATCGCGCCCAGCAGGGCGAGCTTGGCGTGGTCCCGGTCACCGAGGAAGGCCCGGTCCGACAGTGCCGTGTAGAGATCGCCGTCATGGCCCGCCACCTCCATCAGGCCGCGGTCGCGGGAGATCGCGGCCAGGACTCTGGGCTCCATCTGGTCGGCGTCCGCGACGACGAGGCGCCAGCCCTCGTCTGCGACGACCGCCTGCCGTATCACCTTGGGGATCTGCAGCGCTCCTCCGCCGTTGGTCGTCCAGCGGCCGCTGACCGTGCCGCCCGGCTGGTACTCGGGGCGGAAGCGGCCGTCGCGCACCCAGTCCTGGAGCCAGCTCCAGCCGTGCGCCGTCCAGATCCGGTACAGCTTCTTGTACCGGATGAGGGGCTCCACCGCCGGATGGTCCAGTTCCTCCAGCTCCCAGCGCCGGGTGGACTTCACCTTGATGCCGGCCTGCGCGAACGCCTTCACCACGTCGGCGGGGAGGTCGGGGCGGACCCGTCTGCCGAAGGCGGCCGACACCTCGTCGGCCAGCTCGGCCAGCCTGCGGGGCTCGCCGCCGCCCGCGTAACGCTCGCCGAGCAGTTCGTGGAGCACGTCCCGGTGGACGTCGGCGCGCCAGGGGAGGCCGGACCGGTTCATCTCGGCGGCGACCAGCATGCCGGCCGATTCGGCGGCCGTCAGCAGGCGCATCCTGCCCGGGTGCTCGGAGGCGTCGTGGCGGCGGAGCTGGTCGGCGTACACCTGGAGCAGGTCGTCGAAGGGCAGGTCCGTGCCGGACTGCGGCTCGAAGAGGGAGGACTGCGAGCCGGGCTCGGCGGAGCGGGGCGGAGGATCGGGGGGTACGGGGGCGTTGCGCAGGCGAGCGTGGGCGGCGGCTGCGGAACGGGGTTCGCCGAGACGGCCCTCGTGGGCGAGGAGGAGGGATTCGGCGACCTCGATGTCGTAACAACGGGCCACGGGGACGCCGGCCGCGAGCAGGCGCGGGTAGATCTCGGCGGTGGACCGCCAGACCCAGCGTGTGACGTCCGGGCGGGAGCGGACGGCCTCCACGAGGTCGGGTTCGGCCAGGACCGGGGTGGTGGGCAGGCCGGTGGAGTCCAGCGGGGCGAGGAGGGCGCCGCCGGTCTCTGTGGTGGCCAGAGCCCAACGTTCGGTCATGTGGTCGAGTCTGGCACCCGGCACTGACAAGGGGGCGGGGGCGCGGGACGGGATGGGGTGGGGGGGGGGGGGGCCCCCCCCCCCCCCCCCCCCCCCCCCCCCCCCCCGCGGGGGGGGGGGGGGGGGGCCCCCGGGGGGGGGACAACGAGCACGCCCGCAAAAACGGGGGGTGGG
>NZ_JBICXE010000125.1:0-6037 GCF_043200155.1 Streptomyces sp. NPDC048473
CGGCCCCGGCATCTACACAGCCGCTACGCAAGAGCCGATCAACTCCCTTGCGTGACCTGCGAGAACGCTAACTACCCGGCCTTGGGGGAAGGCCCCGATCACCACCCGGGACTGCGAGGCATACCTGGCTCACCGCCGCTACGTTCTCGACGAGGACGGGGCTGTCGTCGGTGAACAGAGCCACGGAACCAGGCGGTCGGCTGCCCAGGTCGTCGTCGACCTGGTGAACTACCGCGACCTGTTCACCGCCGACCGCGTCCCCGCCGAGCTGCGGCCCTGGGGCGGCGCCACCGCCTCAGCCGTCGCCGAGATGCCCAGCGGCCGAGACGAGAACAAGACTCAACCGGTCTCGGACGAGATCATGCAGCCGATGCTCGCGGCCGCCCTCTACCTGATGTCCGCACTGGGCCCGCACGTCGTCAAGCTGGCACACAAGGTCCGCGAATCCGACCTTCACTCGGCACGGCGAGCCCAAGGAATCCGGCGCGTCGGTCCCAAGAATCGCGTCCCGGTCCGGGAGCTCAGCGAAATCCTCGCCGAGTACACGCGAACGTGCACAGCCCTGCCCATGCTGGACGACCATTACATCTCGAAACGCCTCGAACAGGGCTGGGCCGAGGACGATCGCCTTCTCCCGGTGGCCATGGGCACCCTCGCCCGCCGGGCTGGGCTGAGCCAGTTCTGCCACCCGTGGCTGCCCACCATGCGGCCTGCGCTGGAAGACGCCCTCGCGCAGGTCGGCGTCGAGAGACCGTTCGGCCGCGATGCCGGCCCGGTCCCCGCGGCCGACGGAACAAGGTCACTGCCCTGGACCCTGCCACTGTCCCGGCCCCAGGCCGTCGCCCTGGTCGGCATCGTCCGCACCGCCGCGATCATCACCGCTGCCGCCATCTCAGGCATGCGCGCGAGTGAGCTGATGGAATTGCGCATCGGCTGCCGACGACCGCCTGACGAGGCCGTCCCGGGCCTGACCCGCTACCGGATCGCAAGCAAGATCGTCAAAGGGCAGCCGCTGGGCGGCACCGACGACGAGTGGGTCGTCATCGCACCGGTCTATCGCGCGATCGAACTCCTCGAGCAACTGCACGACGCCCCGGCAGAAGGAGCCCTGCTGATCGGCAGGTTCTCCTTCAACGTCCGCTTCAAGTGGTTCAAGAACTGGGCTAACTCCGAGGCCGGCCAACGACTTGGCCTGGCGCCAATCCCCGGGGGACCAGTCAACTTGCGGATGCTGCGGCGCACTTTGTCGCTGGAAATGGCCTACCGGCCCGGCGGCGTCCTGGCCACCAAGATCCACATGAAACATATCGCCGTGGCCACAACGGAGGGCTATGCCTCGCGTCCTGGCGGGGCCCAGGCCGAGCTGTTGGCCGAGGTCAACAAGCACGAGAGCGAGCGCAATCTCCAACTGGTACTGGAGGAGTTCCGAAACTACCAGGATGGCGTTCTGCCCGCCGGTCCCGGCGCCCGCAGCCTCACCGAGTTCTTCGCCGGCATCGACGCCCAACTCGATGCCGCCTCGGCCACCGCCCCGAAAACCCAGCGCAACGACCGCGACATCCTCAACCTCCTGACCAAACGCGCCAACGTCCTGCACCTCGGACCGGCGAACTACTGCTGGTTCACCGACCCTTCCCGGGCGCTCTGCCTCAAACTCGCGGGCACCCCCACCGCGGACCGGCCGCTGATCGGGATGTGTGACTCGGCTCGCTGCCCGCAGGCCACCCACCACCCTTGCCACCGCCCCGTCTGGGCCGAGCACGCCGAGCGCACCGAAACGTTCATCGGGCGACTCGGCGCGACGCGCAAGACCGAACGCACCCGGCTCCAAGCCGACCACGACCGGGCCCTCCGCGTCGTCGCCGAAATCGACGCCGCCAGCACGATGAACGAGGCATCCGCATGAGAATCTCTGCAACCCAGCGCACCGAGAACGAGAACCGCATCCGAGCCGCCATGGACCGCCTCCTACGCGGCGAGATCCCGCCCGGCGGAAAATGCGACATCAAGACCCTCGCCAACGAGGCCGCCGTCGACCGCACCGCGTTCTACGGCACCCGCCCCTACGGTCACCTCCGCGTCGAGTTCGAACGACGCCTGCGGGCCCTCCAGGATGCCGGCGAAATCCCCGACCCCCGCGAAGCCCAGATCGCCCGCCTCAAGGCAGAGAACGCGAAGCTCAAAGCCCGGATTGCCCAGTCTGACGAGACGATCGACGAGCTCACCGACTTCCGCTCTCAATCCCTGGCTCGCCTCGCCGCGCAACACGAAGAGATCGTCCGGCTCCGCGAAGCTCCGCCGGAACCACCCAAGTCAGGCGGCTTCCAGCACCACGAACCACGGTGATCGGGTCCTGCAGCTGAAATGCCCGCCCTGGACCGAGGCCACCCGCATCGCCTATCACCCAGCTGCCAGTTCGCCCGCACCGCTGCCGGATCCGGACTCCAAGTATCGACGCAGAGCTTCCCGCCCTCCCGGAACGAAGCACCATTGATCAATCACGTCGCGCAGTTCGTCCAACGTCAGCCAGTCCTGCCAGCCGATCTCACCCGGGTCCGGGACCAGGCGTTCCGACGCGACAGCCTCATGCACCCCAAACCACACGGGGCTGATCCCCTCCCGGCAAAGGAACTTGAACATGAAGCCCACGGGCACACGAACGCCCAGCTCTTCGGACAGTTCCCGGGCCGCGGCTTCCTCATACGACTCGCCCACGTTCACGGCGCCACCGACCATCACGTCGTAGTAGCCAGGGAACCGGGAATGCGTCTCGGACCGCCGCAGCACCAAGATCCGCCCTGCCTGATCACGGCAGATCGTCGTGGCAATGCGATGCGGCCAGTGCTGACGCTCCGCCTCGCCTCGTTCGACGACTCCCAAGACGCGGTCCTGCTCATCCACATGTTCCACCAATTCGCTCACGGAGGCACGATCTCAGTCCCCACTGACAGCGCGGCCCGAGGAACACGAGAGAGAGTGACCTGCATCACAAGAGGTCCTGCGGAATACAACACAGCCGACCATCTGCGTCGCGAAAGCCGCCTCTGCGAGAGGACCTGCTCAATCGCCACACGGAGTCATCCGCACACGGCCTCTGCGGACACAAGCCACACCTACGCCACCTGGCTATTGCGCAAGGGCGCTGGCATAGAGAGCGTGAAAGAGCTCCTCGGACACGCATCGATCACTACCACGGTCGACACGTACGGTCACCTCACGGTCGAAGACGCCCGTCGGACACTGGAGGCCGCGGGCTGGTTCACCGGCCGGGAGGTGCGGCTGTGACCGTCACACCTCTCTCCGCAGTTCCGTTTGGCCGAGCCGGGCTGCTGGAGAAACTACAGGCTGCCGTCCGCCCGGAATTCCGTGTCGACGTGCTGCTTCCTGACCCTGATGACCCGGTGCTGGGCTGGAAACGCTGCCCAATCCCGGACTGTAACCGCGCCGCGCACGAAAAGGGTATGTGCACCGGCCATGCCCAGCGGTGGCGCCGGGTCGGAAGTCCGGACCCCGCTGTGTTCCTGGCCGATCCTGGGCCGCGACTCCGCGGCGTCGCCGAACTCACGCACTGCACCGTCAGCGGCTGCCGTTTCGGGGCCGCGGGCAAAGGACTCTGCTCGCGGCATCGCGACAAGTGGTCCCGCTCCGGCGGCACCGATTCCCTCGCCTGGGCGGCCTCAGCGTTGCCGCTGCCGGGCAGCGACCGCACCGAGTGCGCCCTGCCGACGTGCACGTTGTGGGTGGAGAACCAGGCGAACTCGTTCTGCAAGAGCCATCACGTCCGGTGGCGCCAGGACGGAGACCCGCCCGTCGAGGACTTCATCACCGAGTGCCAGTCCTTCGGCCTGCCCCGGGTGGATTTCCGCGGTCTCGCGCCTCAACTCAAGCTGGAGTTCCAGCACGCCGTCCAGGCCCGCCGGGATGCGCAGACCGTCACCGCCCCAGCCCGGCTGATCGCAGCCGCCATCCGCCGGGCCCAGGATGAGCGCGTCATTTCCCTGCTCGACCACTCTGCCGAGCGGTGGCACCGGGTCGGCGACCCCTACCAGCAACCGGGAGGGTCTGGCGGCTACGGCAAGCGCGTCGAGGCATTCCTGCTCTTCGCCCGGGACACAGTCGAGACGCTGCGCGACGGCGCCGGCTGGGAAGTCGAATACGCCCGCGACGTCTGGCGGCTGGGCAAACTGCACGGGCTCAACCGCAGTGCCAGCCGCCCCCGCCCCCGCAGCGAGCTGCGTTTCGACCGCCTCGCTCAGCCCTGGCTGCGAGCCCTCGCGAAGCGATGGATCAGACTGCGATTGTCGTCCGGCCTGAACGTCAGCACGGTCACGGGTGACATGCAGGCCCTGACCCGGTTCAGCGAGTTCGTCACGGTCGCCGGCCCCGCCGTTCGCGGCCTGGGTGACGTCGACCGGCCCCTGTTGGAGCGCTACCTGGCCTGGCTGACCGATCTTCCCGGCGGGATCAACTCGAACGAGAGCCGCGTCAACGGCCTGCACCTGTTCTTCCAGGGCATCCGCCAGCACGGCTGGGACCATACCCTGCCGACCAGTGCCGCGTTCTTCACCGGTGACTGTCCCCGTCGTCGCTCCCGTCTGGCCCGCCATCTCGCGGAACACATCATGACCCAGGTCGAACAGCCCGCGAACCTCGACCAGTGGACCGACCCCTCGGCCCGGTTGATCACGCTTATTCTCGTCCGCTGCGGCCTACGGGTCTCCGACGCCTGCACCATCCGCTTCGACTGCCTGCTGCACGACGGCCAACGCGCCCCCTACCTGCGCTACTTCAACAACAAGATGAGCCGTGAGGCCGCCGTTCCCATCGACGAAGAGATCGAGGCAGAGATCCGGTCTCAGCAGCAGCGCGTCCTGGAGCGGTGGCCGGACGGCAACCCGCACCTCTTCCCTCGGCTGAAGGGCAACGCCGGCGGACAGCACCACTTCTCCCCTGACACCTACCGGCAGATGCTCAAACGCTGGCTCACCCAGTGCGACGTCCGGGACGAGAACGGCCTCCCCGTTCACCTCACCCCGCACCAATGGCGCCACACCTTCGCCACCCGGCTGATCAACCGCGATGTCCCGCAGGAAGTCGTACGCGTCCTCCTCGACCACGACTCGCACCAGATGACGGCCCACTACGCGCGGATTACCGACCAGACAGTCCGGCGCCGCTGGGAAGCCGCCACCAAGGTCAACATCCAGGGGGAACGGGTCGCTCTCGGCCCTGACGGGCCGCTGGCCCAGGCCGAATGGGCCAAGACCCGCTACGGAATCGCCACCCAGACCTTGCCCAACGGCTACTGCGGACTTCCCGTTCAAAAGACGTGTCCGCATGCCAATGCGTGCCTGACCTGCCCGGTCTTCGTCACCGGCCCCGAGTTCCTGCCCGAGCTCCAGGCCCAGCGAGGACGGACCCTCACTCTCATCGACAACGCCAAGGGCTGCGGCCACCAGCGGGTGGCGGAGATGAACGAGCAGGTCCTGATCAACCTGGACCGGATGATCGGCGAGCTCGACGCCGACGGAGACGCGCCGGAGGCCGCGGATGCGGGCTGACAACTCCCAACACGTCATCGACGCGGCCCGGCAGCGGGCAGCCGCAACCCGTTCCCGGGCCGTCGCCGCATTGCGGCGCATGGACGCTACCGGACAGCCCGTCAGCTTCGAAGCCGTCGCCCGAGAGGCCGACGTCTCACGGTCGTGGCTCTATACGCAGTCTGACCTGCGGGCCGAGATCAGCCGACTCCGCGAGCGTCGCGACTCGGTTCGGACGATGCCGCAGGTTCCCGCTCAACAACGCGCCTCGCACAGCTCCCTTCTCAGGCGACTGGAGGCTGCGACCGCCCGCAATCGCCACCTAGAGAAGGAGAATCGGCAGCTTCGTGAACAGATCGCGCGTTCGTACGGTGAACTACGCACAACGAAGATCGGGCGTTTCCCCAAGGCCGGGTAGTTAGCGTTCTCGCAGGTCACGCAAGGGGTGTTGACGGGTTTCTGATGTAGAGCAACGGAGCTCGTTGGTACAGGCAGTC
>NZ_JBICXE010000126.1:0-5873 GCF_043200155.1 Streptomyces sp. NPDC048473
ACGAGGCTGGGAACGATGCATGGGCGGACATGGCGGAGGTACTCCTCGCGGTGTCGATGCGTGCTCGATGAGGACCGACTGCCGGTCGGTCGCGGTCAGATCGTGTTGCGGTACGGCGGCATGAAACGCATGCGCGGCATCTGGTCGGCGAGGACTCCCCCGTCGACGACGATGCGCGCCCCGGTGAGGTACGCCCCGGCGTCCGAGGCGAGCAGCAGCAGTGCGCCCACGCATTCGTCGGGCTGTGCGTACCTGCCGAGGGGGATCCGCTCGCGGTACGCGGATTCGAAGGCCTCCCGGTCGAAGGGGAATTCGCCGTCGATGGGGGTCTCGACCATGCCGGGGGCAAGGGTGTTGGCGGTGATGCCGTGCGGGGCGAGTTCGACCGCCAGGGTCTCGGTGAGCAGCTGCGCGGCGGCCTTGGAGGCGTTGTAGTGGGCCAGGCCCGCCTCCGCCACCAGGGCGTTCTTCGACGTGATGGTGATGATGCGGCCGGCGACGGAGTCCGCCGTCATGTGTTCGGCGATGCGCTGGCTGAGGAAGAAGACGGCGTCGACGTTGACCCGCATGATGTGCGACCAGCTTGCGGGGGTGATCTCGTTGAAGCGTTCCAGCGCCGCCGTTCCCGCGTTGTTGACCAGGATGTGCAGCGGTCCGTTCTCGGCGCGTACGGCATCGACGAAACCGTGCAGCGCGTCGATGTCCGCGAGGTCCTGTCCATGGGTGCGGACCCGGCGGCCGAGCGCCTCGACGGCCGCCGCGGTCTGAGCGATGCCCGCGGCACCGGGCAGGTCGACGAGGACCAGATCGGCGCCCGCCTCGGCGAGCCCGACGGCGAAGGACCGGCCGAGGCCCCGGGCGGCTCCGGTCACGACCGCGGTGCGGCCGGTCAGGTCGAAGCGGTCACTGCCGCGGGGCGGGACGGCTGCGGTCATGGCGGGGGTTCCTCCAGGCGGAGAGATACGGAGAAGGGTGGGCCGCCGCGCAGGGACACAGGGTGGGAGCGCGGCGGCCCGGCTGCCGGTGCGGCGCCCGAGCACATGGGGGGGGTGACCCGTGCGCCGTACCGGCAGGTCTGTGGGGAACGGCCCGGTCAGCCGTTCAGGCCCAGCAGGTCGAGCGACGGACGGTGGATGATCTCCTCCACCGCGTCCGCGTCCAGCGGTGGCAGTCCGGGGATGCCTGGGATGCGGGCGATCTCCCGCAGCCCCTTCACCGAGTCGTCGACCGTCGTGAACGGGTAGTCGCTGCCGAACATCAGCTTGTCGAAGACCCCGTAGTCCTGGACCAGCCGGAGGCTGTGCCAGAGCTGGAAGGGCCGGTAGTGCAGGGCGCTGATGTCCGCGTACACATGCGGGTGCTTGCGGATGACCGCGATGCACTCGCCCTCGAAGGGGTGGCCGAGGTGGGCGAGGACCATCCGCAGTTCGGGGTGACGGATGGCGACGGCGTCCAGGTGGCGGGGCATGGCCCATTCCAGCGGGGCGTTCGACACGAATGTGGTGCCGGTGTGGACCAGGAGCGGCAGGCCGTGCCGTTCGGCGTAGCCGTACAGCTCGTCGTACTCCTCGGCGGCCGGGTCGAAGCCCGCGTACATCGGCATCAGTTTGATGCCGCGCAGGCCCAGTTCCTGGTGGCCGTAGCGGAGTTCTTCCTGCCAGCCGGGCTGGGTGGGGTCGAGGGAGAGGTAGCCGATCAGCCGGTCGGGGTGCTGTCCGGCGTACGAGGCGACGGCGTCGTCGTCGACCCAGAGCCCGCTGCGCCGCGCCTTGCCGCCGACGACGATCGTGCGGGTGCCCTCGGGCGCGGTGGCGGCGTACTCCTCCCACTTCACCGTGAGGTCGACCTCGCCCGCGTGGGCGCGGGCGGAGTCGGATTTGAACGGGTCGGTGAAGTCGTGGCTGTGCCGGAAGAGATGTGAGTGGACGTCGACGATCATGTCCGGTTCCGCTTCTCCCAGCCGTCCGCGAACATGTTCCAGAAGCGGTGGCTGGGCGGGTGTTCCTCGAAGACCTCGTCGACGAGCTCTACACCGAGTCCCGGGGCGGTCGGCAGGCCGATGTGGCCGTCGACGATCGGGAGGGTGCCCTTGAGGGCGTCGAAGACATGGTCCTCAAGGAGTCCGTCGAAGGTTTCGAGGATCTTCAGGTTGGGGATTCCGAGCGCCGCGTGCACCGAGACGGTGGTGCAGAGCGGCGAGTTGGAGTTGTGCGGGGCCACGAGCATGCCGTGGGTATCGGCAATCGCGGCGAGCTTCCTGACCTCGGTGAAGCCGCCGGCCATCGAGAGGTCGGGCTGGATGATGTCGACCGCGTTGGTGGCGAAGAGCTGCTTGTACTCGTAGCGGTTGTGGAAGTGCTCGCCGCCGGAGATCGGGAACGCCGCGCGCCGGCGCAGTTCCGCGTACCGCTCGATGTGGGTCCAGGGCATCGGCTCCTCGAACCAGCCGATGTCGAACGGTTCCAGCTCCCGCACGAGGCGGGCGGCGGTCGGCATGGCGAACCGGGCGTGGCCCTCGATGAACAGGTCGACGTCCGGCCCGATGGCCTCACGGACAGCGGCCACGAGACCGATGGAGCGGCGCAGTTCGGCACGCTCCAGCTCGTGCAGCCCCGGGCCGAACGGGTCGAACTTGAGGGCGGTGAAGCCCTTCGCCACGGTCTCCTTCGCCTTGGCGGCGAAGGTCTCGGGCTCGCGTTCGCCGGTGTACCAGCCGTTGGCGTACACGCGTACGTCGTCCCGGCAGGCGCCACCGGTCAGCCGGTACACGGGGACGCCGAGCGCCTTGCCCATCAGGTCGTGCATCGCCTGGTCGAGGCCGGACAGGGCGATGCCGCCCATGTCGCCGCCGCGCAGGAAGTCGCCCTGGTAGACGCGCAGCCACAGCTCTTCGATGTCGAAGGGGTCGGCGCCGATGAGATGGCGCTGCGCGAGGGCCTCGGTGAGGGCACAGACCTCGCTGACCCGGTAGGGGTGGGTGATCTCGCCGATGCCGGACAGGCCCTCGTCGGTGTGGACCCGGACATAGCCGAAGTCGCGCCAGGAGGTGCCGAGCATCAGGGTCTCGACCCGGGTGATCCGTCCGGCGGGGCCTGCGGGGCGGGTGCGGTTGACGGTGAGCATCAGCGGGTCGCCCCGCCCATGGTGGAGGTGTTCTCCAGATCGCGGGCGCCGCCGTCGGCGAGGACGGCCTCGACCGCGGCCTCGGTGCCCTCGATGAGCCGGTCCACGTCGGCGTCGGTGTGGGCGTAGCTGATGTGGCTGCGCTTGAGGTTGAGCGGCAGCTCGAACAGGCCGTGGTCGAGGAGCTTTCGGCGGTAGCCGACGAAGAGCGAGGCGTCGTTGTTCAGCAGATCCGCGTAGGTACGGGGGGACTTGCCCGGCATGAAGTAGCTGACGAAGACGGAGCCGTAGCCGGTGACGACGGCGGGGACGCCGAGGCGCTCGTACAGTCCGGTCAGTTCGCTGCGGACACGGTCGCCGAGCCGGAAGACGTGCTCGTGGACCGGCTCCTCACGCAGCTTGCGCAGGGTGGCGAGGGCGGCGGCGACGACGGACGGGTGGCCGTTGTACGTACCGGCGAAGAAGGCGGGGGCGCCGGGGTGGGTGGAGAAGAGGTCCATCAGGTCGGCGCGGCCGCCGATCGCGCCGACGGGGGCGCCGTTGGCGATGGCCTTGCCGAGGGTGGTGAGGTCGGGGGTGATGCCGGAGATCTTCTGCCAGCCGCCGATGTCGTGCCGGAAGCCGGTGATGACCTCGTCGAAGATCAGGACGCTGCCGGCCCTGGTGGTCTCCTCGCGCAGCGTGGTGAGGAACTCCTGGTACGGCAGGAGCGCGCCGACGTTGTGCGGGACGGGTTCGACGATGACGGCGGCGATGTCGGAGCCGTGCTCGGCGAAGGTGCGGCGGACGGCCTCGCTGTCGTTGAACGGCAGGACGAGGGTGGCTTCGAGGACCTCGGGCAGGATGCCGGTCGAGATGGGGTCGTGGCCGCCGACCATCGAAGGGGCGGAGATGACATTGAGGCTGACCGCGTCGTGCCAGCCGTGGTAGCAGCCCTGGAACTTGACGACCAGGCGGCGCCCGGTGGCGGCGCGGGAGACGCGCAGCGCGTGGAACGTGGCCTCACTGCCGGTGCTGGTGAGCAGCACCTTCTCGATCGACGGGATCAGCTCGGTGAGCTGTTCGGCGAGGAGGACCTCTCCCTCGGTGACGCCGACGCCCATGTGGCCGAGGGTGGCGCCGGCCTCGGCGGTGGCACGGGCCACGTCGGGGTCGTTGTGACCGAGCAGCGGGGGGCCGAACGCCGAGTGGAAGTCGGTGTACTCGCGTCCGTCGGCGGTACGGAACCGTGCGCCGTCGGTCCCGGTGACGACCAGGTCGGTCAGTCCGGGAACGCTGCGCTGACCGCTGTTCACGCCGCCGGGTACGACCTTGCGGGCGCGCTCGGCGAGTCGGGCTCCGGATTCGTTGCCCACCGGGCCTGAACTCATATCGCTTGCTCCTTGCGTCGAGAGTCGTCGGTTTTCACAGGCCCTGCCCGGCCTGTGAGTCCCTGGCGCCATCCGCCCGGCAGTCGCCGCAGGAAGAGGGGGATCCGTGGTGCTTGGGTGGTGCGTCTCGCTTTTTCTGAACACTGTTCTGTAGAGCAGAACAGTGCCTGGATATTACGTGCGGCGCCCGGGCCGGTCAACCCCTTTCCGGACAACGGAAGGCTCGTTCCCAGGCTTTCTTCACGGAGAAAGCGCCACTCGACCTCCCTGGAGGCACTAAGCTGTTCTGCTATGACGAACAGTGCTGCCCCAGAAGAACCGAAGTACTGGGTCAAGAGCGTGGCCAGGGCAGCGGACATCCTCGAAGCGCTCGCCGCCCCCGCACAGGGGAACGGCCTGAGCGTCACGGAGGTCGGCCAGGCCTGCTCCATCTCCAAGAGCGCCGCCTTCGGCATGCTCCAGACCCTGCGCGCCTACGGCCTCGTCTCGGACGACGGCGAGGGCATGAACCGCCGCTACCGGCTCGGCATGAGCCTGGCCCGGCTCGGTGACCGGGCCCGCTCCCAGGTGTCCCTGCGCGGGGTCGCCCACCCCGTCCTGCGCGAGCTCACCCGGACCACCGGCATGGCGTCCAGGCTCGCCGTGCCCGAGGACGGCCATGCGGTCGTCGTGGACCAGGTCGAGCTCGACCAGCGCGTCCGGCTCGACCTGCGGATGGGCCAGCGCGAGCTGCCGCACTGCACGGGCCTGGGCAAGGCGCTGCTCTCCGCCATGCCGCAGAGCGAGGCCGCCGCGGTCGTCGAGCGGTTCGGGCTGCCCCGGCGCACGTCCCGCACGATCACCGACCCGGCCACCTTCCTGTCGCATCTGCGCGACATCGCCCGGGTCGGGTACGCCCTGGACGACGAGGAGGACGCCGAGGGCATCATCTGCATCGGCGCGCCGGTCTTCGACGACCGTTCGGTGTGCGCCGGAGCCATCTCCATCACCGGCCTCAAGCTCGGTCTGCCGGCCTGGCGCTACCAGGAGCTGGGCGGCCAGGTACGGGACGCGGCCCGGCGGATCAGCGTCTCGTTGGGCTGGGTCGACGACGCGCAGGACGACGCGTCCGACCCCGACACGTCGCATTCCGACGAATTCGGGTCTTGACCAATCGGCGCAACCCGCCGTAGGTTCCCTGCCAACCGCGGTGACGCTCACACGTCACCGCCGATTTACCCCTTCCGGTCCGCTTCCGACGCCTGCCCATCGCGTCGTGAACACCAGACGGCCGGACCCTTTTTCAGCCATCCGCCTCATGGCAGTCCACCGCAGGAACGCTCCCTCATTTTCGGCACTTCTCGGAAGGCGAAGTCCGCATGAGCGTTCCGCACCAACACA
>NZ_JBICXE010000127.1:0-5683 GCF_043200155.1 Streptomyces sp. NPDC048473
TCTCCCAGGCCCCTTACCGCACAACGGACATGACGCCACGTCACTCACGAGACCGGCGAACCGGACCAATCCCAATCACGCAATGCCCCTGGGTGCCCCGCGTCACGGCGCTTGCCGACCAGGCCCTCACACATGTGGACATCATCAACAACCCGTACCTGCTGGCACTGGAGGACGGCAGCCTGGCGCTGGAGGATTTCCGCGCCAGCCAGGAGCAGTTCGGTTTCGCCGTCACCTACTTCGCCCGGCCCATGGCCTCGCTGATCTCGCGGATCGAGGCCCCCGGCGACCGCGTGGGGATCCTGCGCAATATTGTGGAGGAGCACGGTGACTTCGCACCCCACGCATTCCACCACGCCACATTCCGCCGATTCCTGGCCAGTATCGGCAGCGCCGATCCCGCACACCTGGACGCGCTGACGGTCTCGTCGGCTGTGCATGCCTTCAACAGCGTCCTCTCCTCGTTGTGCACGCTGGAGGACCTGCCCGTAGCGATCAGCTGTATGGGTGTCATCGAGCACGCCTTCGCCCAGATCTCCGCTTCGATCGGCCGGTCTGTGGTGGAGCGCGGCTGGGTGGCCAAGGACGACCTCGTCCATTACGCACTCCACGCCGAGATCGACGAACGGCACGCTGAAGACTTCTTCACCTTCGTCGAGCCCTCCTACGACGCCCCGAACGGCCGCCGCCGCATCGAGCAGGGACTGAACCTGGGCGCGTACGTCTTCAACCGCCTCTACACCGAGTCTATATGTCCTCGGCGGTTGAACGTTGATCATGACGGCCATGGACCGCCACGACGCGCCGTATGAACGCCCACGTCGGCCAGCACGGCGTCCCGCCAGCGGCGGCGCCGAGTCGGTGCCGTTACATGCGCCTTCACCCGTTCCGTCTCCGGAGATACGCGTGACCGCTGTCCGCACGCTGCAGGGACCGCCATCATCTGAACTGGCCGCCGCGCTCGAGGTTTTCGAGGAGCAGTTCACCTACCCTCTGGGCTCCGATGGCACATTCCGGATCTCTCACGCACCGGACTACCCACGGTTCTTCCGCGCGATGGGCGAGTGCGCCGTATTCGTCGCCGAACGCGAGGGCCAGGTGCACGGCACACTTGGCGCGGCCCTGCGGCGACTGCGATCGCCTGACGGCCGCGAGGGGATCGCGGGCTACCTGGGCGACCTCAAAGTCCTTCCGTCCGCCCGTGGAGGGCTGACTCTGCTGCGGCTGATGCGCGCCGGCCTGGCAGTGAACGCAGACCGGGCCACATCCATGTTCAGCGTCGTGATGGGCGGCACCCCAGTCCGCCCCCGGCCTACTCCGGCCGGCTCGGCATTCCCGCCTTCACCGAAATCGGCCACGTCGTCGTACTGCGCATCCCCACCGCCGCACATGTCCTCCCCCCATCGCCTTCCGCAGCACAGCCACGGCGACGGCAGATTGCTTCCGGCGCTGGACCACCGGCGGGTACGCCACACCGGCTGGTGACTGTTCCCAACGCTCCCACATGACGCCGGTCTCCCTGGTGACGCCCGACGCCTCGGCCTGCGGACTGGTGGAGGACACCCGCAAGGCCAAGCGTCTTCTGGCCGAGGACGGCGAACTACGCAGCGCCCACCTGTCCGAATTCGCCTACCGCACTCCCGGTGAGGGAGCCGCGCTCCTGCGCGCGGCATTGGTCACAGCGGCCGCGCACGGCCACCCGGCCCTTTTCACCGCGGTGGACGCATCGGACGCGGACGCCCTGCGCACGCACCTGGGCGTCCCGCACACAGTGTCGGCGCCCGCGACCGTCTACGGCTCGGGACTCGAGCCCGCCAGGCCGTGGAGCATCAACACCTCGGAGATCTGAACCCGGCCTGCTCGGGACAGCAGCAAGAGTCGGGCAAGGCGCCCGCACGAGACACGGAGGGACGCGGATGACCGCGATGTACGAGAAGATGTCCGAGGTGTTGATCTCACATCTGGGCCTGGACCCGGAGTCGGTCCACCCCGAGGCAACCTTAACAGACCTGGGCGTGGACTCACTGTCCATGATCGAGCTTGCCCTGGTCCTGCAGGACGACTATGGGATCGACGCCGAGGGCATCGACACCGTCGGCACATTGGCGCAGGCAGCCCGGTACCTCGAAGAAGCCGCCACGGCCCCCTCAAACGGTGGGGCGGTGCAGGCGCCGAGTAACGCGCCGATCGTACCGTGAACACAACCGAGGTGGCCGTCACCGGAGCGGGCGCGGTCAGCCCGGCTGGCACCGGAGCGGACGCCCTGTGGAAGGCCTTGGCCGATGGCACATCCCTGGCCGTCACAGACCCGAACCTGGCAGGCATGGCCGTCGACTTCTCCTGTCGTGTGCCCGAATTCGACGCGGACGCTCTGCTGGGCCGCCGCCTGAGCTGGCGTCTGGACCGCTTCACCCACCTCGCACTGGTGGCCGCCCGCGAAGCCGTGACCGATGCCGCGCTCGACCCCACCGACTGGGACGCCGCACGTGTCGCGGTCGTGCTGGGCGTAGGGTCCAACAGCCTCCAGCACTACGACGCCACCTTCGACCACATTCGCCAAGGCCGGCTCCAGAAGATCAGCCCGCTCATGATCCCGCGCAGCGCGCCCAACGTGGTCGCCGGCGAAATCGCAATGGATCTGCGCGCGACCGGACCGAACTTCACCACCAGCAGCGCCTGTGCCTCGGGCACCACCGCGATCGGCGTGGCACGCGACCTCCTTCGCTCCGGTGCCTGCGACATCGCGATCACTGGCGGAACCGAATCCGGCCGTACACCCGCCGCCGCGGCGGGCTTCTGGCGGATGCGGGCCCGGTCGGAGCGCGTCGGCGACCCGCGCTCGGCCTCCCGCCCGTTCGACGCCGCGCGGGACGGGTTCGTCCTGTCCGAGGGCGCCGGAGTGCTGGTCCTTGAGCGTGCCACGGACGCCCGAGCCCGACAGGCCCGCATCCGGGGCTACCTGATCGGCTACGGCGCCTCCACGGACGCCCACCATTTCACCGCCCCGCACCCCGAAGGTGACGGAGCGGTGCAGGCGATGCGTACCGCGTTGCGCGACGCCGCACTGGAACCAGGCGACATCGGGCAGGTCAACGCTCACGGCACCTCCACCCCCCACAACGACCTGGCCGAGAATGTGGCCCTGCGCCGCGTGTTCGGCAGTCCGCCACCGGTGACCGCGAACAAGGGGGTGCTCGGTCACACCCTCGGCGCCGCTGGCGCGCTGGAAGCCATCGCCACACTCCTGTCGCTGGAGCACCAACTGATCCCGCCCACCGCAAACCTGGAACGCCTGGACCCCGCGATCGACCTTGACGTCGTCGCGGGAGTCCCCCGGCCCGTCCGGATGGCAGCGGCGGTGAGCAACTCCTTCGGCTTCGGCGGACAAAACGCTGTACTCGTTTTGCGCGCCGCGTGAACCGGGCCGAACGACGAGGAACGCCAAGGGCGGCGCCACCTACCGGCGTGTCCCAGACAGTATGGGCGCTGGTCCTCACCAGCGTGGCCCTTTTCATGTCCGGCCTGGACAACCTGGTGGTCATCACCGCGCTGCCCACCATCCGCACCCGTTTCCACGCCGACCTCCCGTCGCTGGAATGGACGGTGAACGCCTACACCCTCACCTTCGCCGTCCTCCTCCTGACCGGAGCCGCTCTGGGAGACCGCTTCGGCCGCCGACGCATCTTCATGTGCGGCATCGCCCTCTTCACCGCCGGCTCCATGGCCGCAGCGCTCGCCTCCACCTCGGGCGAGCTGATTGCCGCCCGGGCCCTGCAAGGCTCCGGCGCCGCGGCCCTCCTGCCCCTGTCACTGACCTTGCTCACAGGTGCCGTCCCAGCGGAACGACGCGCCGTGGCCCTGGGCATATGGAGCGGCATCAACGGCCTGGCCGTGGCGCTCGGCCCGGTCGTCGGCGGCTTCATCATCCAGCACAGCACCTGGCAATGGATCTTCCTGGTCAACGTCCCAGTCGGCCTCCTGCTACTGCCCCTGGTCCGCCTGCGGCTGATGGAGAGCCATGGTCCGAACGACCGCCTCGACATCCTCGGCACGATCCTGGCCAGCGCCGCCCTGTTCAGCATCGTCTACGCACTGGTCAACGGCAACCAGCACGGCTGGACCAGCCTCAACGTGCTCTGCGGCTTGTCCGGCGGCGCGCTGCTCCTCACCGCGTTCCTGTTGCACGAACGGAAACATCCCTGGCCGATGGCGCCGCTGCGCCTCTTCAGCAGCCGCACCTTCGCCACCATCAACGCCGTCAGCCTGCTGACCTTCCTCGGTATCTTCGGGTCGATCTTCCTCCTCACCCAATATTTGCAGGGTATCGAGGGCTACTCACCCTACGCCGCAGGCCTGCGCACCCTGCCCTGGACCGCAATGCCCATCCTGGCCGCACCGCTGGGCGGCCTGGCCGCCGCCAAAATCGGCGCCAAACCCGTCGTCACCACCGGACTCGTCCTCATGGCCACCGGACTGGCCTGGTTCGCCTCAACGCTCGGCGTCCACACCGCCTACACCACCGTTATCGCCCCCATGGCCCTGTGCGGCATCGGCATGTCCCTGTACTTTGCTCCCCTCGCCCACCTCGTCATGAGCAGCGTCCCCCACACTGACCAGGGCATGGCCTCCGGCGTCAGCAACGCCGTACGCGAGCTCGGCGGCGTCCTCGGTATCGCCATCCTCACCGCGGTCTTCACCGCCCACGGCAACCTGGACACCGCATCCCACTTCATGCACGGCCTCACCCCCGCCCTGTGGACCGGCGCCGCCGCGGTCACCACCGCAGCCTTCCTCATACTGCTCGTCCCCCATGAGCCACCCGCCCGACGGCGACCGCTACCGGCGGGCATCGCCCGGCGCGAGCAGACTGGTGACTTCGGTAAGGGCTCGCAGAAAATGGGAGTGTCATGAATTTGGCTCTGTTCCGTAATCGGTGGTGACGGCAGGTGACGGGCGTCGTTGACGTCATTTGCGAGACGTCAACTCCCTTGTGGCAACGGTGTTTTCAGGACTCTCGGCGCTGGTCATCGATGATGTGTCGGACGGCGGCGAGGTGATCCGGTTCGTGGCCCGGACCCGAGATGCCCCCATTCCCTGCGGGGCCCCGTCGGCTGGTGAGCCGGACGGAGTGCTATCAGGGCGCCGCGACCGCGACCTGGACCGTGACGTGGAAGGCGTCGGCCCTTGGTGATGGCGGAGAGTTCACCGAGACCCGCCAGGCCGCCTGGACTGCTGCGGTCGGTGAGGTCCAGGTTCTCAACTGATCGATCGCGACATCTCTTGCCTCGACTCGTCTGGCAGGAGGAGACATGGCCCGCGATCCGGGCTGAACTGCGTTGAGTAGGATGGTTGTTGGTTTCGTGGCGGGTCTGGTTGGGGGTGTGCGTGGTGGTAGTGCGGTGTTCTGTTCTCCCGGTGTCGGTCACGGCGTGACGTCCTCACTCGTGGTGGCGTCTTTGGGGCCCGCGTGTTTCGTTCGAGGTGTGTGTGACCGTGGTGGTCGCGGGACGGATGGTGCGTGGTTCGGGGTTGCCCTCCGGTCACCGGGGTCCGGGTCGGGGTCTGAGGTAGGGGTGGGTGTGGGGCTGTGGCTGTGAATCCGTTTCTTGACGGTGTTGTTGTGATGTTGACGGGTATGCATGTTCCGCGTGGGAGTTCCTCGCGTATGCGTGGCGAGGTGGAG
>NZ_JBICXE010000128.1:0-5605 GCF_043200155.1 Streptomyces sp. NPDC048473
CCACGACTCCACCAACTCCCGCTCGGTGTCGCCGAGCAGGACGACGTCCCCGAACGCGGTGTCCGGTTCGCAGACCATCGACTCCAGCACCCGCATGTACGAGTCCCGTATCAACGCCACCTGGACGGGGGACAGTTCGCCGCCGTCGTACTCCATCTCCAGGCTCAGCCCCTGGTGCCCGGGCTCCTGGCTGACGGCCACCAGCAACGGGAAGTGGGTCCGCCCGCCTCCGGTCGCACGGGCGCGATCGTCGTCTGTGTCCGCCCCACCGGCGAGTGCGTCGATCTGGCGGAAATGGTTGTAGACGAAGCCGGTCTCGAAGAGCGGTTCCCCGCCCAGCTCGCGCTGGATCGCCGACATCGGGTATCTGCGGTGGGGCAGCATGTCCCGCTCGGCCTCGAACACCGCCCGCGCGAGGTCCCGCCAACTGCCGTCCGGCAGCTCCAGCCGGAACGGTAGCGTGTTGAGGAAGAGCCCCCGCACCTCGGTGCCGTCGGTCTCCTCCAGCCGCCCGTTGGACGACAGTCCCGTGACGACGTCCCGGCTGCCGGTGGCGAGGCTCATCACCCGCAGATGCGCTGCCAGCAGCACGGACTTCAGCGGCACCCCACAACGCCTGGCGAACAGGTCGAGACCATCGCCCAGACCGACCGGCAGGGGCGTGATCAATTCCCCGTGCCGGCGCTCCGCGTCGTTGCGGTGCACCTCGCCCGCGCTGCGCAGCCCCGCGAACCCGTCGGGAAGAGCGGTGCTGTGGCGGGGGAGTCGGGTGTCGGGGCGGTCGGTGAGGAGGTTGTGCCAGTAGGTGGTGTGTGCGGGGGTGGTGAGTGCGGTTTGTTCGGCTGCGATGTAGTCGCGGTAGGTGGAGCGGAGGGGTGGGAGTGTGGGGGTGTTGCCGTCGAGGAGGGTGTGGTAGGTGTCGGTGATCTCGGCGAGGGTGGAGGCGAGGCTCCAGCCGTCGAGGATGGCGTGGTGGTCGGTGACGGTCCACTGGAAGGCGTCGTCGGACAGCACATGGACCGTCATCCGGAACAACGGCGCCACCGCCACCGAGAAGCCCGCGTCCTGTTCGCTGCGGACGCACTCCGCCACCGCCGCCCGTTGTGCACCGTCGTCCTGACCCCGCAGATCGGCGACGGTCAGCGGCGGCTCGGCCCGCTCGTGCACGAGCTGCAACGGCTCGCTGTATCCGCTCAGGTCGAACGAGGTACGCAGCACATCGTGGCGGCCCACCGTCAGCTCGACGGCCCGCCGGAAGGCGTCCTCCTCGAACCGCTCGCCGAGCCGCACCGTACTGACGTTGTGGTACGGGTTGCGGTCCGGGTCGATCTCCATCTCGTAGACCATGCCGACCTGGAGGGCCGCCATCGGATAGGCGTCCACCAGCCCCTCCGGCAGCACCTGCCGGTCCTTCGCCGACAACAGGGTGAACGGCTCCACCGTCGGTGCGGGGAGCAGGTCGTCCGTCACCGGAGCCACCTCGGCGCCCAGCCCGGCGAGCGTCGGGGACCGGAACAGCGCGGGCAGCGTGAGCAGCAGACCCTCCTCCCGGGCCCGTCCGATCACCTGGATGCTGCGGATCGAGTCGCCGCCCAGGTCGAAGAAGTTGTCGTGCCGGCCGATCCTGTCCACGCCGAGCATCTGACGCCAGATCACCGCCAGTCGTTCCTCCACCCCGGGCAGCGGCGCCACATACTCGGCCGAAAGCTCCGGGCGGTCCCCGGACGGCGCGGGGAGCCTGCCGCGGTCCACCTTGCCCTGGGCCGTCAGCGGGAACGCGTCGAGGAAGACGAACGCCCTCGGCAGCATGTACTCCGGCAGCCTCTCCCGCAGCGCCGCCCGCAGTTCGGACACCTGGGGCGCCGGGGCGTCGCACACCACGTACGCCACCAGATCGGCCCGGCCCGACGCATCCCGCGGCGCTGTCACGACACACTGGCGAACGCCCGGGTGAGCGCCGATTGCCGCGCTCACCTCGCCGGGCTCCACCCGGTAG
Source organism: Streptomyces sp. NPDC048473 (assembly GCF_043200155.1). Taxonomy (NCBI): domain Bacteria; kingdom Bacillati; phylum Actinomycetota; class Actinomycetes; order Kitasatosporales; family Streptomycetaceae; genus Streptomyces; species Streptomyces sp. NPDC048473. Next base: position 1,997 of record NZ_JBICXE010000128.1, read on the forward strand.
CCGCGAATCTTGACCATGTGGTCGACGCGGCCGAGGAACTCCACCCGGCCCTCGGCCGACCAGCGCCCTCGGTCACCCGTGCGGTACAGCCGGGCACCCGGCAAGGAGGGATGCGGCAGGAAGCGCTCGGCGGTCAGCGCGGGGCTGCCGAGATAGCCGCGTGCGAGGCACGGCCCGGCCACGTACAGCTCACCCGGACTGCCCACGGGCACGGGCCGGCCGGCCTCGTCCAGCACCCGGACCTCGGTGTTGGCCAGCGGTGTGCCGAGCGGCAGCGGGCCGGCCGGGAGCGTGTCCGCCGTGAAGATGCCGCAGACGGAGAACGTGGTGGTCTCCGTCGGCCCCCAGCAGTTGACCAGCTCAAGTTCCGGGCAGCGGGCGAGGATCCGGCCGGCGTGCGGTGCGGAAACCGTCTCACTGCCGGTGAGCAGTCGGCGCAGTCCGTCGAACGTCTGCGGCTGCTCGTCCACGAGCAGGGTGAACAGCGAGGCCGTGGCATGGAGGACCGTCACGCCGTGATCCGTCACCCAGCCCGCCACATCGGCAGGGGCGTACCGTCCCGGCGGAGCGAGCACGAGCCGGGCCCCCGCCGCCAGCGGCGCCCATATCTCGAAGGTGGAGACATCGAAGGCGACCGTCGCGATCTGGAGAACGGTGTCGTCCTCCCGCAGCTCCATCGCGGGGCCGCCGTGCAGCAGCTCGGTCACGTTGCGGTGCCGGGTCACCACACCCTTCGGCCGCCCCGTGGAACCGGAGGTGAAGATGGCGTAGCAGGCGTTGTCCGGCCCGGCGCCGGCCTCCGGGGCCCGGCCGCACCGCGCCTCCTCGGGCAGAACGACGGTGTCCATGTCGACCGTCTCCCACGGCCCCCGCGGAATCAGCTCCGTCGTACTCGCCCCGGCCAGGACCACCCGCACATCCGCCTCCTGGAGCATGTGCGCGAGCCGGGCCGCTGGGAAGGAGACATCAAGCGGTACGTAGGCCCCACCGGCCTTGAGCACGGCCAGCAGCCCGACGACCAGTTCGGGCGAACGGTCCAGGCCGACCCCGACGAACACCTCGGGGCCGACGCCCAGCCGGCGCAGATGACGGGCCAGCCGATCGGCACGCGCATCGAGCTCGCCGTACGTCAGGGACCGCTCCCCGGCGACCACGGCGACGCGGTGGGGTTCCGCCGCAGCCCGCGCCTCGACCAGCTCGTGGACGGGAGTGGACGGGACAGCGGCGGCGTTGTCGTTCCAGCGCTCCAGCAGGGCCCGCTCGGCCTCACCGAGCAGGACGGCCGGCCGGTGGGCGGCGCCCGGATTCTCGGCGATCGCCCGCAGCGCCCGCAGGTGATAGTCGCGGATCAGACGCATCTGCTCCGCGGGGAACTCCCTCGCGTCGTACTCCAGCTCCATCCGCATTCCGGCCAGGCCCGGTTCGCGGCTCATGGCCACATGCAGCGGGAAGCTGGTCCGGGCGACACCGGCGGCGGTCTCGTCGTGCGGCCCGGAGACCGAGGCGCGGCCCGCCTCGGCCAGCTCGTCCACGTGGCGGAAGTGGTTGTAGACGAAGCCGGTCTCGAACAGGGGGTCGCCGCCCAGCGCGCGTTGCAGCGCCGGCATGGGGTACCTGCGGTGCGGCAGCATTTCCCGTTCGGCATCGAACACGGCCCGGGCCAGATCCGCCCAGCTGCCGTCGGGCAGCCGCAGCCGGAAGGGCAGCGAATTGAGGAAGAGCCCCCGCACCTCGGTGCCGTCGGTCTCCTCCAGCCGCCCGTTGGACGACAGCCCGGTGACGACATCCGTGCTGCCGGTGACCAGGCTCAGAACCCGCACGTGGGCGGCCAGGACGACGGCCTTGAACGGCACGCCGATCCGCGCGGCGCTGTCCTCCAGCGCTGACAGGAGCTCCGGCGGCACCACGGTGACCAGCGCTCCGTACCCGCCGGTGCCGTCGTGCTCATGCACCTCGCCGTCGAGCCGTTCCCCGATGAGCAGGGGCTCGCCGTTGCCGCTGTGGCGGGGGAGTCGGGTGTCGGGGCGGTCGGTGAGGAGGTTGTGCCAGTAGGTGGTGTGTGCGGGGGTGGTGAGTGCGGTTTGTTCGGCTGCGATGTAGTCGCGGTAGGTGGAGCGGAGGGGTGGGAGTGTGGGGGTGTTGCCGTCGAGGAGGGTGTGGTAGGTGTCGATGATTTCGGCGAGGGTGGAGGCGAGGCTCCAGCCGTCGAGGATGGCGTGGTGGTCGGTGACGGTCCACTGGAAGGCGTCGTCGGACAGCACATGGACCGTCATCCGGAACAACGGCGCCACCGCCGGATCGAACCCCGTCATCCGCTCCCCACGGACGTAGTCGGCCAGTTCACTCCGCTGCCGGGCCCCGCTCAGCCCGCGCAGATCCACCAGACCGAGGGGCATCTCGACTTCCGCGTGCACCAATTGCATCGGCACGGACAGACCGCTGAGGTCGAAAGAGGTACGCAGCACAGGATGCCGCTCCACCACCGTGGACACTGCCGCGCGGAACGCCTCCTGCGCGAACCGCCCCGGGAGCCGCAGCGACGTCACATTCAGATAGGGGTTGCGGTCGGGGTCGCGTTGCATTTCGTAGACCATGCCGACTTGGAGTTCGGCCATGGGGTAGGCGTCGTCGAGGTGGTGGGGGAGGTGGTCGCGGTCGTGGGGGGTGAGGAGGGAGAAGGGTTGGGTGGTGGGTGGTGTGGTGGCGGGTTGCGTTGTGGTTGTGGTGGTGGCGAGGTCGGCGAGTGTGGGGTGGTTGAAGAGGTCTTGGAGGTGGAAGGTGAGTCCGTTGTCGCGGGCTCGGCCGAGTATTTGGATGCTGCGGATGGAGTCGCCGCCGAGGTCGAAGAAGTTGTCGTGGCGGCCGATGCGGTCGACGCCGAGGATGTCGGTCCAGATGGCGGCGAGGGCTTCTTCGGTTCCGGGGAGGGGCGGCGTGAACTCTGTTTTCAGTGTAGGACGTTCGGAGGTGGGGGTGGGCAGTGCGCGTTGGTCGAGCTTTCCCTGTGGGGTGAGGGGGAGGGTGTCGAGGTGGACGAAGTTCCTCGGGATCATGTAGTCGGGGAGGTGGCCGGCGAGGGCGTCGCGGAGTTCGCTGGTGGTGGGTGGTTCGGCGCCCGGTTCCGGCACGAGATAGGCGACCAGGTCGGTCCGGCCGTTCGCCTCCTGATACGGAAGGACGACGGCCTCCAGCAGACCGGCTGCCCGAGCCAACTGGTCCTCGATTTCGCCGAGTTCGATGCGGTAGCCGCGGATCTTGACCTGTGCGTCGGCCCGGCCGAGGTACTCCAGGTCGCCGGAGGGTGTCCAGCGGGCGAGGTCCCCGCTGCGGTAGAGCCGGGCCCCCGGCGTCCGCCCCAGGTGATCGGGGACGAAACGCTCAGCCGTGAGGGCCGGCCGGGCGCCGTACCCGCGCGCGAGCCCCGCCCCCGACACGTACAGCTCGCCGATGACACCGATCGGCGCGGGATTGCCGTGCTGATCCATGATCCGGAGGCGGAGATCCGGCAACGCCCTTCCGATCCTGCTGGCTCCGCTGTCCAGTTGGTGTTCGTCGATTTCGGTGGTGGTGACGTGGACGGTGGTTTCGGTGATGCCGTACATGTTGATG
>NZ_JBICXE010000129.1:0-5396 GCF_043200155.1 Streptomyces sp. NPDC048473
CCGTCGGCATCCAGGAGACCATCGAGGACGCCGGAGCCCCCGGCACCGCACTGGGCACCCTGCGCCGCGACGACGGCGGACGGGACCGCCTGCTCTCCTCGGTGGCCGACGCATGGGCCAACGGGGCGGAGGTGAACTGGCCGCTGCTGTTCGAGGAGCATCGGGCGAAGAAGGTGGTGCTGCCCACGTACGCGTTCCAGCGCGACCGCTACTGGCTCGACGTCCCGGCAGAAACGGGCGACGTCGGATCGGCCGGCCTGACCGCGTCGCTCCACGGACTGCTGGGCGCGGCAGTCGAACTGGCCGGTGGCGGGGGCATGGTGTTCACCGGCGTCCTGTCCTGCGACGCCCACCCCTGGCTGGCCGATCACGAGGTCGGAGGGACGGTTCTGCTGCCGGGAGCCGGATTCGTGGAACTGGCGCTGCACGCCGGTGAGCAGGTCGGTTGTGACACGGTCGAGGAACTCACGATCGAGGCACCGCTGTTGCTGGGTCCCGGCAGGGAACAGGTCCGGATACAGGTCGTGGCAGGGAACGACGACGGCGACGGCCGTCGTACCGTCACAGTCCACTCGCGTCCCGCCGACGACGGGCAGGACGCAGATGTGCCGTGGACCCGGCATGCGTCGGGTGTACTGGCAACCGCGGACGCGGAGAGCGATCCCGCGCAGACCGGCGCCCAAGCCCTCGCATGGCCGCCGCCCGGGGCTCAGCCCGTCCCCGTGGGCGACGCCTACGCACTCCTCGCGGACATCGGATTCGCCTACGGGCCGGTCTTCCAGGGGCTGCGGGCGGCATGGCGGCTCGACGGAAACACGTACGCGGAGATCCGCCTGCCCGATGACGTCCCGGTGACCGGCTTCGGTATCCACCCGGCGCTCCTCGACAGTGCGTTGCATCCGCTGGCACTCGCGGCCGGGAGCGACCTGTCCGACCAGGTGATGCTGCCGTTCTCCTGGAGCCGCGTGCGCCTGCATGCCGCCGAAGCACGCGAGCTGCGGGTCAGCGTGAAGGCCGCAGGTACCGACACGGTCTCCCTCCGGCTCGACGATGTCGAGGGCGGCCCCGTTCTCACCGTCGGCTCGCTCGTCGCGCGACCGATCCCGCTGGACGAACTGCGTCGCGCCGCAGCAGCGTCTCCGGCGTCACCCAACGGAACCGACGCGCTGTTCCACGTCGACTGGACCGACCTCCCCGACCTCCCGGGAACGGACGAACAGACCGGTCGTGCCCCGGCTGGTGCCGACAAGAGCGAGAACGACCCGGTCGGACCCGACGTGGCGCTCCTCGGCGACGATCCGTTCAGGCTCGCGGAGGCCCTGAGCACGGCGCTGCGCGGAGTGTGTCCCCATGTCTTCCCCGACCTGGCCGCACTCGGCGAAGCCGTCGCTTCCGGCCTGCCGCTGCCCGGGGACGTCCTGTTCACCCTCCCGCCTCGGCCTGGCAAGACCGATCCCGTATCCGGTGCGCATGATGCGGCGGCCCGGGTGCTCGCGCTGGCACAGGAATGGCTGTCCGATGAACGATTTGCCGGTGCGCGACTGGTCGTCGTGACCCGGGGAGCCGTGGCCGTACACGGTGGTGAACACACCGATGCTCCCGACGCGGCCGCTGTCTGGGGTCTGCTGCGCTCGGCCCAGTCGGAACAACCCGGCCGGTTCGGTCTCCTCGACCTCGACGCCCAGGCCGAATCCGCCACTGCGCTGCTGACGGCGCTGAGGAGCGGAGAGCCCCAGCTCGCGGTGCGCCACGCGGCCGTACAGGCGGCTCGACTGGCCCGGGCCGGCACCTCCGCTCTTCTCGCACCGCCCGAGGACGAACCGACCTGGAGGCTGAACCTCACCGGCAAGGGAGGGCTCGACGGTCTTGCCTTCGACGCCTGCCCCGAAGTCCGGGAGCCGCTGCGGCCCGGACACGTACGGATCGCGGTGCGCGCGGCCGGACTCAACTTCCGGGACATCCTGCTGGCTCTCGGCATGGTGCCGGACGACGAACGCCCCGCAGCGGGCGAAGGCTCCGGGGTCGTCCTGGAGACCGGGCCCGGGGTGACCGCCTTCTCCCCGGGAGACCGGGTCATGGGCCTGATGTCGGGCGGCATGGGACCGATCACCGTGGCCGATGAGCGACTCCTGGCCCCGATCCCCGACGGCTGCTCCTTCGCCGAGGCCGCCGGAATCCCCGTCGTCTTCCTGACCGCCTACTACGGCCTCGCCGATCTTGCCGCGATCAGGTCCGGTGAATCCCTCCTGCTGCATGCCGCGACCGGTGGTGTCGGCATGGCAGCGCTCCAGCTCGCGGAGCACTGGGGCGTCGAGGTGTACGGCACGGCCAGCCCCGGTAAATGGGCCACGCTCAGGGCCCTCGGCCTCGACGACGCCCACATCGCGTCGTCGCGGGAACTGGGCTTCGAGGAGCAGTTCCTCCAGACGAGTGGGGGCAAGGGCGTTGACGTCGTACTCAACTCCCTGGCCCGGGAGTACGTCGACGCCTCCCTGCGACTGCTGCCGCGCGGCGGCCGCTTCCTGGAGATGGGCAAGACCGACATCCGCGACGCCCAGGAAGTCGCCGCCGAGTACCGGGACGTCGCCTACCAGGCGTATGACGTGCTGGACGCGGGACCCGACCGCATCCAGGAAATGTTCACCGAGCTCGTCCGGCTCTTCAACAGCGGGGCACTGCGGCCGCTGCCCGTCACCGCGTGGGACATCCACCGGGCACCGGAGGCGTTCCGGTACTTCAGCCAGGCCAGGCACACCGGCAAGATCGTGCTGACCCTGCCCGTACCGAGCAACCCCGAAGGCACCGTCTTCATCACCGGCGGCACCGGAACCCTCGGAGGCCTCCTCGCACGGCATCTGGTCACCCACCACGGTGCGCGGCACCTGCTGATCACCAGCCGTCGTGGCCGGGAAGCGGAGGGCGCGGACGACCTCGCGAACGAACTGACCGCGCTGGGCGCGGAAACCGTGACGATCGCCGCCTGCGATGTCGCCGAACGGGACCAGCTCGCGGCACTGCTCGCCTCCGTACCCGAGGCGCATCCGCTGACCACCGTCATACACGCCGCGGGCGTGATCGACGACGGGGTCCTCCCCGCCCTTGACACGGCGCGACTCGACACCGTATTCCGTCCGAAGCTCGACGCGGCGTGGCACCTGCACGAACTCACCCGCGATCTCGACCTGTCGGCCTTCGTGCTCTTCTCCTCCCTCGCCGGCACGCTCGGCACGGCGGGGCAGGCCAACTACGCGGCGGCCAACGCATTCCTCGACGCACTCGCCCAGCACCGGCACTCACACGGACTTCCGGCTACATCCCTCGCTTGGGGCCTGTGGGAGGAGACCAGCACCATGACCGGGCACCTGGACGCGGCCGCTCGCACCAGGCTGGAGCGCGCCGGGGCCCGACAGCTCACCAACGAGCAGGGACTCGCGCTCTTCGACGCAGCCCGCGCCAGTCATCAGGCAGTCCTGGTCACCGCGCCGCTCGACACCGCCGCGCTCCGTACCACCGACCCGTCGGCCCTCCCGCACATGGTGCGCGCCCTGGTCCGCACACCGGTACGACGCGCGGCAGCGGGCCGCCGAACAGCACCGGAAGGCGGCGAACAGCCGTGGTCCGCACGGCTGGCCGGGCTGCCCCGGACCCAGCAGCGGGCGGTGCTCCTGGACCTCGTACGGACCCATGTGGCAGCGGTCCTCGGCCACTCCTCACCCGGCAGCGTGGTCGCCGACCGGGCGTTCAAGGAGATCGGCTTCGACTCCTTGACGGCCGTGGAACTCCGTAACCGGCTCAAGGCCGCGACGGGGCTGCCCCTGGCGGCCACGCTCGTCTTCGACCACCCGACACCAGCCGCACTCGCCGACCAGCTGCGTGAGCAACTGGCACCGCCGCCCGGAGCAGACGGAGCGACCGGCACGGTCACGGCGGTCCTCGCCGAACTCGACAGGCTTGAGGCGGCACTGTCCCCAACCGCCACCGATGGGTCCGCCACCGCGGCCCCCGAGACCGGCGAAACCCTCACGGACGACGCCACGTACACCGAACTCACCGCCCGGCTACAGGACTTCCTGGTCAAGCTCGGCAACGCACGGGACGCCCTCGGCAACGGCACGGGAAACGACGCCGAGAACGACGCCGTCAACGAAAAGATCACATCCGCCAGCGACGACGAGATCTTCGACTTCATCGACAACGAGCTCGGAATCTCCTGAGGGGGCTGACCAGGTCATGGCCAACAACGAGCAGAAGCTTCGCGAATACCTGAAGCGCGTCACCACCGACCTGCACCAGACCCGTCAGCGGCTGCGCGAGGCGGAGGCGGAGGCCGAGGGCAGGGACCTGGAGCCGGTGGCGGTGGTAGCCATGAGCTGCCGGTTCCCCGGCGGTGTGTCGTCACCGGAAGAGATGTGGGCGCTCCTGGAGCGGGGCGACGATGCCATCGCGGAGTTCCCCGACAACCGTGGCTGGGACCGCGACGCGCTCTACGATCCCGACCCGGAGACAGTGGGCACGACCTACTGCACCACGGGCGGGTTCCTCACCGACGCAGACCGGTTCGACGCAGCCTTCTTCGGGATCAGCCCCCGAGAGGCCGAGGCCATCGACCCGCAGCAGCGGTTGCTGCTGGAGACCTCCTGGGAACTGCTGGAACGCGCACGAATCCGCCCAGAGGACGTCAAGGGCAGCCGCACCGGCGTCTTCGTCGGAGTCATCTCGCAGAACTACGGCTCGCAGCTCGACGAACCCTCCGAGGACCATGAGGGATACCTGCTCACGGGCACCACCACGAGTGTGGCGTCGGGTCGTATCTCGTACACGTTCGGTTTCGAGGGTCCTGCGGTCACGATCGATACGGCGTGCTCGTCGTCGCTCGTTGCGGTGCATCTGGCAGCTCAGGCCCTGCGCAACGGCGAATGCTCGCTCGCGCTGGCCGGCGGAGCGACGGTGATGGCCACACCCGCTCTGTTCACGGAGTTCGCACGGCAGCGGGGACTTTCCACGGACGGGCGGTGCAAGGCGTTCTCGGACGGTGCGGACGGTACGGGGTTTGCCGAGGGTGCCGGGTTGCTGTTGCTGGAGAAGTTGTCGGATGCGCGGGCGAACGGTCATCGGGTGCTGGCGGTGCTTCGGGGTTCGGCGGTGAATCAGGATGGTGCGTCGAATGGTCTGACGGCGCCGAACGGTCCCTCGCAGCAGCGGGTGATCCGGCAGGCGTTGGCGAACGCGCGGCTGACCCCTGCCGATGTGGATGTTGTCGAGGCGCATGGGACGGGGACGTCGTTGGGTGATCCCATCGAGGCCCAGGCCCTGATCGCCACCTACGGCCAGGATCGGCAGCCCGACAGGCCGTTGTGGTTGGGTTCGGTGAAGTCGAATATTGGTCATGCGCAGGC
>NZ_JBICXE010000130.1:0-5343 GCF_043200155.1 Streptomyces sp. NPDC048473
CAGGTCAAGGTGCGGGCGGCATCGACGGGAGTGTAGGCGTCCTTGCCGTAGGCCCAGGTGCCGTGGCTCGGTTTGAGAGCCATGACGAACGGCAGCCCTGCCGAGTCGAGTTGTCTGCGGAAGCCGTCCTGGTCGCCGAAGGCGCAGTCGGCGGCCACGGCGCGGAAGGCCACCCCGGCAGCCTTCGCGGTGCGGGCCAGTTCTGCGGCGATCTGCAGCTTGGTGCGGAAGCCGGGGTCGCTCTTGCCCTTGGGGGCCCGGTTCTCGTATAGCTGACGCTGCCCGACAAGTAGCAGAACGTAACCGTCTGGCGACGGTTCCGCGCAGTCCCCCGATGTATGACCTGTACTCGCCATGATGTGGCGAGTATCGGCTTTGACGAGGGAGTGCGCGTGCGGCAGGACTGGGAGCCGGAGGACCTGATCGAGGTCTGGACGTTGCTCGAAGACGATACGAAGAAGGTGCGGAACAAGTCCGGGGCGACCCGGTTGGGCTTCGTTATCTGGAGTCCTTGAGACCCCGTCCATCACGTGCAGCACGTACGAGTGAAGGGCAGCCCGCTTCGTCGTGGATGGGATTACCTTCCCTCATCCACCACGGATGAGCGGGAGGTTCCATGCGCGTACAGCGCGTACTGATGCCGGACTCGGACGCCGAGTCGTGGACCGTGCTCGGGGACGACCACGTGCCCGTCGCGCCGATCGAGCGCTACCTGTCCTACCTGCCGGCGGTCGAGAAGTCGCCGAACACAGTCAAGGCGTACGCCCACGACCTGAAGGACTGGTTCGCCTACCTTGACGGGCGCGGGCTGCGCTGGCAGGCGGTGGCGTTGGAGGACGTCGCCGGGTTCGTGGCCTGGCTGCGGCTACCGCCGCTGGCTCGGGAGGGCAAGGTCGCGGTGCTGCCCTCGGTGGACCACCACTGCGCGGAGTCCAGCGTGAACCGCAAGCTCGCCGCACTGTCGTCGTTCTGCGAGTTCCACGCCCGTCACGGGGTTCCGCTCGGCGGGCTGATGGTGACGATGCGGCCCGCCGGCCGCCGTGGCCGCGGCAGTTCGTACAAGCCGTTCCTGGAACACATCGCCAAGAGCCGTCCGCAGAAGGCCCGCACGATCCGACTACGGCAACCGGTCCGGCGGCCGTCGGTACTGTCCGCCGAGGACGCCCAGACCGTTCTGGACGCATGTGAGCATTTGCGGGACCGGCTGCTGTTCGCGCTGCTGCTGGACACCGGCCTGCGGATCGGCGAGGCCCTGGGCCTGCGGCATGAGGACATCGCGCTGGCCGAACGGCAGGTGAGCGTCATCCCGCGCCCGAACGCGAACCGGGTCCGGGCCAAGGATGGCCGCTCCCGGGACGTCCCGGCCAGCGCAGAGCTGATGCGGCTGTATGCCGACTACCTCAACCGGGAGTACGGTGCCCTCGACTCGGACTACGTGTTCGTCAATCTCTGGGGCCGCCCGCACGGCCGTCCGCTCACCTACTCCGCCACCTACGACCTGGTGATTCGGCTCCGGCGCCGCACCGGCATCGACTTCGAACCGCACCAGTTCCGGCACATTGTCTCCGCTTAGTTTCCGTGTGGCGATTGACTCCAACTGGGGTGATGGCCTGGAGGTTTGGGTTTTGCACTGAGGCGTGTGGTGTTTCTACTGTCGCCACTCATGATCCTGAACTTCTTCTCGTCCCGGGGCTGGCAGTCCTGGGACATCGAGCATCGGCCGCTGATCCCCGAGGGGATGCCCGTGCTCATCGACGACGACCTGCGCTTCGAGGACGGCCCGGCCGCGCCGCGTCCGACGGCGGTGGTGAACCGGTGGTTGCGTGAGCTCCCGGCCAGCGGGGCGCCGGCGCCGAGCTCGTGGGAGAACTACGCGCGGGTGGTCAAGGAGTGGATGGAGTTCCTGGCTGAGCACGGGGTGGGTCTGTTCGACTCGCGGGTACGGCTGAAGGCCGCGTTGAGCCGGTACGCCGAGCATCGGGCGGCGGGCCCGTTGAAGGCCCGGTTCGCGGCCACGACGTGGGGCCAGCACATGAGCATCCTGTCGCTGTTCTACCGGTGGGCGATGCACGAGGAGTACGCGACGGCCGAGCCGTTCACCTACCGGGCCGCGCGGGCCCTGTTCGCCGGGACCGGCCGGGAGGTGAAGGTGAACCTGGCGGTCCGCCGCACCCCGAAGCCACACGTGACGATCAAGTACCTGGAGCCGGACTTCACCGAGCTGTTCCGCAAGGGGCTGCGCGGGCTCGCGCCGGACGGCTCACAGGACACCGGTTTCCACGGGCGGGAGCTGACCCGCAACGCGGCGGTCGGGGATCACGCGCTGGCCACCGGGATGCGGCTGCAGGAGTTCACCTACCTGCTGCCCTGGGAGATCCCCGCCCTGCCACCGGAGCCGACCCCGGTCCCCGTCCCGTTCCCGGTGCCGGCCGGAATCACCAAGGGCAAGAAGTTCCGCACCACGTGGACCTCCTACGAGGCCCTGGCCGGACTGCACGACTACCTCGACCTGGACCGGGCCGCCACGACGGACGGCTCGCTCTGGCGGCCGCCACGGCGGTGGGGCGAACCGCTGATGGTGACCGCGCCGGACGCCCGGGGCGGGCTGATCAACGGGATCCGGCGGCCCTGGGCATCGCTGACGCCGGCCGAGCGGCGTCGTCTGGTGGCCCCGGAGGGCGGTTCGTGCCTGCTGGCGGTGAAGAACGGCGGCGGCCCGTTCACCGCCTGGGCCACGATTTTCGAGCGGACCTCCGACCGGATCCGGGCCCGCTTCGAACCGCGATTCCCGCACGTCTGGCCCCACCGATGCCGCCACACCTTCTCCATGAGGACCTTGGAATACCTGGTCACCGGGCACTACCGGCAGGCCGCGAAGCTCGTGCGAGACACCGATGCCGACGCCGCTCTGGTCTTCTACCTCAGCAAGGCCGACCCGCTGCTGGTGCTTCGTGATCTTCTAGGACATTCCACCGTCCTGACCACGGAAAAATACCTCCGCCGCCTGGATACGACCCGCATCTTCCGGGAGGCATACGAGGGGGCCGGCGCCGCAGCCGGGCTGACCGACGACGCGGGCGCCGATCGGGAAGCCGCCGCCGAGTTCGACGACGACGTCGAGGACGGGGCTCTCTGATGCCGACCATGCTGATCGAACAGCCCCTGCGCATCACATGCGTGTTCAGCGATGGAAGCCGTGCGGCGTTCTCGCTGGACGGCTTGCCGAACCCGTTGCTGGCCAGGCAGTTGGCCACCGGCCTGGTGGATCTGATCCACCCGCACGGCACCGCGGATTCCGCGGGCACGGTCAACCATTACGCCCAGGCGATCCGGGGCATGGTGCGGACACTGGCCGAGCAGGGCTTCACCGGCGGCCTTGACCAGCTCAGACGGGGCAGGCTGGCCGAGTATTTGATGGGATGCTCGGGCGGCCGGGAGGCGTGCACCCGCGCGATGGTCGAGGCGTTCGGTCAGGCCGGCGGCTCGCTGGCGGACGGCGTGCTCGAGCTCGCGGCCGGACGGAACTTCAACGTTCAGCCGAACCACCACGCCCTGCCTCCCTACTCGGAGACCGAGTGGCAGCGGCTGGGCGACCTCTGCCGACGGCTCGTCGAGGAGTCGTACGCGGCCCACCGGCAGGCCCTGACCGCTGTCGCTCACGGACAGCATCCCGCCGAGGGCGGATGGACTCCCCAGAATCTTCGCTGGCTGCTGGCCACCATCGGGCCGGTGAGCATCTCCGAGTTCGGCCGCAACGTCGGCATCTCGGCCGCGTTGGTCCACCGCCGCGGCGGCTTCCACGACGCGACAAAGGCTCTGTTCCCGCACCTGGAAGTACTCATCGCCTACCGGCTGTTGTTCGGCATCTACTCCGGGATCGTGCCGGACGGCATCGAGGACCTGGTCACGCAGGACGTCGACTGGGCCGGGGACTCCACGATCCTGCTCTCCTACGTCAAGGGCCGCACCGCGGCCGAGAGCCTGAATCTGCCGCGCAGGGCCGTGCGCCTGCTGGAGCAGTGGCTGGCCCACTCCACGCTGCTGCGGAGCTTCGTTCCGCCGGACGAGGGCCGCAAACTGTGGTTGGGGCTGAGCCGGGCCGGCGGTGACCGTCGGGTGAGGAAGTTCGACCGCGTCGCCATTCAGCGGTGGGTCGTGCGCCACCAGCTGGTCGGGGACGATGGGCAGCCCTTGAAGATCCACCGGTCCCGGATCCGCACCACGCACGAGGCGATGCGGGACAAGAGCGCATGGACCGGCAGCGGCCGGGCCACCATCGATCCGAACCACACCCCCGCCGTCGAGGGCGACCACTATCTGACGGCCGCGACACCCGCTCAGCAACGTGCGGTCGAGGCCGTGATCGAAGACGCCCAGCATGACCTGCTGCGCCGGTCGCATCCGCCGACGGTGATCACCGAGGACGAGGCCGCCGCCCTGGCCGAGGGCTATCCGCAGCTGGTGGCGGACCTTGCCCTGGACGACGAGGCGATCGCCGAACTCGTGGGCGGACAGCGGGATGTGTTCACCGCTGCCTGCGGTGATCAGCTGTCCGGACTGCATGGCCCGAAGGGCAAGCCCTGTCCAGCCCGCCCCTGGGTCTGCCTGTTGTGTCCCCTGGCGGTGTTCGCGCCACGGCATGCGGTCAGCCTGCTGCGGCTGAAGGCGTTCTTCTCCCGGCAGTGGCAGCAGATGCCCGCCGCCCACTTCATGGCGGTCTTCGGCCCCTATGCCGCCCGCATCCAGCAGGTCCTGGACCGCTTCGATCCGGCCGTGGTCACCGCGGCCGCCGCCCACGTCATCGACCGGGACGACGAACTTCCCCTGCGCCCCGAGGAGATGACCGCATGACCACCGCTCTTGCTCCCGCCTTCGACGGACGCTCTGCCGTCTTTGCGGGCGCCGATGTCTGCGGTGAAGCCGGGCTGACCCTTCCGGGCAACGCCGCTCGCCCCGCGTTCGAGGACGACATCTGGGACTTCACCCACGTCATCGGCTTGCCGACCCAGCTGAGCCCCTCGGTGAGGCGCTTCGACTTCACCCTGATCACGGAATCGCGTTGGCGGCTGGTGGCCAAGGAACTGGTCCTGGCGATGCTCGCACCCCGCCACCAGTCGGTCGCCCCGTTGCCCCGGGCCTTCCGCAACCCGCTCCACGTCACCAGTTGTCGCGCCCGTCTCGACGAACTCGTCCGCTTCTTCAACTGGCTGGGAGAGCGGGCGACCATCAGCCTGGGGCAGATGGGCGTTTCCCCCAAGGCCGGGTAGTTAGCGTTCTCGCAGGTCACGCAAGGGAGTTGATCGGCTCTTGCGTAGCGGCTGTGTAGATGCCGGGGCCGTGCTT
>NZ_JBICXE010000131.1:0-5255 GCF_043200155.1 Streptomyces sp. NPDC048473
CCACACCGACCCACCTCAGCAGCGAACACCTCCGACTCCCCCAACAACCCCACCGCCATACCCACCCACTGCGACCCCTGCCCCGGAAACACGAAAACAGTCTTTCCGGGCTGCCGTGCGGCACCCCGAATCGCCGACCGCTTCGGCTTCACCGGCGTTGTCGGCACCGCCGGCACCGCCGGCTCCGTCTGCTGTGCCAGCTGGGAGATCAGGTCGTCGCGACTCGTTGCGAGGATGACCGAGCGGTGGTCCATCAGCGAACGCCCCGTTGCCAACGACCAAGCGAGATCGGTCAGTTCGGCATGCTCCCGGCCGGGTGCCGTGAGGAAGTCTCCGAGCTTGCGTGCCTGTGCCTTCAGGGCGTCCTCGTCCCGCGCGGAGAGCAGCACCGGAAGGACCGGCAGTTCGGGACCAGCGGGACCAGCAGGACCAGCGGGACCAGCGGGACCAGCGGGACCAGCGGTAACGGCAGGAGCGTCGGAAGGTACGGCCGGCGTCGTGGTGTCGCGGGCCGTCGCCTCGGACGGCTCCCCGGCCTCCTCGATGATGACGTGGGCATTCGTGCCGCTGATACCGAACGACGAGATCCCGGCCCGCCGCGTCCGCTCCCCGCGCGGCCAGGGTGCCGCCTCCGTCAGAAGCGATACGGCGCCCGAGGCCCAGTCCACATGCGGCGACGGCTCGTCCGCGTGCAGCGTACGAGGCAGTTCGTCGTGGCCCAGCGCCATCACCATCTTGATGACGCCCGCGACGCCTGCGGCTGCCTGGGTGTGTCCGATGTTCGACTTGACCGAGCCGAGGTGCAGCGGCTGATGCTGCTCCCGCTCCTGGCCGTAGGTGTTGAGCAGTGCCTGTGCCTCGATGGGGTCACCGAGTGCGGTGCCGGTGCCGTGGGCCTCGACGGCGTCGACGTCCGAGGCGGAGAGTCCCGCGTTGGCCAGGGCCTGGCGGATCACCCGCTGCTGTGACGGGCCGTTCGGTGCTGTCAGGCCGTTCGACGCGCCGTCCTGGTTGACCGCGGAGCCCCGCACCACGGCCAGCACCCGGTGGCCGTTCGCCTGTGCGTCCGACAGTCGCTCCAGAAGCAGCAGTCCGACGCCCTCGCTCCATCCCGTGCCGTCGGCGTCGGCCGAGAAGGGCTTGCAACGGCCGTCGGGGGCCAGTCCGCGCTGTCGGCTGAACTCGATGAAGGTCGTGGGCGTGGACATGAAGGCCACGCCACCGGCGAGCGCCATGGTGCACTCGCCGGAGCGGAGTGCCTGGGCGGCCAGGTGCAGTGCCACGAGTGAGGACGAGCAGGCGGTGTCGATGGTGACCGCCGGGCCTTCGAGCCCGTACGTGTACGAGACACGTCCGGAAGCGACGCTCGCCTGGTTGCCCGCGAGCAGGAATCCCTCGAACCCGTCGGGTGCGCTGTGGAGCCTGGACGCGTAGTCGTTGTACATGACACCCGTGAAGACGCCGGTGCGGGTGCCCCTGAGGCTCTCGGGGGCGAGTCCGGCGCGCTCGAAGGTCTCCCAGGCCGTCTCCAGCAAGAGCCGGTGCTGCGGGTCGGTGGCGAGTGCCTCGCGCGGGCTGATCCCGAAGAACTCGGGATCGAAGTGGTTCCCGTCGTACAGGAATCCGCCGCGGGACGTGTAGACCTTGCCCTGCTTCTGCGGGTCCGGGTCGTACAGTCCCGCCACGTCCCATCCGCGGTCCTCGGGGAACGTACCACCCGCTTCGCGGCCGTCGGCGACGAGCCGCCACAGGTCCTCGGGGGTGCTGACACCTCCCGGGTACCGGCAGCTCATGGCGGTGATCGCGATCGGTTCGTCGTCGGTGCCCCGCTGCCGGTCGGGGGCCGTCCCGGCGGCGCCGCTCGAGACGGTGCCCAGCTGTTCCTCCAGGTGACGGACCAGGGCGAGGGGGGTCGGGTGGTCGAACACGAGGGTGGTGGGGAGCTGCATTCCGGCGGCGGATCCCAGCCGGTTGCGCAGTTCCACAGCAGTGAGGGAGTCGAAGCCGAGTTCCTTGAAGGCGCGTTGCGCGTCCAGCGTCTCGTGGGTGGCGTGCCCGAGCACGGTGGCCACCTGTGTGCGTACGAGGTCGAGCAGTGCCTCGTGGCGGTCGGCTTCCGGGAGTGCGGCGAGCCGTTCGGCCAGGGATGCGTCCGTTCCGGTGCTCGCCGCTCGGCGCACGGGCCGACGCACGAGGGCACGGAACACCGAGGGGAGCGTGCCGGCGGTTGCCTGGGCACGGAGTGCGGGCAGGTCGAGCGTGGCCGGGGCCAGGAACGGGGTGCCGAGCCGGGACGCAGTGTCGAAGAGTTCCACTCCGAGCTCGGAGGGCAGCGCGGCCACACCTGAACGGTTCATCCGCGACAGGTCGGCCCGGTCCAGGTGACCGGTCATACCGCTGCTCTGCGCCCACAGGCCCCAGGCCAGCGAGGTGCCCGGCAGTCCCTGGGCGTGCCGGTGGTGGGCGAGGGCGTCCAGGAAGGTGTTGGCCGCGGCATAGTTCGCCTGGCCCGCGTTACCGAGGGTGCCGACGATCGAGGAGAAGAGCACGAATGCCGTGAGCGGGCGGTCCGGGTCCCGGGTCAGCTCGTGCAGATTCCACGCACCGTCGACCTTGGGGCGCAGAACGGTGTCGAGGCTCTCCTGTGTGAGGGACTCGACGGTGGCGTCGTCGAGGACGCCCGCGGTGTGGACGACGGCGGTCAGCGGATGCTGCGGGGGGATGACGGCGAGCAGCCCGGCCAGCGCGTCGCGGTCGGCGATGTCGCAGGCCGCGGTGGTCACCGTGGCTCCGAGCGCGGTCAGTTCGGTGTCGAGCTCGGCGGCGCCCTCGGCCGCCGGGCCCCGTCGGCTGACGAGAAGGAGCCGTCGGATGCCGTGAGCTGTGACGAGGTGCCTGGCGAAGAGCCGGCCCAGGGTGCCGGTCGCACCGGTGATCAGTACGGTGCCGTCCATGTCCGCGGCAGCGATGGGCGAGGTGCCGCCCGGGGCGGGTTCCGTGTCGCGGTCCGGGGCGGTCGGCCACACGGAAGTGCCGGTGACCGGGGTCAGCCTGGGTGCCAGCAGGGTGCCTGCGCGGAGGGCGAGTTGGGGCTCACCTGTCCGGACGGCGGCGCGCACCGCCTCGTCCAGCCCGTCGACCCCGTCCGTCCTCTCTGCCCTGCCCGTCACGTCTCCCACATCGAGGAGGACGAAGCGGCCCGGGTGCTCGGACTGTGCGGTACGGATCAGTCCCCAGGCAGCCGCCGCGGCGAGGTCGGTGACGTCCTCGCCACCGGCCGCGGCCACGGCCCCCCGGGTGACCAGCACAAGCGGACCGGCTGGCGGGGCGTCGGGGTCCTCGGCCGTGATCCGCTCCTGTACGAGGTTCAGCACCCGGCCGACGACGGAGTGCACCTGCTCGGGAACACGGCCGGTGGCGTCGCCGGTCGAGCCGTCCGTCACACCGCCCGTCACGTCACCCGTCGCGTCACCCGTCATCGCTGCGCCGATGGGTACCCATTGCGCGGCTTCGGCTTCCCCGGACTCCTGGCTGGGCGGCACGGTGACGGTGGTCCACTCCAGGCCGTGGAGGGAATCGAGTCCCCTGTCGGGCGTGCGGTTCAGCAGCTCGCCCACGACCGGCCGGAGCACCAGCGATTCGACGGTGAGGACGGGGGCACCCGCCGGGTCGAAGGCCGCCAGGGCCACCGTGTCCCGGCCGGCCGGTGACAGACGCACACGGAGCGTCGTGGCACCTGTCGCGTGGAGATGTACGCCGGTCCAGGCGAACGGCAGCCGGGGCGGTTCCGGGTCCGTGCCGGTCGGCCGGTCCACCAAGGGGTGCAGCACTGCGTCGAGGAGGGCGGGGTGCACGCCGAACGTCTCGGCATCGGTGGTGAGTTCCTCAGCGAGGCCGACCTCCGCGTACAGCTCGTCGCCGTCTCGCCAGACGGACCTGACGCCCTGGAAGAGCGGTCCGTACTCGTATCCCTGCCCGTCCAGGCGTCCGTACAGTTCGCCCGTGTCGACGGGGCGTGCACCCGCCGGGGGCCAGGACGCGGGCGCGGCGAGGGACACTTCCGGTTCCGCATCGGCCAGCACACCCGAGGCGTGGCAGGTCCATGCCCGCTCCGGACCGGGCGGCCGGGAGTGCACGGTGACCGCCCGTCGTCCGGTGCCTTCGTCGGCGCCGAGAACCACCTGGATCTGGACGCCCTCCTCACCGGTCAGGACGAGAGGGGACTGGAGGGTCAGTTCCGCCAGGTACGGGACTCCCTGCCTCGCTCCGGCGTGCAGCGCGAGTTCGACGAAGGCGGTGCCGGGGAGCAGCACCGTGCCCTGCACCGCGTGGTCGACGAGCCAGGGGTGCGTACGCGTGGAAAGCCGCCCCGTGAGCGCGACCGCACCACCGTCGGCCAGCGCCACCTCGGCGCTCAGCAGCGGGTGTTCGGCGCTGTCCAGGCCGAAGAGCGACGCGTCACCGCCGGGGGCCGGGCTCTCCAGCCAGTACCGCTGCCGCTGGAAGGCGTACGTCGGCAGGTCCGCGGGAGAGGTCGTCATCGATGCGGCTGTCATGCCTGCGCCGGCGAAGACCTCCCGCCAGTCGACGGTGGCGCCCCGCACATGGGCTTCGGCGAGCGAGAGCAGGAAGCGGCGCAGATCGCCCCTGGAGCGCCGGAGCGAGCCGACGGCGACACCCGGCACGGGCAGCTCGACGCCGTCCAGGGTGTCCTGGACGGCCAGGGTCAGCACCGGGTGCGGGCTCGACTCGATGAAGAGGCTCTCGCCACGGTCCGCGAGCGCGCGTACGGCCTCCTCGAAACGAACGGTGTGCCGCAGGTTGCGGTACCAGTAGTCGGCGTCCAGCTCCTGGGCGGCGGGAAGCAGACCGCCGGTCAGGGTCGAGTAGAAGGGCACTTCGGGTGTGCGCGGGGTGACGGGGGCCAGCAGGCTCAGCACGTCGTCGCGGATGGCTTCGACATGCATCCCGTGGGAGGCGTAGTCGACGGTGACGCGCTTCGCCCGTACCTCGTCGGCCTCGCACACGGCGAGCAGCTCGTCCAGCGCTTCCACATCGCCCGAGACGACGGTGGTGGAGGGCCCGTTGATCGCGGCGATGCCGATCCTGTCGCCCCACCGGGCGATCCGGGTCCGCGCGTCCCCGGCCGACAGCGGGAGCGAGACCATGCCGCCCTGTCCGGCCAGGGCCACGATGGCCCGGCTCCGCAACGCCACCACCCGCGCCGCGTCGTCCAGACTCAACGCCCCCGCCAC
>NZ_JBICXE010000132.1:0-4886 GCF_043200155.1 Streptomyces sp. NPDC048473
TTTGTAAGAGAGTTGACGGGTGCTTCGCACCCGTCTGAGGGCGTGTCCGCTGCGCTCCCCCACCCCGAGCCCTTCCGGCTGCGCCTCCAGGACCTAAAGCCTGCTACGCGGGTTGGGCTGGCTACGAGGGGAGGGGGTCGCTCGTTCGTGTCGGGTTTCAGTGTAGCGGGTGCATCAGGTTTGATACACATGTACTGTTGGCGGAAACGCAGGACACCTCTAGCCACCTGATGCGGGCCCAGGTGCCCGCGCTTCCGGAAAAGGTAAAACGCATGTGGAGTGCTCAGGACGTGGCGCGGGATCAGGTCCGACGTCAGGCGAATGGCCTGGATGTCGCCGCCGTTGCGGAAAAGGTCGCGGCGGCCGCTGTCCGTGAGCGGGAAACCGCGGAGCAGTCGAGGGGAAACGGGTCCTTCTACGAGTTCGAGATGGACCGGGAGCGGATGGCTGCCATCTGGCTGGCCAAACACGCTGAGTGGCGGCGCGTCAGGGACTTGATGACTGCGGCCGGTTGGAGCGTGTACGAGCCGGACCAGGACGCGCAAGGCTCAGTGTGCGCTCGCGAGCGTGAAGAACGGTTTGCTGGTGCTCTTGCGGCACAGGCCGCCTTCGGGGAACGGCAGGAGGAGGAAGCGGATGAACTGCGAGCGGAGGTCTGGCTGTCCGTCGCGCCCAGCCGGCTGATCCGGGTGGTGGCCGGCCGGACGGGGTTGCGCCCCTCTCAGGTCCTGGCCCAGCTTGCCGAGCGGATCGTCGTGGCCGAGGACGGCACGGTGTCCGTCCCGCCCTTCACCCCGTCCCAGTGATTTCCGAAGCAAGTGGAAAAGAAGACAGAGAAGGAGCGTGGAAATGCTGGGTATTCAGCTTCGGGAACACCAGGTAGCCCAAAAAGCGAGTTTCCGTAAGTGGGTGGGATTCCCTGCAAGATCATCTGTGCCCCCGCAGGGGGCCCGGGGCACGATCGTGTCAGCGACCGGCTCGGGCAAGACGATCACGGCCGCCGCGAGCGCGCTGGACTGCTTCCCGGGCGGCCGGATCCTCGTCACGGTACCGACCCTGGACCTGCTCGCGCAGACTGCCCAGGCGTGGCGCCTGGTGGGCCACACCGCGCCGATGGTCGCGGTGTGCTCCCTGGAGAACGATGCCGTGCTGAACGAGCTGGGGGTGCGCACCACCACCAACCCGGTCCAGCTCGCCCTGTGGGCGGGGCACGGGCCGGTCGTCGTGTTCGCCACGTACGCCTCCCTGGTGGACCGCGAGGACATCAACGCACCCGTGGGCCAGCGGAAGGTGCGCGGGCCGCTGGAGGCCGCGCTGGCGGGCGGAGAGCGACTGTACGGGCAACAGATGGCCCCGTTCGACCTCGCGATCGTGGATGAGGCCCACGGCACCGCCGGTGACCTTGGGCGGCCGTGGGCGGCGATCCACGACAACGCCCGGATCCCGGCGGACTTCCGGCTCTACCTCACCGCGACCCCTCGCATCCTGGCCTCGCCCCGGCCGCAGAAGGGCAAGGACGGCCAGGAGCTCGAACTGGCCTCGATGGGACAGGACTCGGAAACCTACGGCAAGTGGCTGGCCGAACTCGGGCTGAGCGAGGCGATCGAGCGCGAAATTCTCGCCGGCTTCGAGATCGACGTCCTGGAGATCCGCGACCCCTCGCCCGTCCTCGGACTGTCGGAGGAGGCGCTGCGGGGCCGGCGCCTCGCGCTCCTACAGACCGCGCTCCTGGAGCACGCGGCGAGGTGGAACCTGCGCACCGTCATGACGTTCCACCAGAAGGTGGAAGAGGCCGCGGCGTTCGCGGAGAAGCTGCCGGAGACGGCCGCGGAGCTGTACGCCACCGACGCCTCCGACGAAGACCTGGCGAAGGCGGAGAGCCTGCCGAAATCGTCGATCGACGCGGAGTTCTACGAGCTGGAGGCCGGCCGCCACGTCCCGCCGGACCGGGTCTGGTCGGCCTGGCTCTGCGGCGACCACCTCGTAGCCGAGCGGCGCGAGGTCCTGCGCCAGTTCGCCAACGGCATCGACGCCAACAACCGCCGGGTACACCGCGCCTTCCTCGCCAGCGTTCGCGTCCTCGGAGAAGGCGTCGACATCACCGGAGAGCGGGGAGTCGAGGCCGTCTGCTTCGCCGACACCCGCGGCTCCCAGGTCGAGATCGTCCAGAACATCGGCCGGGCCCTGCGGCTCAACCGCGACGGCACCACGAAGATCGCGCGCATCATCGTGCCGATCTTCCTGGAGCCGAACGAGGACCCGACCGACATGGTCGCCAGCGCCAGCTTCCGCCCCCTTGTAGCGGTCCTCCAAGGACTTCGCAGTCATGATGAGCGACTCGTTGAGCAGCTCGCCTCCCGCGCGCTCTCGCGGGGCCAGCACGAACGACGCACGCACGTGAAGCGTGACGAGGACGGGCAGATCGTCGGGGCCGGCGGCGAGGACAACGAGGACCAGGAGCAGGACGACACGCAGGCCGCCGCCGAAGCGGCGCTGCTCCACTTCTCCAGCCCGCGCGACGCGGCGACGATCGCGGCGTTCCTGCGGACGCGGGTGTACCGGCCTGAGTCGCTGGTGTGGCTGGAGGGCTACCAGGCCCTGCTCCGGTGGCGGAAGGAGAACGAGATCACCGGCCTCTACGCCGTGCCCTACGACGTGGAGACCGAGGTCGGCGTTACCAAGGACTTCCCGCTGGGGCGGTGGGTGCACCAGCAGCGGAAGGCGCTGCGGGCGGGTGAGCTGGAGGAGCGGCGCAAGACCCTGCTGGACGCACCGGAGGCCGGGACGGTGTGGGAGCCGGGCGAGGAAGCCTGGGAGAACAAGCTCGCCGCGCTCCGGTCCTACCGGCGGGCCACCGGGCACCTCGCTCCCCGCCAGGACGCGGTGTGGGGCGAGGGCGAGGCGATGGTGCCCGTCGGCCAGCACATGGCCAACCTCCGCCGGAAGGGCCAGAAGAACGGCCTGGGCAAGGACCCCGAGCGGGCGACGGAACGCGCGGCGCAGCTCACCGCGATCGACCCGGACTGGGACTGCCCGTGGCCGCTGGACTGGCAGCGGCACTACCGCGTCCTCGCGGACCTGGTCGACGCCGACGGCGGCCTGCCGGCCATCGAACCCGGGGTGCTGTTCGAGGGGGACGACCTGGGCAAGTGGCTTCAGCGGCAGAAGAATCCGGGCACCTGGGCGCAGCTGTCGAGCGAGCAGCAGGAGCGGCTGTCCGCGTTGGGCGTGCAGCCCGATGAGGCCCCTTCTCCCGCTCCGGCGGCCACCCGCACGACGAAGGGCCCGAGCAAGGCGCAGCAGGCGTTCCAGCGCGGCCTGGCAGCCTTCGCGCAGTGGGTGGAACGGGAAGGCGCGGGCCGGTCGGTGCCGCGTGGGCACGGTGAACCGATCGCGGTCGACGGCGAGGCGGAGCCGGTGACCGTGAAACTGGGCGTCTGGGTCTCGAACACCAAATCGAGGCGCGACAAGCTCACCCAGGAACAGCTGAACGCGCTGACCGAGCTGGGCGTCGACTGGGCGTAGCGCTAGATGTCGAGGGGCCAGCCGTAAGAGCCTTGCGCTGGTCCCTTCGCGTGTTGTCAGTCAGAGAGGACCCATGCAGCGCCAGAAGGCCCTCGATCGCTCCCAGGATGGGACCCCAGTACTCGCCGAAGATCTTCGGTCTGTGGATGGTGAACTCAAGCGGCACCATGAAGCGGTTCCAGTCGTTGCTCAGCCGCCACATGTGATGTTCGGGCGGTACCGTCCCCCGGAGGTAGACGAGCGCGGCGGAACGCCAGCGAATCTGATCACACGGGTCACTGTCCATGTGCAGATCACGACCCTCGCGGAGAAGGTCCTGCAAGGTGGCCACCTGCTCCTCACTGAGCTCCATTCGCTGCTCAACGATTGGCCACCTCAGAGGACACATCTTGCGGCACCCCGGGGTGCTACTGGCTGCGTGGGGCGGTTGCCCGGATCTCCGCCAGGACGATGCCGGTCGCCGGGTCGCGGTGCGCGAGAACGTACAGACCCCAGTCGGCGTCACCGGCCGTGAGCCAGTCTCCGGCCCACGGGCCGGGGGCGGTCTCCAGCTCACGTCCGGCGAGCGGACCACCCAGGAGTCGGACGATCACAGCGGTACCCCCATCCGGCGAGAGTCTCCCGCCCCACCCCTTGGTGGGGCTCGGCACCGGAAGGACAGCAACGGGTGCCGGCGACTTCCGTCCCGGCTCCCGCCGCCAGGCTGACGGCGGCACGGCGCGGCGGCCCCGGCCGACGCGCAACCGGCTGAGCGCGCCCCGGTCCCCGGCGCGTCCGTGCCGCCCATCCCGCCCGTCCCTTACTCCTTCACGCCAGCCAGGGGACATGGGCAAAGCGGCCGCAACGGGGATGTCAGCGGTCCGACCACGGCGAAACCGCGTGGTGACCTGCGCCGACACAGGGACGGCTCTCCGGCCCGCGCAACAGTAGGCGCAACCCCAGTCACAACCTCTGGCGCAACAGATAGGCGCAACCCTTGGCGCAACCTCGTGCTCCTGGTCGACCGAGGCGCCCGGTCACGCGGCCTGGACGGCTCCCCGGGCGCGGGCCAGCTCCCGCAGCTCGGAACGCGCCGCCGGCACCGAGGGAGCGGTCTCCCAGTAGGGGTGCCACCACAGCCGTACGGACAGGCGCAGCAGGCGGCGGCGCAGGGCGGTGGTGTCGCAGGGGCGGCGGGCGGCGAGCGCGTCGTAGGTGGCGTCCCAGGCGCGCTGTGCCTGCACCAGGTCGTCGGGGAAGTCGGTCACGTCCATACCGGCATTAGATGTTGGGTCGCCCGGGGGAATTTCACCCCCGGGCTCCCACAGAACCGTGCGTAACAGTCTCCCGTTACACGGCTCTTGCCATCTTGATCACCAGAA
>NZ_JBICXE010000133.1:0-2716 GCF_043200155.1 Streptomyces sp. NPDC048473
AACACAGTGGACGCGAGCAACTGAGGACAAGCCCTCGGCCTATTAGTACCAGTCAGCTCCACCCGTTACCGGGCTTCCACATCTGGCCTATCAACCCAGTCGTCTACTGGGAGCCTTAACCCCTCAAAGGGGGTGGGAATACTCATCTCGAAGCAGGCTTCCCGCTTAGATGCTTTCAGCGGTTATCCTTTCCGAACGTAGCCAACCAGCCATGCCCTTGGCAGGACAACTGGCACACCAGAGGTTCGTCCGTCCCGGTCCTCTCGTACTAGGGACAGCCCTTCTCAATATTCCTACGCGCGCAGCGGATAGGGACCGAACTGTCTCACGACGTTCTAAACCCAGCTCGCGTACCGCTTTAATGGGCGAACAGCCCAACCCTTGGGACCGACTCCAGCCCCAGGATGCGACGAGCCGACATCGAGGTGCCAAACCATCCCGTCGATATGGACTCTTGGGGAAGATCAGCCTGTTATCCCCGGGGTACCTTTTATCCGTTGAGCGACAGCGCTTCCACAAGCCACTGCCGGATCACTAGTCCCGACTTTCGTCCCTGCTCGACCCGTCGGTCTCACAGTCAAGCTCCCTTGTGCACTTACACTCAACACCTGATTGCCAACCAGGCTGAGGGAACCTTTGGGCGCCTCCGTTACTCTTTAGGAGGCAACCGCCCCAGTTAAACTACCCATCAGACACTGTCCCTGATCCGGATCACGGACCCAGGTTAGACATCCAGCACGACCAGAGTGGTATTTCAACGACGACTCCACAACCACTGGCGTGGCCGCTTCAAAGTCTCCCACCTATCCTACACAAGCCGAACCGAACACCAATATCAAACTATAGTAAAGGTCCCGGGGTCTTTCCGTCCTGCTGCGCGAAACGAGCATCTTTACTCGTAGTGCAATTTCACCGGGCCTATGGTTGAGACAGTCGAGAAGTCGTTACGCCATTCGTGCAGGTCGGAACTTACCCGACAAGGAATTTCGCTACCTTAGGATGGTTATAGTTACCACCGCCGTTTACTGGCGCTTAAGTTCTCAGCTTCGCCGACCCGAAAGTCAGCTAACCGGTCCCCTTAACGTTCCAGCACCGGGCAGGCGTCAGTCCGTATACATCGCCTTACGGCTTCGCACGGACCTGTGTTTTTAGTAAACAGTCGCTTCTCGCTGGTCTCTGCGGCCACCCCCAGCTCATGGAGTAAATCCAATCACCGGTGATGGCCCCCCTTCTCCCGAAGTTACGGGGGCATTTTGCCGAGTTCCTTAACCATAGTTCACCCGAACGCCTCGGTATTCTCTACCTGACCACCTGAGTCGGTTTAGGGTACGGGCCGCCATGAAACTCGCTAGAGGCTTTTCTCGACAGCATAGGATCATCCACTTCACCACAATCGGCTCGGCATCAGGTCTCAGGCTCAATGTGTGACGGATTTGCCTACCACACGCCCTACACCCTTACCCCGGGACTACCACCGCCCGGGCTGGACTACCTTCCTGCGTCACCCCATCGCTTACCTAGTACAAGTCTGGTTCGTCGGCTCCACCACTACCCTCAACTCCGAAGAGATCGGGCCGGCTTCACGGACTTAGCATCGCCTGATTCAGTATTGGGCGTTTCAAAGCGGGTACCGGAATATCAACCGGTTGTCCATCGACTACGCCTGTCGGCCTCGCCTTAGGTCCCGACTTACCCTGGGCAGATCAGCTTGACCCAGGAACCCTTAGTCAATCGGCGCACACGTTTCTCACGTGTGTATCGCTACTCATGCCTGCATTCTCACTCGTGAACCGTCCACAACTCGCTTCCGCGGCTGCTTCACCCGGCACACGACGCTCCCCTACCCATCCATACAGGCGTTGGCCCTATGTGTATGAATGACACGACTTCGGCGGTACGCTTGAGCCCCGCTACATTGTCGGCGCGGAATCACTTGACCAGTGAGCTATTACGCACTCTTTCAAGGGTGGCTGCTTCTAAGCCAACCTCCTGGTTGTCTCTGCGACTCCACATCCTTTCCCACTTAGCGTACGCTTAGGGGCCTTAGTCGATGCTCTGGGCTGTTTCCCTCTCGACCATGGAGCTTATCCCCCACAGTCTCACTGCCGTGCTCTCACTTACCGGCATTCGGAGTTTGGCTAAGGTCAGTAACCCGGTAGGGCCCATCGCCTATCCAGTGCTCTACCTCCGGCAAGAAACACACGACGCTGCACCTAAATGCATTTCGGGGAGAACCAGCTATCACGGAGTTTGATTGGCCTTTCACCCCTAACCACAGGTCATCCCCCAGGTTTTCAACCCTGGTGGGTTCGGTCCTCCACGAAGTCTTACCTCCGCTTCAACCTGCCCATGGCTAGATCACTCCGCTTCGGGTCTTGAGCGTGCTACTGAAACGCCCTATTCGGACTCGCTTTCGCTACGGCTTCCCCACACGGGTTAACCTCGCAACACACCGCAAACTCGCAGGCTCATTCTTCAAAAGGCACGCAGTCACGACTGCATGTGCAAGCACATACAGCGACGCTCCCACGGCTTGTAGGCACACGGTTTCAGGTACTATTTCACTCCGCTCCCGCGGTACTTTTCACCATTCCCTCACGGTACTATCCGCTATCGGTCACCAGGGAATATTTAGGCTTAGCGGGTGGTCCCGCCAGATTCACACGGGATTTCTCGGGCCCCGTGCTACTTGGGTGTCTCTCAAACGAGCCGTTGA
>NZ_JBICXE010000134.1:0-4461 GCF_043200155.1 Streptomyces sp. NPDC048473
CAACGGCATTGTCATGGTTAACAAGGGGGGGGAAGTCATGCCGGGCCCGGAGGCCGGGAGCCCCATTGCGGAGCCAACGAAGACGGTAATGGGGGGGCCATCCCCGCGGGTGCGGGGAGCAGATCCGGTGCGTTCGGGTGAGCGCGACTGGTGAGGGGCCATCCCTGCGGATGCGGGGAGCAGCCGGTGGTCACCAGCCGCAGGAGCTCGTAGTCGGGGCCATCCCCGCGGGTGCGGGGAGCAGAGGGCGATCTTGCCGCCGGGACGGATGAGGATGGGGCCATCCCCGCGGGTGCGGGGAGCAGGAAGGCCAGTCGGCACCGTGGCAGCTGACCACGGGGCCATCCCCGCGGGTGCGGGGAGCAGGCCTCACGGATCGAGGCCACCTCCTACCGGCGGGGGCCATCCCCGCGGGTGCGGGGAGCAGGAGCCCGGCGCGGATCCGGCGGCGGCCGCCATGGGGCCATCCCCGCGGGTGCGGGGAGCAGCCCCCGGCCGTGGCCGGGCGGTGACCGTGTGACGGGCCATCCCCGCGGGTGCGGGGAGCAGCCGTCCGTTACGAAGCGTCCGATGACCCTGCTGGGGCCATCCCCGCGGGTGCGGGGAGCAGTGAATGCCCAGTCGTACATCACCAGCGGCTACGGGGCCATCCCCGCGGGTGCGGGGAGCAGCCCGACCCGCGGTTGCGGCTGGCCCTGGCCGAGGGGCCATCCCCGCGGGTGCGGGGAGCAGATTCCGGCCTGATCCCACCCGATGGTGTGGCGGGGGCCATCCCCGCGGGTGCGGGGAGCAGTTGCCCTGCCCGGACGGCTTGTTGGCCTGGGCGGGGCCATCCCCGCGGGTGCAAAAAGCAGACCCGCCGGATCGTCTACTCCATGCAGGAGCGGGGGCCATCCCCGCGGGTGCGGGGAGCAGTTGTGGGGGTGCACGTGCCGGACGTGGCGGCGGGGGCCATCCCCGCGGGTGCGGGGAGCAGCCCGACCCGCGGTTGCGGCTGGCCCTGGCCGAGGGGCCATCCCCGCGGGTGCGGGGAGCAGTGACATGTATCAGTCTGACACGTTGACGCAGAGGGGCCATCCCCGCGGGTGCGGGGAGCAGGTGGGGATTCGTGGCTTGTGCAGTGGTCGGTCGGGGCCATCCCCGCGGGTGCGGGGAGCAGTCCGGTGTCCAACCACCGGGGCGGCTCGCTTCGGGGCCATCCCCGCGGGTGCGGGGAGCAGGGCGACTGGGGCGAGGCGGGACAGCGGGCCATGGGGCCATCCCCGCGGGTGCGGGGAGCAGTCTCCGCGTGCGGAGGGTCTGCCTGCCGCGCGGGGGCCATCCCCGCGGGTGCGGGGAGCAGGCGATGCCCTGGCCGAGGCGTGGGCGACCGGCGGGGCCATCCCCGCGGGTGCGGGGAGCAGTAGTGACGGTCCGGGCCTCTTCCTCCGCCACCTGGTACGCGAACGGAGAAGGGGCCATCCCCGCGGGTGCGGGGAGCAGGCCTTGGGCGCCCTGTACGGCCCGCTGACGCGGGGGCCATCCCCGCGGGTGCGGGGAGCAGGCCGCGATCAGCGGGGCGTTCTCCTCGGTGCTGGGGCCATCCCCGCGGGTGCGGGGAGCAGGCCGCGATCAGCGGGGCGTTCTCCTCGGTGCTGGGGCCATCCCCGCGGGTGCGGGGAGCAGACCTTGCCTTGCCAGTCCTTGCGGCCCTTGGTGGGGCCATCCCCGCGGGTGCGGGGAGCAGCCTCGTTGGTGATCCGGCCGAACTGCTCGAACCGGGCCATCCCCGCGGGTGCGGGGAGCAGGTTGACGAGAGTGAGGCGTTCCTCGATGGACAGGGGCCATCCCCGCGGGTGCGGGGAGCAGTCGTGAACGAGTTGTCCTGTTGCGCACTGTCCGGGGCCATCCCCGCGGGTGCGGGGAGCAGCACCGCCGACGCCTGACCCTCCTCAAGGCCCTGGGGCCATCCCCGCGGGTGCGGGGAGCAGGTGGCCGCCCTCCTCCTCGCGCACGGCCGCCTGGGGCCATCCCCGCGGGTGCGGGGAGCAGTAGTAGGCCGGTAATGCATGAGCTACGGCCGTGGGGCCATCCCCGCGGGTGCGGGGAGCAGCCGCCGCACCGTCCCGCCCCGGCCGTACGCGTAGGGCCATCCCCGCGGGTGCGGGGAGCAGTCCTGGACGAGATGGTCCGGATGCTCGCCTCGGGGGCCATCCCCGCGGGTGCGGGGAGCAGCCTGCACGAATGCGGGACTGGCACGGAGCCGTGGGGCCATCCCCGCGGGTGCGGGGAGCAGGTGGTCCCAATTACGTTCTTCCACTGGTTCATGGGGCCATCCCCGCGGGTGCGGGGAGCAGACCATGGCGTCGGCGGCGTCGCGGACGGCCTGGGGGCCATCCCCGCGGGTGCGGGGAGCAGTGCCCCGTCACCGCCGCCGGGCCGCGCCGGTCGGGGCCATCCCCGCGGGTGCGGGGAGCAGCTGTCCTCCCTCCTCCTGGCCCACGGGCGCCTGGGGCCATCCCCGCGGGTGCGGGGAGCAGTCCCGCTCGCAGACCGCGAGTACGGATACACCGGGGCCATCCCCGCGGGTGCGGGGAGCAGTTCGCCTCCAGCTTGCGTTCGTACTGCTTGAAGGGGCCATCCCCGCGGGTGCGGGGAGCAGGCGACGGCCTGGCGGTCGTTGTACGGCACGGAGGGGCCATCCCCGCGGGTGCGGGGAGCAGTCCACAGACGTCTCTCCGTTTTGCTGTCGCAGGGGGCCATCCCCGCGGGTGCGGGGAGCAGGGACAGGTCTGCCCGTCGGCGCCGTCCTTACCGGGGCCATCCCCGCGGGTGCGGGGAGCAGGGGTGGTCGGGGTGTGGGGCGGAGCCCCGCTCCGGGCCATCCCCGCGGGTGCGGGGAGCAGCCGAGCCTCCACCTTGCTCGGCTCGTCGCAGCAGGGCCATCCCCGCGGGTGCGGGGAGCAGTGTCAGTTGTCGGGGGTCTCGGTGACGACGAGGGGGCCATCCCCGCGGGTGCGGGGAGCAGTGACGCATCGTCTCGGCGAGGCAGTGCTGGCCGGGGCCATCCCCGCGGGTGCGGGGAGCAGGTGAACGCCGCGCCGGCCTCCAACTGCCGGTCGGGGCCATCCCCGCGGGTGCGGGGAGCAGCGGGCGATGCGCTCCTCCGCGAAGTCGGGTGCGGGGCCATCCCCGCGGGTGCGGGGAGCAGCGCAGGCCCTTGCCGACTGAGACACCCCAACTGGGGCCATCCCCGCGGGTGCGGGGAGCAGCCCGTCGTCGTGAACTCCGGCTGGACCGGCGGGGGGCCATCCCCGCGGGTGCGGGGAGCAGATGACGGTGGCCGCCCTCCCCTCCAGCTCGGTGGGGCCATCCCCGCGGGTGCGGGGAGCAGATGACGGTGGCCGCCCTCCCCTCCAGCTCGGTGGGGCCATCCCCGCGGGTGCGGGGAGCAGCCTGTTGAGCAACCGCATGGGCAACCGGCTGGGGGGCCATCCCCGCGGGTGCGGGGAGCAGTGCCCGAGCCTCAGCAGCTCGGCCGCCGCCGCGGGGCCATCCCCGCGGGTGCGGGGAGCAGCCGTTGCGGCGGATCACGACGGTGTCGAACCCGGGGCCATCCCCGCGGGTGCGGGGAGCAGCCCGCCCCGCAAGCCCGGCCCCGTCCGTACCGGGGGCCATCCCCGCGGGTGCGGGGAGCAGCCCGGATCACCGGGCGGGGCTTCTTTCGGACCGGGGCCATCCCCGCGGGTGCGGGGAGCAGACTCCGCGACCTGCGGTTTTAGCGCGGGTGCGGGCCATTCTGAAGCACTTTCATAGATTCCGGCAAATCAACCAAACTGCTCATTCCCGGCGTTCATGTCCTTCCGAAGCGGCGCCGCTTGGAGGCTTTGCTCCAGCCCGTCTTCGGGCCTTCGCCGTCTCTCCGCGGTGCTGCCCCAGCGTTCGGGCGGCGGATCAGCGTCAGTCCCTCGTGGTCGACCGGGTGCCAGCTGTGGTCATGGGTCCGGAAGGTGAAGCCCTGCTCGTTGTTCGTCGTATGGGCGAGCAAGGCCCGGCCCTGGCCCGCGTACTGCTTAACCTCGTCCCACAGCACGTCGCGGATTCTCGCCGACGGGTTGCCGATGAAGACGCCCGCGGAGATCTCGAGCAGCCAGCGAGTGAGGAAGCCTCTCAGGCCGGCAGGGCAGTTGGTGAGGACGATCACGGTCACCAGAGCATCGCCTCGTCCTGGCCGCTGTCCCTGTCGCCGTAGTTGCGGCCCGCTGGAACCTTGCGGTCTCCGTCGCTCTGGAGCGTGACGACATCCTGGTCGCCGCCAACCGCGGAGCCTGCGTCGTCGTGCAGCAGGAGGCGTTTGATGTCGTCCACGCAGCGGTCCAGCAGCGATGTTTCGTTGATGCGGTCGCGCAGGGCTCTGCGGGTGCGGGAGGCTACGTCTTCTTCGTCCTCGCCGGCGACGTCGAAGGCCAGGGGGATGCCGAT
>NZ_JBICXE010000135.1:0-2961 GCF_043200155.1 Streptomyces sp. NPDC048473
CTCGACTTCCGCGCGCATACGCACCGAACTACCACGCGGAACATGCATGCCGGTCAGAAAAACAACGACACCGTCGAGAAACGGATTGACGGCCATGGCTAGCGCCGGCCTCCACCATTTTGGTGGATCTGCTCCAGTGCACCGTCCTGCGTCCGCTGGAAATCCGTGCCCGAATCCATAGTGCGCTGGGCCGCACCTGCGACCGCACCTGCGAATGAGGCGATCGCATCGCGAAGTTTGGCGTGCGGCTCCAGATAATTCGCGGCGAATCCGCCCCCGATCTGGTCGTCTCCCCACGGCGGATTCTGCGGGTCGAACGCCGTCGCGCTCGTGAACGCGTCCGCGGCCTTCTTGATCAGCCGGCTGACCTCATCGGTCTGGCCACCGCCGGCCTGGACCTTGGGCGGCTCCGCGATGAACATGTTGTTGCCCTCAGGCATGCCTGCCGCCCCCGCCCTTGCGCGTCGGAGATTGACGGTTCTCAGCAGGGTTCGGCTGCTGCGCCAACAGCCCCTCCGCGCCCATTGGTTCGAGAAGGCGGTCGAGGTCGAATCCTTCCATCCCCTTGCCCGCGATCCCCAGTCCCCCTCCCGAGACGGACTCGAACCGGGCCGCCACCTGATCGGCGATCTCCTGACGGGCTTTCGCCATCGCCTCTAGGATGCTCGTCGCGAGAGCCTGACCCGACATCTCCTTGTACTTGTTGTTGAGAAACCTCAAGCCGCTGGCCTCTCCCTGGGATCCGACGGTCACCTCCACCGCCCGGTCCTTCGACCTGACGGTCACCGAGAGAGACATCACCTCGTCCCTGGCCTTCATCAGCGACTCGTGCTGTTTCGTAAATTCGGACATGGCCTGCTCAAGCTGATGTTGCAGGGATTCGTCCACGGTGCCCTCGCCCCTCTCATCGGTCGCGCGGATGCAGATTGTTGATCATTAAACAGGATGCACTCTACGAGAGCACGTTCAACGTCCGATAGAAGCGGGCAGTCCGCCCTCCTCCGTGCCCCAGACATCGCCGTCGCCGTCCGCCCACGAAGTCTGCGTCGCCGGCCGGGCAGGTCCGCCGCCACGGCCATCGTGGCCCGACTCCGTCCGAGACCGGCTCAGCAGGCTCTCCGAGTCCTCTTCCTCCTCCTCGTACGTATCTTCCGCGGGGGTGGCGGACCCCTGCGGGGTCTGGGGGCGTTGCAGAAAGGCGCCGTCGGAGTCGCCGTCCTCGTAGACCTCTCGTACTCGTTCCTGGTCGCCCTTCTGCTGGCCTCCCTGCTGACCCATGCGCGCCATGCCCATCATCATCATCATGGGCGACATCATTCCCATGAGTCCGGAATCCGCACCGGCGCCCGTGCCTGCCCCGAGTCCCGTACCCAGGCCGCCCGCACCGGCGCCGGCCGCGCCGCCGACCGCACCCGCGGTGGCTGTGCCCGGACTCGGCAGCGCCTGGAATTCTCCGTTCGGGCCGGAGACCGAGCTGCTGCCGTCCGGGAAGGTGGTGGTGGTCAGACCGTCGGGACCGGTGGTCGCGGTGGCGCCGCTCGGGAAGTGAGTGGTCAGGCTGCCGTCAGGGCTCTGCGTGGCCAGCGCGTGGTTCAGGTCGGGGCTGGGGAGACCGTTCGACGAGGTGGGGGTGTGCGACGGATTACTGAGGTCATTGCCGCCGGTCGGGTTCGTTGTGCTGACGGAGCCGTCCGGGTGCAGGGTGAACGAACTGCCGTCGGGCATCGTGGTCGTGATGCCGCCGTCGGATCCGAGAGTCGTGGTGCTCCCGTCCGGGTTCACCAGACTCTCACCCGGGTCGAGTTGGCTGCCGATTGTCTGCCCGTCGGGCGTAGTGGTGGTGACGGTCCCGTCCGGGTTGACCGTTGACGTACTGCCGTTGGGGAAGGTTGTGGTCGTGCCGCCGTCCGCGTTCTGCGTGGTGAAGCTACCGTCCGGGCTGGTGACGTGCACCTGGCCGTCGGCGCCCACGCTCTGTGTCACACCGTTGGGGAACTGCGTCGTCTGCCCCCCGTCGGCATTCGTGGTGGTGAGGCTGCCGTCCGGGTTGGTGGTCAGTGAACTCCCGTCCGGCATATGAGTGACCACACCGCCGTCGGAACCTATCCCCGTCGTGCTGCCGTACGGATTCGTCACCACATCCCCCGGAGCCAGCTGACTGACATCGGTCAGACCCTGCGGCGACATGGATGTCACCGTCCCGTCCGGGCTCACCGTCGTGCTACTGCCGTCAGGGAACTGCGTCGTGACGCCGCCGTCGCTGCCGGGGGTGGTGATGCTGCCGTCGGGGTTCGTCACCGCGATGTTGCCGTCGGGGTCGAGACTCTGGGTCGAGCCGTTGGGGAACTGCGTCGTCTGTGACCCGTCCGGCGTCGTAGCCGTGACACTGCCGTCCGGATTCGTCGTGACCGAACTCCCGTCCGGCATCTGGCTCGTCACTCCGCCATTGGGGCCGATGCCCATCGTGCTGCCGTCCGGATTCGTCACCACATCCCCCGGACCCAGCTGACTGACATCGGTCAGACCCTGCGGCGACATGGATGTCACCGTCCCGTCCGGGCTCACCGTCGTGCTGCTGCCGTCAGGGAACTGCGTCGTGACGCTGCCGTCGTCGCTGTCGGGGGTGGTGATGCTGCCGTCGGGGTTGGTGACGCTGCCGTCGGGTTTGGTGCCCGTGGGCAGGCCGCTGGTGGTCAGCCCCGAGGTCGAGCCGTTCGGGAACATGGTGCTGGGCAGGCCGTTCGGGCCCAAGCCGGTGGTGCCGCCGTCAGGGTTCAGGGCGGGGCCGCCACTCGTGAGCGGCAGACCGCCGGGGTTGGTGCCCGTGGGCAGACCGCTGTCAGCCGCCCCCGAGGTCGAACCGTCCGGGAACATGGTGCTGGGCAGGCCGTTCGGGCCCAAGCCGGTGGTGCCGCCGTCAGGGTTCAGGGCGGGGCCGCCACTCGTGAGCGGCAGACCGCC
>NZ_JBICXE010000135.1:3058-4408 GCF_043200155.1 Streptomyces sp. NPDC048473
GCCGGGGTTGGTGCCCGTGGGCAGGCCGTTCGGGCCCAGGCTCGTTACGTCCGGCAAGCCGGTGACCGACTGGCCACCGCCGGTGGCCCTGTCCTCGAACGCGAAGCGGGTGTTCCAGTTGGGGTCGAGGACCCGGGTCCAGTTCTGCTGGAGTTCGGTCACCACCGGCACTGCTGGGGTGTCAAGATTGGTCTGCACGTTGGTCGTCCACCGGCGTACCGCCTCATTCGCGATGGCCGACCAGGTCGAGGTGTCCTGCAGATTGCCCCACGACGGGCTGGAGGAGAAACCGTCCGACGTGCCCCACGTGGGCGCGGTCCCGTGACCGTTGTATCCGCCCTGGCCGCTCGACGTGTAGGTGACGTGGTTCCAGTTGTGGCCCGTGATCCAGTTGGCGATGTCCGCCATCAGCTGATTCATGATGTCCCGCGGGTCCGCGGGAAGATTCTGTGACGCGGACGAGCCGTCCGCCATCGTGTAGGAGATCGGCTGGGCCTGCTGCCAGAAGAATTTATTGTACTGGTCGTACAGTTTCTGAATCGCATTGTGTAGGGAAAGCTCCGCCCCGATAAGCGAGTCACCGTGCAGCGTTGTGGTCTGATAGCCCGGGTTCGCAAGCGAGTGGTTCTGCGGCTGGAAACCCGGCGGCCGCAACTGCGCAGTGAAATTCTCGTACTTACTGTGCAGATCGTCCAGCAGATTCCAAAAGACGCTGGCTGCCTTTCCCTTCCAGGCAGCCTGCTCGTCCCCCAGACTCTCCAGCCACTGTTTCAGGATCTCTGTACGATTGGCGAAGAAATCGCCTGCCGCGTCGAAGGACGCGGCCACCTTTGAGAAGGTATGCATATCGACGCCACCGGTGCCCGCCGGCGCGCCACCCACCGGATCGGCCAATCCGACCGTCGTGTGATTGTTGAGCAAGTTCGAGAGAGCGAAGTCGGTGCGTGTCCAGAACTGCTTGCCCAGGGAAATATCCGTATAGCTGATATCTGCCTGGTACATGCCGACGGAGTTGCCCTTGCCGGTGTAGAACTGGAACGTAGCGCCCATTTCGCCAAGGCTGTTCGTGGGCGAAAGGCTGTTTCCGATCTCCTTGATACTTACGTTCATCCACGGAATGCCGCTGTCGCCTTTGGCGCCTGTGATCTCCGAACGTTCCGGCAACGTCCAGCCCGTCACCAGGTGGAGGATGTGTTCCCAGTTATCAACGGCCATGGTGGGGGCTCCAAGAGGACTACCTGCACTGCCGGCGTGGGGGGGGGCCGGGGGCGGGGGGGGGGCCCCGCCGCGCGCGGACGAGAATAAACATGTTTACGTCGGGGAATAATACGCCCCCCACCCGCCCCCGGG
>NZ_JBICXE010000136.1:0-4359 GCF_043200155.1 Streptomyces sp. NPDC048473
GATATGAACGCAAGCCCGAGCACTTCCTCGCCTTCGTCGGCATAGCCGCAACCCTCATCTGCCACCGCCGACTCACCAAGTGAAACGACCTCTTAGTTCGGCGTTGACGACGCCACTGACCACGTCCATAGCGGCGGCGGTCAGCAGGGCCGTGACGACTCGTCGACCGGACGGTTGCAGAAGGCGACGACGTCGACGGCCTGGGTCGGCGTGAAGCCGATGAGAGGCTCCTGATCGACTTCGTCGGCGTGCTCGGCCTCGAAGATGGACCGGTCGCCGATGCCGGGCCCCATGACGGAGACCAGGACGGGCCGCTGTCCGTCGGCACCCCCGGTGTCCGAGATGCCGAGGCTTTCCGCGTGAATGTTCAGGTCATACTCGTCAACCCGCTTCTCCTCAAACCGTGCCGAGGAGCGAACCAGAAGGTCACGGAGCCGCTGAATCACCGCGCCGGGGACGGCCTCCGCCAACTCGATCACCAACACCGGTCCACCAATAGCTCGGAGCCTGACCAGCCGGGACCGTCCTCCCTACCTCATTACTCAGCGTGGCCGCGCACAGAAGTTGATCCAGAGCCAGGACACGCGAACAGAGCCAGCCGTGCAGGTCAGACGCTGTTGCGCCTGTCGATGCTGTCCTGCCGAAGATGTTTCGTGTGGCGGGTGATGGCATCGATGCGGGTGGCCAGATCGGGGTGGCCGGCTTCCAGGTGCGGCCCGGTGGCGGTCAGGGGGCCGACCAGGGCGGCGGCGTCGTTGTCGGCGAGAGCGTGATGGAGGTTGCCGAGGGGGGTACGGGCCGCGGCCGGAAGGTCCCTGAGTGCCGTGATCTGGCCGGCGAGCCGCCGCAGATCGGCCGCGTTGCCACGCGCCCAGGCGCTGACACTCCGGTCGGCGGCACGGAGGTCGCGGGTGGCCTTGACCCTCTGTTCACCCGTGGTGCCGGAGCCACCGGGGCGCAGGCGCAGGTAGCGGCGTTCGGCGGCCTGGCGGCTGGCGACACCGAGAGGGTGAGCAAGGTCAGCCCAGTTGGCGCCCGCCCCCCGGGCCGCTTCGATCAGGCCCGTCTCCCAGGCTGCGAGCTCTTCGCGCACCTCGCGCAGCAGCAGAAGGGAGGCCAGGGCCTGGTCGGGGCCTGTCTCGCGGCCGGGTGATTCGCCGGGTTGTGCGGTGCGGGCGGCGCTGAGGGCTTCGCGGATGGCGTCCAGGGCCCCCGCAGCAGCGACGAAGGAAGCCGGGCCGGCGTTCGTGTTCGGGGGCGGGCTGTGCTGGTCGGCTGTGGCCACAGTGATCTCCTGCCTGTCATCCTTTCGACGACTCATGACTTGTCATCGTTTGGATGACATGTTACAAGGGAAATCAGGTGAAGCGCATTGGCAGGTACTGCCTGAACCAACTGGAGGTGTTTCCTGATGTTGATGCGCACCGACCCGTTCCGTGAGTTCGACCGGATCGCCCAGCAGCTGATGGGGCCCGGCACCTGGTCGAGGCCGTCCGCGATGCCGATGGACGCCTATCGCGACGGTGACGAGTACGTCGTCACCTTCGATCTCCCCGGTGTCTCCCCGGACGCGATCGACATCGATGTCGAGCGGAACATGCTGACCGTCAAGGCCGAGCGGCGGCCGGTCGAGAAGTCGGACAACGTACAGATGGAGCTCTCCGAGCGGATGCTGGGTGTCTTCTCCCGCCAGGTCATGCTGGCCGACACCCTCGACACGGAGCACATCGAGGCCGACTACGACGCGGGCGTTCTGACCCTGCGCATCCCGATCGCCGAGCGCGCCAAGCCCCGAAAGATCGCCATCGGCGGGGAGGCCACGCGCAAGGAGATCAGCGGCTGAGTCACTCCCGTATCTCGGCGGCGGAGGGCGGGACGGATCTCCTCCCCCGCCCCGCCCTCCACACTTCAGGAAAGGGGACAGCAACAGTGACCCTCGAAGCGAAGACATTCCTGACCCGAGTCCAGGAACGCGGCACGTACGACACACCACAGGAAGCCGACCGGGCAGCCCGGGTCGTCCTGGCCCTGCTCGGCGCGCACCTCGTCGGCGAGGAGCGCGCCCAACTGGCCGCCCGGCTTCCCGAAAACTACGCCCTGATCCTGCTCAACCCTTTGCAGGCCGCTGAACCGCTCTCCCCCGAGCGGTTCGTCCGCGCCACCGCGGCATGGATCGAGGGGGCGACCGAGGAGACCGCAAAGTGGGATGTCGGCGCCGTGCTCAGCACGACCGCGGACGCGGCGGGCGAGGACCTCATGAGCCGCATCCTGCTCCAACTGCCGCCGGGCTACGACGAGCTCTGTGGCCATCCCCGGCCGGCCTCACCGCTCCAGGAGACGGGGCACCCCTGAACAGCCCGCACCCTCACCGACCGGAAGACCTGCGACGAGAAAGGACCTCTCCAGCAATGCTCCCCAAGACTGAACCACAGATGACGTACGACCAGCTGCCGGAGCAGGTGCGGTACGAAGGCGCGTACCCGACCCGCGAACGAGCACAGAAAGTCACCCACGCCGTGCTCGCCGCGCTGGGCCGGCAGCTGACCGGCGACGAACGCGTCGAACTCGCGTCCCGTCTGCCCGTCGAAGCCGCGCTCGTCTTCTCCGCGCAGATTCCCGGCACCCAGCCCCTCACCGGCTGGGACTTCGTGGAGGACCTCGCCGCCCGCACCGGCGGAACACCCGCCACCGCACGCTGGGACGCCGGCTCCGTCCTCGCCCCGGTCGCCCAGCTGGCAGGCCCCGACCTCCTCACCCGGACCCTCGACCAGCTGCCGCCCGGTTACGCGCTCCTGTTCGGCCGCGCCGAACTCGCACCCGCCGCCTGAGCGCGCCGTGTCTATCCGGCGCCGGGCGCGTTCGTCACGGTGACGCGTACACGAGTTGCAAAGACCCCACGGGACTCGTGCCGCGGCCGCCGGGGCCGCAGATACCCGTTCCCCCTTCCTGGCCGTCAATCGAAGCCCTGGTCCGCCCGGGACCAGGGCTTCGTGCTGCCCTCGCGCGCTGGGACGCGGTGGGGGCGGGGCGGGTGGGGACGTGACGGGCTGCCGGGCCGGCGGCAGCCCAGGACGCGGCGCCCGCACCGCGCGGTCAGCGACCAGGCCAGGGTTGACGGCGGGCAAGGGTCGCCCACTCCTCATCCGGCCGGCCCGGTACGAGACGGCCGTCCGTCTCCCACCGCAGGGCGAGTTGGGTGAAGATCGGCCTTCAGCACGCTGAACTTGGCAGGGAACGCACCTGGTCCAACGACATCACCCATCCACGAATCACAGACCCTGCGCATCGAGCGCGTCCACGAAGCCCACCCACGCGAGACCTCGTCCTCCCCGGGTGCCGGACGGCCGACGACGGGCCAGCGGCTCTTCGTCGTTGTCTGACGACGCCGACCACCGCCTGCCGCACCCGGCGCCGCAGACGCCGGGAGCCGAGGGCGGGCCGTGAGATCAGTGCGACCCTGTGCTCAGGTTCGACCTCGGTGCTGACCGGGTTGCGCTCCATCCGGCTCGGCGGTCGGTGAGGAAGACGCCGATGTCCCAGTCGCCGTCCTCCAGACGAGTGCCGACGATTTCGGCCACGTCGGACACGTCGATCCGCTCGTCCGCCACCAGAGGCGCCGTCACGGTGTCCGCCTGCCAGCGGATGCCCCTGGCGATGCGGCGGCGCTGATCCTCCGGCAAGCGGGGGCAAGGTCCCGGGCCATCTCGGAGGGAAGGCCCGGGTCGGCGACCAGGACAAACCACAGGTTCCTGCCGTTCGTGTCCGCGTCGGGCTGCCTCATACACCCTTGTCCTGCCGCCGGGTGGGCCTCGGTGATGTCGCGCCTCGCTGCTCCCCAGACTGCCACCGCAGGGAGGGATCCGCTCGTCCACCCGTTCGGCAGCACGCCGCGCCTGCTGGCCTGGGCACCCCCAGATCACTTGTTGTGGCACGTGGGTATCTGACGGACGAACAGTGGGCGCGGCTGGAACCGCTGTTGCCCAGTGGGAAGAATCCCGGGCGCCCGCCGATACGGACGCGGCGGCAGCTGATCGACGGGATACGGTGGCGGCCCCGGACGGGGACGCCGGGCGGGATGTGCCGGAGCGGTACGGGCCGTGACCGGGTGTACGACCTGCTCGGCGCCGGCAGCGGGACGGCACCTGGAAGTACAACGTCACCCAGCTCCAAGCCCGGGTGGACGCGAAGTCCCCGATCACCTGGGATGTGCGCGTCGACTCGACTGTGTGCCGGGCCCACCAGCACGCCGCCGGGGCCCGCAAAAGGTGCCCCTATGGGTTTCGTCAAGCGGTGGGTAACGTCCGTGACGGCTGGTCTTGAGCCGGGGAAAGCCTGATTGACCAGGGGCAACGGCTTTGA
>NZ_JBICXE010000137.1:0-4257 GCF_043200155.1 Streptomyces sp. NPDC048473
CAGGATCGGGTCAAGATCCCCAACCCCAGCCGCTCCAGACGCGACACCAACACGAACAGCCCAACGCCCTGCCAGCCCCAAAAGCAACGGCATTGCCCTTCAGGCTATGGGGGGAGATTGAGGACAAAGCCGGGGCGCCCGGCCCGGGCGCATCCGTCAGACCCCGGCCCCCGCTGCCGAAGCCGCGTCACACCCCTGCGCCCGCAACGCCCGAGCCAGATCGTCCCGCTGCTCAAGCACCAGCCTCCGCAGCGCCGGCGCCGCATCCGCATGGGCGGCCAGCCACGCATCCGTAGCCGCCAGCGTCGACGGATCGTCCTGCAGGGCCGGGAACAGACCCCTCACCACAGCCATCCCGATCTGGATCGACCGCTCGGCCCACACCCGCTCGATCGCGGCGAAGTACTTCTCCGCGTACGGCGCCAGCAACTCCCGCTGCGACGACTGCTCGAACCCCGTGATCGTCGCCTCCACCAACGCGTTGGACAGCGCCTCCGACTCCACGACGCCCGCCCACGCCTGCGCCTTGACCGCGGCCGAGGGCCGCGAGGCCAGGCACCGCACCTGGTGCCGCTTCCCGGACGCCGTGTCGTCGCGGGCCAGTTCGGCATCGATCACCGACTCGTCGGCCACCCCGTGCGCGGCCAGCGGGGACAGGAACGCCCACCGCAGCTCCTGGTCGACATCCAGCCCGTCGATCCGCGCCGAACCGTCGAGCAGCCCGGACAGCAGCTGGAAGTCCGCGTCCGAGTCGGCGACCGAAGCGAAGAACCGCGCCCACGCCAGCTGGTGCTCGCTGCCCGGCTCGGCGATGCGCAGCTCCCGCAGCGCACCCTCGGCCAGCGCCCGGCTGCCCTCCTCGCGCCACTCGGGCGCCGCGTAGTGCACGAGCGCGGTCCGGGTCCAGGCGTGCAGCATCTGCAGCACGCCGATGTCGGACTCCCGGCCGGAGAAGGCCAGCACGAGGGAGACGAAGTCGCGGGCCGGCATCAGCCCGTCCCGGGTCAGGTTCCACAGCGCGGACCAGCACAGCGCCCGCGCCAGCGGATCGGTCATGTCACCGAGATGCGCCCGCAGCGTGGCCAGGGACACCTCGTCGAAGCGGACCTTGCAGTACGTGAGGTCGTCGTCGTTGACCAGGATCAGCTCGGGCCGCTCGGCCCCGGCCAGCTCCCCGATCACCGTACGCGGCCCCGCCACATCCACCTCGGCGCGCGCGTACCGCACCAGGTCGCCGTCGGCGGCCCGCAGGTACAGGCCGACCGCGACCCGGTGCGGCCGCAGCTCCGGATGGGAAGCGGCCGCCTCCTGGAGGACCGCCAGCTCCGTGATCCGGCCGGCCGCGTCGTACGTCGCCACCGGGGTCAGCGAGTTGACGCCCGCCGTCTGCAGCCACGACCGCGACCAGGTGACCATGTCCCGCCCGGACGTCTCGGCCAGGACCGACAGCAGATCGCCCAGCTGCGTATTGCCGTAGGCGTGCTTCTTGAAGTAGCGCCGGGCGCCCTCCAGGAACGCGTCCCGTCCCACGTACGCCACCAGCTGCTTCAGTACCGATGCGCCCTTGGCGTATGTGATGCCGTCGAAGTTGAGCTTGGCGTCCTCCAGGTCACGGATGTCGGCCGTGATCGGGTGCGTGGACGGCAGCTGGTCGGCGCGGTACGCCCAGGCCTTGCGGTTGTTGGCGAAGGTGATCCAGCCGTCCTTGAAACGGGTCGACTCCACCATGGCGAAGACGCCCATGAAGTCGGCGAACGACTCCTTCAGCCACAGGTCGTCCCACCACTGCATGGTGACGAGGTCGCCGAACCACATGTGCGCCATCTCGTGCAGGATGACGTTGGCCCGGCCCTCGTACGCCGCCTGCGTCACCTTGCCGCGGAAGATGTACTCCTCGCGGAACGTGACACAGCCCGGGTTCTCCATCGCGCCGAGGTTGTACTCGGGCACGAACGCCTGGTCGTACTTCCCGAACGGGTACGGGTAGTCGAAGTTGTCGTGGAAGAAGTCCAGGCCCTGCTTGGTGACGAGGAAGACGTCGTCCGAGTCGAAGTGCCGGGCGAGCCCCTTGCGGCACATCGCTCCGAGCGGGATCTCCAGCTCCGTGCCGTCGTCGAACGTACGGCTGTAGGAGTCGGTCACATAGTGGTACGGACCGGCGACGACCGCCGTGATGTATGTGGAGATCGGCTTGGTCTCGGCGAACCGCCAGACCCCGCCCTTCCGCGACTCCTCGGCCCCATTGCTCCACACCGTCCAGCCCTCGGGCGCCGTCACCTCGAAGCGGAAGGGGGCCTTCAGGTCGGGCTGCTCAAAGTTCGCGAAGACCCGCCGCGCGTCGGCCGGCTCGTACTGCGTGTAGAGGTAGACCTCGCCGTCCTCCGGGTCGACGAACCGGTGCATGCCCTCGCCGGTCCGGCTGTACGCGCACTGCGCGTCGACCACCAGGACGTTGTCGCCCTCCGGCAGCTGCTCCAGCGCCACCCGCGTCCCGTCGAAGACGACGGCGGGGTCGAGCGGCTGCCCGTTCAGCGTCACCGCGTTCACGCTCGGCGCCACCAGATCCGCGAAGGTCGACGCCCCCGCCCGCGCGGTGCGGAACCGGATGGTCGTCACCGAGCGGAAGGTCCGCGGGCCCGAGGAGGCTCCGTCGCCGTCCCCGTCGGGCCCACCGACGGCGGAACGCAGATCGAGACCGACCTCGTAACCGTCGACGGTCAGCAGCTCGGCCCGCACACGGGCCTCGTCGCGGGACAGGTTCTCACCGGGCACGGCACACTCCTTTGTGTCACGTTCGAATAGTTTTGATCCTCCCATGCCGCTACTCGGCCCGGCATTCGGGAATGGCCCGTGCGTCCCGAGGCGTTCTCGCGCACAGGTGCGAATGCCCTTATGAGGAGAGACATGTCTGACAACAGCACGGCGCCCGGCAAGACCCCTGCCGATTTCTGGTTCGACCCGCTCT
This sequence comes from Streptomyces sp. NPDC048473, assembly GCF_043200155.1. NCBI lineage: Bacteria > Bacillati > Actinomycetota > Actinomycetes > Kitasatosporales > Streptomycetaceae > Streptomyces > Streptomyces sp. NPDC048473. Next base: position 2,966 of record NZ_JBICXE010000137.1, read on the forward strand.
GCCCCTGGGCCTGGATGACCTCCCGCTGGATGCTGGAGGTGGAGAAGGTCCGCGACGTCGAGGTCCGCTGGCATGTGATGAGCCTGGCCGTTCTCAACGAGGACAAGCTCGACGAGCTGCCGGACGAGTACCGCGACCTGCTGGAGAACAAGGCCTGGGGCCCGGTCCGCGTCGTCATCGCCGCCCAGCAGAAGCACGGTGACGACATCGTCGGCCCCCTGTACACCGCGCTCGGCACCCGCTTCCACAACCAGGGTGAGGGCCCCACCCGCGAGGCGATCGTGGGGGCGCTCCAGGACATCGGCCTGCCGGCCGAGCTGGCGGACTTCGCCGACTCGGACGTGTACGACGCCGAGCTGCGCGCCTCCCACAAGGAGGGCATCGACAAGGTCGGCCAGGACGTCGGCACCCCGGTCATCGCCGTCCCGGGCTCGGACGGCGAGCAGATCGCCTTCTTCGGCCCGGTCGTCACCCCCGCCCCGAAGGGCGAGGAGGCGGCAAAGCTGTGGGACGGCACGCTGCTGGTCGCGTCGATCCCCGGCTTTTACGAGATCAAGCGGACCCGGACGCAGGGCCCCATTTTCGACTGATCCACGCGGTGCGGTGCGGGGCCCGGCCATCCTCCGGCCCCGCGCCGCTCCACCTCACGCGTACAGCGCGTCCAGCTTCGGCAGCCGCAGCGCCACCCGCTCCGCGTCGTCGAAGTCGAAGTCCCACTCGGGGTCCAGGTCGGGATAGTCGATCGTGAACGAGTCGTCGGGCATGTCCTCACCCGTCGCCGCCCGATGCGCGTCCCACGCGATCCCGAGCATCGCCTCGCACTCCATCTCCAGCCCCTCGGGCGCCGCGGCCCCGATCACCGGCAGCTCGGCCAGCGTGTCCGGATCGGCGACGACCCGCTCGAACACCTCACGCCCCTGCGCTATCAGCCAGCCCCGGAAGTAGTCGAAACCGTCGTCGGAACAGCCGCCGTTGATCGTGTACGCCGCAGCCCACAGCGGAGCCCGGTAGGAGGCGGCCATCAGGTCCCAGAGCAGCTGCTGCGCGGCGACGATCTCGTCCCGGGGCCGGGCGGCGAGCAGCGCGGAGGCCCGCTCGACGACTGCCTCCGCGTCCGCCGGGTCGGTGACCCGGGCGCGGGCGTCGTCGATCACATTCCAGAAGTCCGTGGTGTCCATACGGTGCAGCATGCCGGAGGGGTCTGACATTGATACTCGTAGCGGGTTCCGGTGGTCGTGGCTCAGGGTCTGACTGACGTCCTGCTGGGCTGTCCTGCGACTGTTCTGTCCGGC
>NZ_JBICXE010000138.1:0-4133 GCF_043200155.1 Streptomyces sp. NPDC048473
CCGCAAAGAGACCGGCAGGAAGGAGACCCGCGAGACCGTCTACGCGGTCACCAGCCTCGACGTCCACCTGGCGACACCGGCCGAACTCGCCTCCCACCTGCGCGGACACTGGACCGTGGAAGCCCAGCACCACATCCGCGACCGCACCTTCGCCGAAGACGTCTCCACTGTCCACGCCGGCAACGCACCCCGCGTCATGGCCACCCTCCGCAACCTCGCGATCGGAGCCCTCAAAGCCCTTGGAGCGACCAACATCGCGAAGGCCACCCGCGCCATCCGCGACCAACCCGAACGAGCCCTCCCCATCCTGGGCATCACCCACAAGCCCGACCTCAATGGAACTTGATCAAGCCCTGGGTTCCGGGGCCTCGCGGGATTGCCCTGCCTCCGTCCACGGCTGGCACCGTGGGCGGAGGCAGGAGCACGGGACGTAGACAGTCGCCCCGGAAGGCTGTGCGGAGCGGGCGTCGCAGGCACCCCCACCGTATTGCTCCGCCTGCCCCGGACCACAGCTCTCATTGGCACTGTAGCAATAGCTCAGTGTGTACGGAGGAGGAGTCGTACTTGCGGAACGTACGGGGGCGATCCTTCCTCCGGATGGCCCGGATCGGACGACGCCGGGTAACAACTACACGAGAACATAGAACCGCGAGTGTGTTGACATGGTGTGGTGCCACATACCTAACATGTAACCAGCGGAACGGTGTTCGCTCCTGCGGGAAACCGTTGTGCTCGCGGTACGAGTACGGCACGGCCGGATATCCGGGGGGATACAGAGGGAGAGCGGTGATGGAGGAGTGCGTGCGCGGGAGGAGGCCGGGGCGGAGCCCGGGTGCCCGGGGGCGGGCTAATCTCGGACGGCGCCGCGCAAGGAAGCACCTGTCGTGTCCAGCCCGCCCCATGACCGGTTCGTCCTGCACCTGCCTTCGAGAGTGTCGCCTCGGTCGGATCCTGCGCCCAGGATGTGGCTACGAGGGGTTGGCGCGGTAGAGCCCCCGGCCGGTTCGCTGGATGCGAGACGTCCCCACGAGCCGGTCGAGAGTGCTGCGTACCGCGTTGATCGAGCCGGCGTCGGTGTCGCGTCTCAGAGCGGCGGCGACATCGCGGGCACGGACGTCCGCATTGCCGGTAGCGGCGAAGTAGTCCGCGATCTGCTCGGTGAGCCTTCCGTACTTTGCTTGGGTGCCGGACGTGGACTCCGCCGGTTCCCGGGGAGCGGGCGCCTGTTGCGGCCGGGGCTCGGCGGAACGCGACACGGTCGCCGACGGTTCGGTGTCGCCCCCCTCCTCGCCCGCGGCAGGAACGGCGGCAGGCTTGGCCGGGGCCTGGGTCCAGGGCGTTGTGGCGGGCATCAGGTCATGCAGGGCTCCCAGAGTTGTCTGAATCGATCCGAGATGCGCCACGACTGCGGCCAACTCCCGCTCCAGCGCCTGCCTCTGGGCCTCCAGTCGGTGCAGCTCCTCCCGAAGGTTCTCGGCGGTAATCTCAATGTTCTGCGGCGTGTGGGCTACGGAGACCATGTGTTCCTCTCATTCTCAACCCTTCCTGCCGCACTCCTGCCCGCGGGCACCTCGCGCCCGGTCGGTCGCTGAAGTGAAACTTGTGCATAATGTGCGGCAGCCCATCCCATCCGGGATACAGATATTAGTACGGGCAGCGATAAATGACTCATGAGTAGCGTGACACAAGTCCGTCACCACTGAACAGTGCGTGCAGACAAGTGGACATCAGTTGCGCTTTCAACTTGCCTGCGTGGGTCCCGCCGGGCCTTCTCCGGCACCGCGCGGCGCACCCCTAGCGGCAGTGAGCTGCGGTTCCGGTGCGACGACGGCCGGACCCAATGACCCACGGACCGAGTTGCATCACGTTTGAGTAAATGCATGTGGCATGTCGGAATTGTTGTCACTATCCGCCGAAAGCGCAATAGGTGTTGATGTTTGCCTCGGCCGCGTCCTGCGGGGCGGCCACGGGTCCGCAGGTCCGGAAACGGTGGTTCCGCCAGCAGCCGGAGCGCCGACCGACGTGTGGGTGCCCAGGTCCCCTTGCGGACCTCCCGAACGGTCACCTCCGCGAAGCGGTGTGTCGGCAGGGCGCGTGACAACGTTTTCTGTTCAGAGTGTGATGACACATCACACGTCATTCCATGGTTGGCTCAGTTCCCGGGACCTGATGACAACACTCCGGCGCCAGTCCGTGCCGTGCCGGGCTGGGTGACTTCCGAAAGAGTTTGCCTTGAGCGTCGTCCATTTCCGCAGGCCTGCGCGCCGACAGGGACCGCAGATGCCCGAGCGCGAGGTGGTGCTCCAGGATCCGCCGGTGACGTCCGAGACGGCCCCGCAGGGCAGCTCGGGCATGCTCGTGTACCTGCCGATGGGGCTGGTGTCCGTCGCGATGGTGTTGCCCTACATGCGCACGGGCCAGTCCTCCTCCGCCATGACCTACATCGTGATGGGCGTGATGGTGGTCGCCATGACGGCCGTGGTCATCGGTCAGATGGTGCGGGACGGGGAGGCGCAAGCAGAAGCCGAAGGGGGCGTGGCGCGATTACCTGCACTACCTCGGCGGCGTACGCCGCCGAGGTCCGGTCCGCAGTCGTGGAACAGCAGCGGGCGCTGGCCTGGCGGCATCCCGCCCCACTTGCTGTGGGCCTTCTCCCGCACCAGTCGGCTGTGGGAGCGGCGCCCGTCCGCTGCACTACGTCGGCGAGCAGTACGGGTCGCCGGGCATGCCTCATTCGGATCCGCAGAAGCCGGCAGCCGACAAGGCCGTCCCCGTCCGGGGACGAGCGGCACGGGGAGAAGACGGAGGAGGCGAAGGGCGGCTCGGCCCACAGCGACCCCGCCGATCCCCGGACCGAGGGCGGTTCGCAGACGGAGGAGCCGGGCAACCGCGCCCGGCTCGTGGTCCAGGAAACCGGCCGGGTACTCATCCGATCGGCCTGCGGAACCGTGCTGTGGGGCGCGGGAGCCACCGGCTGACAGCCGCGGAGCGGGGTGTTCGTCCGACGGGTGCCCCGCTTTGTCACAGGAGACCACTGGGCCCGCGGGCTGGCGTCCGGTCAGGTGGGCACCGCTTCACGGATCGGGCCGTCAGTGCGGGTGGCCCTTGGGCGGGCGCCGTGTTCCTGCAGGACCTGCCTCCCAGCCGCCGGCGGTACTCCTTCGTCCGTGCACACCACAGCGGGCTCCGTCGGAGTCCGCCCCGGCATGAACGACCGGGTGGTGCAGCGCGAGCAGTGAGTCGGAGACTGTGTCTATGCGGGCGCTGACCGAGGCGAGTTCCTCATGGAGCTGCTCGATACGGGCCCGCAGAAGCGTGGCCTGTGCGGTCAGCGACACGATGCTGGCCGCGAAGTCGGTGTGGTCGTCGGTGTCTCGGGTCATCATGCGTCTTTCTTCGTCGCGGGCCGGGGCCGGGGATAACGGTCAGGTCCTGTCCGAGGCCGCGGCGGACCGGGAGGCAGGATGGGAAACGGGGGCTCCTCGGCGGTCCTGCGGTAGGTTCCGGACGGTTGTGCGGGCGGTGGGCCACCGCCTTGGCACGGCTGTCCTGCTCCGGGGCGGAAGCACCGGTGCCGGTTCGCTGCCGCAACGATCGTGGAGGCGACCGGCAGCCGTCATTCGAAGGATCGCACCCTGATTCCCTAGTCGGCATTTCTGACTCCTTCGTCGCTGGACGGCACGTACGTGATCGCTGCTGCGAGCCGCTCACCGCATTGACCGGACAGCTGCGACAGTTGTGACAGTTCTTGCCAAGGAGATTTCCGGCGTTCGGCGAGTTGCCCGGTCCGGATGCCGCTTTGGCGACCGGGGCGGAGGACGGCGAAGGCCGTGCCCCGGGGCACGGCGACGGAGCGGGCTGCCATCACGTGCCGAGACTCCCGGGCCCATGCGTCGTCCGGCGTCGGGCCAGGAGCGCACCGCCGAGCAGCTATGCGAAGTCGCATCCGGGACTGGTCGTGTCCTGGGACAGCGGAGCGCCGTGCGGCAGCGCATAGAGCTTCCTAATGTTGTTGTCAAGCGGCTGTGGTCGCAGGGGGTGTGACCTCGTAGCACCGTCGGTCACGAATAAGGGCCCACAGGACGTTGACTCGTCGGCGGGCGAGGGCGAGCACTGCCTGGACATGCTTCTTG
>NZ_JBICXE010000139.1:0-4018 GCF_043200155.1 Streptomyces sp. NPDC048473
AACCGCTCATACAACTCACACCCCATACCCGGGAACTGAGCCCCCTGCCCCGAGAACAGAAACGCCAGACCACCCCCACCCACCACACCCTGAACCGTGCCCGCCGACACACGCCCCTCAGCCAACCCCTCCAAAGCATCCAGCAACTCCACACGGCTGCCCACAGAAACAACCGCACGGTGATCATGCGAAGCACGCGACGAAACAAGAGAAAACGCCAGATCACCCAGCCCCACACCCTCATCCGCCACCACCAGCCCCCGCAACCGGACAGCCTGATCCCGCAACGCCCCCGCACTCCGACCCGACAACACCACCGGCACCACACCCCCGCCGACAAAATCCACCTCATCCAAAGAAGCCGACTCCTCCGCCGACCCCTCCTCCAAGATCAGATGCGCGTTCGTACCACTGATCCCGAACGACGACACACCCGCACGACGCGGCACCTCACCCCTCGGCCACTCCTGCGCCTGCGTCAGCAACGACACCCCACCCACAGACCAGTCCACATGCGACGACGCAACCTCCGCATGCAACGTCCGCGGCAACACCCCACGCTGCAGAGCCATCACCATCTTGATCACACCCGCCACACCCGCCGCAGCCTGCGCATGACCAATATTCGACTTCACCGAACCCAACCACAACGGACGCCCACCCGGACGATCCACCCCATACGTCGCCATCAACGCCTGAGCCTCGATGGGATCACCCAGACGTGTGCCCGTCCCATGCGCCTCGACAACATCCACATCTGCCGGCGTCAAGCGTGCATTGGCCAGGGCCCGACGGATCACCCGCTGCTGCGACGGACCGTTCGGGGCGGTGAGCTGGCTACTCGTTCCGTCCTGGTTGACTGCCGAACCCCGTACCACGGCCAACACTCGATGGCCGTTGGCCCGCGCATCCGACAGCTTCTCCAGCAAGAGCAGACCAACGCCCTCGCTCCAGCCGGTTCCGTCCGCGTCCGCCGAGAACGCCTTGCACCGGCCGTCCGCTGAAAGACCCCGCTGGCGACTGAACTCGATGAAGGTACGGGGAGTCGCCATTACCGTCGCTCCGCCGGCCAGCGCGAGCGAGCATTCGCCGTTGCGCAGGGCCTGAGCTGCCAGATGCACCGCAACGAGCGACGACGAGCACGCCGTATCGATCGTGACCGCAGGACCCTCGAAACCGAACGTGTACGAGATACGGCCCGAGGCGATGCTGCTCGCGCTGCCTGTGCCCAGATAGCCTTCGAACTCCTCCGGCATCGGCTCCAGACGGGAGGCGTAGTCGTTGTACATGATCCCGGCGAACACACCCGTCGCCGACCCCCGCAACGTCGCCGGATCGATACCCGCCCGCTCCACCGCCTCCCACGCCGTCTCCAGCAACAAACGCTGCTGCGGATCCGTCGCCAACGCCTCCCGCGGACTCAACCCGAAGAACGCGGGATCGAACCGGTCCGCCTCGTAGAGGAATCCACCTTGTGTGGTGTACGTGTGGCCTGCCTGGCCCGGATCGGCGTCGTAGAGCGCGTCACGGTCCCAGCCACGGTTGTCGGGGAACTCTCCGATGGCATCGTCGCCCCGCTCAAGCAGCTCCCACAGCTCTTCCGGTGACGACACACCGCCGGGGAACCGGCAGCTCATTCCCACGATCGCGATCGGTTCCAGGTTCCTGCCCTCGGCCTCCGCCTCCGCCTCGCGCAGGCGCTGACGGGTCTGGCGCAGGTCCGCCGTAGCTCGCTTGAGATAGTCGCGGAGCTTGTCCTCGTTGTTCGTCATGCGACGTCATCTCCTTCGGCCAGCGGCGCTCGGCCGGTGTCTTCCGTGCCGGTCATTCCGAGTTCGGTGTCGAGTGCCAGGAACAGTTCGTCGTCCGTTGCCGACAGCAGGTCGTCCACGTCGCCGTGACGGCCTGCCCGGCTGTCGTCGTGCCGGTCGCCGTTCCAGCTACGGGTCAGTTGCCGCAGCCGTTCGCCGATCAGTTCGCGGTCCGCCTCGCCGAGTGTGATGGCGGTGATGGCCTTCTCGATGCGGTCGAGCTCGGCGAGGACAGAGGCAGGGCCGGTGCCGTCCCGGCTCAGCTCGTCGATGAGGTAGTCGGCGAGCGCGGCAGGCGTCGGGTAGTCGAAGACGAGCGTCGTCGTCAGGCGCAGTCCGGTTGTCTTCGACAACCGATTACGGAGTTCCACGGCGGTCAGCGAGTCGAATCCCATTTCCAGCAGGCCACGTTCCGCCTCGATGAGGCCGGGCGTCGCGTGGCCGAGGACCGAGGCGACTTCGGTCCGCACCAGTTCAGGTACTGCTGCGGCCAGTTGCTGCGGATTCAGTCCGTCCAGGCTGCGGGTGGACGAGGTGGTCTGTGCGACATCATTCCTCGGGCTCGTCGGAACGATGCCGCGCAGTATCGCCGCCAACGAACCGTCGGCAGCCCGGGAGCGCAGCGCTGCCATGTCAAGTCGCGCGGTGACAGCGAAGGGTTCGCCAAGTCCGAGCGCCAGGTCGAAGAGTGCCAGCCCGGCTTCCGGCGACAGTGCCCCTACACCACTCTGGGCCATCCTGGCACGGCCGCCGTCCGACAGCCCGCCGGCCATGCCGCCCGGTGTTTCCCACAACCCCCACGCGAGCGAGATCGCAGGCAGTCCCTCGGACCGGCGCTGCTGTGCGAGGGCGTCCAGCACGGCGTTCGCCGCACCGTAGTTGCCCTGGCCCGGACTGCCGAAGGTCGCGGCGACGGACGAGAACAGCACGAAGGCGCCGAGTGGAACCGGAAGTTCGCGGGTCAGTTCGTGCAGGTTACGAGCCGCGTCCGCCTTGGGGCGGGCGGCTCTGCTCATCCGTTCCGGCGTGAGTGACTCGATGGTGGCGTCGTCCAGCACTCCCGCTGTATGAATCACCGCGGTGAGCGGGTGTTCGGCCGGGATCGACGAGAGCAGTTCGCTGAGTTCCGTACGGTCCCCGACATCACACGCCCTGAGAGCGACCTCTGCTCCCAGATCGGTGAGTTCGGCCACCAGCTCGGTCGCACCCGGTGTGTCAGGGCCGCGCCGTGTAGCGAGCAGCAGGTGTCGTACGTGGTGCGTCTCCACCAAATGTCGTGCGAGCAACGATCCCAGTGCCCCGGTTCCGCCCGTGAGCAGGACCGTGCCGGACGAGTCGAAGGGGGGCGCAGAGCCGTCCGTATCACGCCATGTGTCGGCCCTTACAAGACGCGGAGCATGGACGTTGCCCTTGCGCACCGCAAGTTGAGGTTCATCGGCAGGAATGTTCCCCAGAGCGGCTTCCATTGTCGGCCCCGCTGCCGAATCCACGTCCAATAGGAGGAAACGGTCGGGGTGTTCGGCTTGTGCCGCTCGCACAAGCCCCCACACGGCAGCCAGATCGAGGTCGGGCCCACGGTCGGAGGACGTGACGGACACGGCACCTGTGGTCAGCACGGCAAGGCGTGATGCGGAGAACCGGTCATCGGCCAGCCAGGTGTGCAGGGCGTCGAGTACCAGGTCGGCGGGGGCCGGGCCCCCGGGTGTACGAGCAGCCACCGGGAGGACGACAAGGTCGGGCACGGTCCCATCGGCAGGGATCGCGGCAATGTCGGGAATTGCAGCGCTGTCGAGCAGCACCGTCCGCAACGCCGCCATCGGTCGGGGCGTCGATTCGTGGAGGGTCGGCCAGGAGAGCTCGTAGAGCGAGTTGCGTATCTCGCTGTCGACGAGGTACTCCGAGGACAACGGTCGCACTGTCAGCGACTCCACCGTGGCCACCGGGGCGTTCTCGGGGTCCACCATGTGAACCGACATGCTGCCATCGGTGGTTTTGGTGAGGGTGACGCGGAGGCTGGTGGCCCCGGTCGCGTGCAGGGTGACGTTCGACCAGGAGAACGGAACCCGGAGCGGCCCGTCCTCCTCGTCCAGCAACAACGCATGCAGACCGGCATCGAGGAGCGCGGGATGCAGCGTGTGCCCCGCCGGATCCGTACCCGCCGGCAACTCCACCTCCGCATACGTCGTCCCCCCGTCCCGCCAGACCGC
>NZ_JBICXE010000140.1:0-4012 GCF_043200155.1 Streptomyces sp. NPDC048473
GACAGAACCCCTCGACAAGGTTCATCGTCCCAGCTCAGAAGGCACTTTCGCGTTCCCGGCCAGCAACTGGCCTCACACCAACCGAAACGCCGAGGTTAGGTGTTGACGCTCGGCGGCGCTGGACGGCGCCGATCTTTCGGTAGGCATCATGTGCCCGGAGGGACGTCAAACGTCCGCCCAGCGCCGGCGGACGCCAACACCCGACTCTGCTTGGCGTGCTGCGAGGAAGCCAGATGCCGCACGATCTACATTTGGGCACCAGGCCGGGTAAGTACAAGGCGTCCATCCGAAGCCCACGCAACCCACCACGGCACGAGTTGACTGAGGCGAAGACGCCGGACGCCGCCGCTCTTCCAAGAGGCATCGGCTTACCAGGTATGACACAGGCGTTCGCCCGGCATCCCCGCGACAGTCAGCTCGCTGCGTGGCGATGGCCGGGAAGACGCCGAAACGCACCGGGCTCACAGGAGGCCTCAATGGGCACGGTCTGTGAGGAGGCATCCGCTTGGCACCCGTCCGACCGTCACCACGAGTACCAGGCCCACGCATCGATCTACGGAGAGGCTTCCTGCAGCCCGGGAATCGAAAGATGTCGCAACCCTGTACTCGAACAGACTGAAGGAATCGATCTCCTCCAGCACTGCCCTTAACAAGGGATTAGGTAGGACAAGCTAATACCGTGTGTATCTGGCAGGTAGCACCATTCGGGGATTGGAATCGAGGAGCACATCGGCGGGACCGAACCATGCGGCCAGTTCGCGGATTTCGGGATCTTCGAGAAGGCGGAGGCGGCCGTCTTCAATAAAGGGTGTGCCGTCAATGGTGATGGTCGGCTTGTCGAACTGGCAGTCGCAGTGGGCGTGTCCTGGCCCGCTACGGTCAGGCTCCCCCTCCTCGGTCAGGGCGTCCAGGCCAAGGTAGAACGCACCGGCGTGCTTCTCCCGTTCGAACTGGGTGCCACCGCTTGAGCGCACTTTCGGGTTGAGTCCGATCAGGGCGTGCCGCAGGTAGTAGCCCCTTGGTGAATAGTGACGTAGCTCGGTGGCGGCAGTCGCGCCCTCGATCGCTGTTACCACGTTGTTGGTGAGTTCGATCGTGGTGGGCTCGGCCGGTGTGCCGGTGACCGTGGACTCCTCGATGACCAGCAGCCCGTCGGTGCGGTTGGGGTAGAAGTTGACGCCACCGTAAGGGAAGGGCCGCCACATTCCAGCGATGAGAGGAGCGTGATGGCCACTGGTGGCGAAGTCACGGAAGGTCACGTCGGTGCCTGCAGCGGTGGTTACCCGGATCTCGCTGGCTGCGGCGAGTTGTGCGGTCGCCTTAGCTTCCAAGGCGAAATACAGCTCCAGCGGGAAGCGGGCACCGGTGGCCAGAGCCGATGCGGTCGCGGTCTGGTGCAGTGAGAGGAACCGGGCCTTGCGCTTGGCAACCTCGTCGAAGAACAAGCGGTCGCTGTGCACCTCACCCCACCATGTGCAGGAGAGCACCACATCAGCCTCGGCGTGGATGGCCGACAGCATTGGTGATGGCCGCTCGGAGTCCCAGCCACCCGCGCTGAACGGGGGAACGGCCAGAACGTGCACCTCGGCGTTGCGATAGGCGGCTGCTGCCGCCAGTGCCTGCACCACCACAGGATCCACCGAGTTCTCCGTCAGGATCAGCACCTGTTCGCCGGCGGCAACGGCGGTGTACTCCATGACGTTATAGGCGCCGGGCATGAGTTCGGTGATGGACAGCGGTGCTGCCATGGGAGTGTCCAAGTAACTGAAGCAGGTCGTTCCGTTCATGCGGATCGAATCCTTTCCGGTGCCAGCTGGGCGGTCGTTGATTGCGGGAGGCGGACGGCGCGACCAGCTCCAAGGCCGAAGAGGCCCTGAACGAGGGTCAGCGCGACAAGAAGGCCGAGCGGGACAGTCCACCCACCGGCGAGGTCGTGGGCTGAGCCGAACAGCAGGGGCCCAACGGCGGCTAGGAGGTAGCCGACGCTTTGGGCCATGCCGGACAGCGCGGCGGCCTGGGACGCGTCGGCCGCACGCTGGCCTTGGAACGTCAGCGCCAACACCAGGCAGGCGCCGCCGCCAAGGCCGATCAGCGCACTCCACGCGGTCGCCATCTCGGGGGCCAGGAGCAGCCCCAGGTATCCGGTGGCGCACATCAATGAACCGCTGACGGCCAGCAGCCGTTGGTCAGTGAGTTGTCGGGCGAGTATCGGCACAGTACTGCTGGAGACCAGACCGGTCACCTGGAGCAGGAACAGCTGCCAGCCGGCGGCGCCTTCGGAGGCGCCGTGGTCGTGCACGATGCTGGGCAACCACGCGATCGTGGTGTAAAAACCGAGGGACTGCAGTCCCATGAACGCACTGACCTGCCAGGCCAGTGGGTAACGCCACAGAGTATGCGCCTGCCCCGCTCCCGGGGCGGTGGATGTTACGGGCCGGCGACGGGCCAGTTGCGGTGCCCAGGCCAGGACCCCGAGTAGCGCCAGCACCGCCCAGCAGCCCAACGCGGTATGCCATCCTCCGGGAAGATGGTCAGCCAGGGGCACGGACACCCCGGAGGAGACCGCGGCTATCAACCCCATGACGGTGACGTAGAGCCCGGTGACTGCGGCGATCCGCCGTTCGGGAACAGTGCTCTTGACCAGCGAGGGCAGCAGCACGTTGCCGTAGGCGATCGCTGCTGCCATGACCACGGTGCCGGCGAACAAGGTCACCACGCCTGGCAGCGAGCGCAGCACAATGCCGACCGTCAGCACCAGCAAAGCGATCCACAAGACACGCTCGGTTCCGTGGCGCTGCGCACTCCTGCCAACCAGCGGTGACGTGGCCGCGAAAGCCAGTAGTGGCAAAGCGTTGAGCAGACCTGCCGCGGTGCTGGACAAGCCGGTGTCGTGTTCGATCATCGGCAGCACCGAGCCGACACCTGTCAGCGGCGCCCGCAGATTCGCCGCAACAAGCAAGATCCCAACCAGGAGCAACCCCACGCGAGGCGCTCCGCCCTGGTGACCGTCGGATTCGACCCCGGGAGCGTCAGCGCCTTTCGGAACAGTCACGCTCATGCACCCCCTCTTGCCGCAGCGCGGCGCGACGGCTGATCCGCACGAGCGTGGAGGCGGCGGAGCGGGCAGTCACCGCATCTCCCGCCGCAATGGCCTCTACGAGGGTGGTGTGCCAGTGGTCGTGTTCGGCGGCGATATCCCTGCCCCAGGTCAGCCCCGCGACCGCTGCGGCCAGCGCGCTCCCCAAGTGCTTGTAGACCTCGGCAAGCAACCCGTTCCCGCCGGCTTCCACCACCGCCAGGTGGAATGAGCCATCGACGTCAGCCAACGCGGTCATCTCACCGGCACAGTTGGTCTCCTGCGCCTTGTGCAGCAGCTCCCGCAATCGCTTCACGTCTGCGCTCGTCCGACGCTGCGCGGCCAGCCCCGCAGCATGCTCCTCCAATACCGCGCGCAGCTCGAAAACATCGGACAGGTGTGCCGTTGCCGCCCTGCGCACCAGCACTGCCTCCAACTCGCTGGCGACCCGGACGTAGGTGCCGTCTCCGGCACGGGCTTCCAGCAGGCCCAGATGCACCAAAGCGCGCAAGGCCTCTCGCACGGTGTTGCGACTGATTCCGAGAATCGCGACCAACTCGTGTTCGGGAGGTATGCGACTACCGACCGGCCAGCGGCCGGAGGCGATCTGCTCCCGTAGTTGATCAGCGGCCTGGGCGGACAGGGTCGCGGCACGGCGCGGCTCCCTCAACCCCTCCATACAAACCTCCAAATGTTGGACAGCTGTAGATAAACACATGACGCCTCCAATGCGGCAAGGTGACCTATGTCACATCACGCGATGTGTGGTCGACGCCGAGGCGGTCCGCGTCGGCTATCTGCTGGACTCCGACGATGCCGCGCGGGGGCACTGTCACGTTGTTTGGGTGTTTGGGTGTCTGACGGCTTGTCGGGGTGTGGTGGTGCCGGGTTCCGGGCCTGTGGTCAGGCCGTGGTGGGTCGGCTGGCAGCGCCGGT
>NZ_JBICXE010000141.1:0-3842 GCF_043200155.1 Streptomyces sp. NPDC048473
TCAGCCCCAACGAATACGAACGCCGACACCACGCCGCTAAGCTCACGCTCGCCGCGTGATCAACGAAGCGTGTCCACCATCACGGGGGAAGGCCCAAGACCCCTGGCCCTGGACGACCGCGCTCCGGCAGGAGAACGAACGTCGGGCGCAGCGTCTGTTCAACCTCCCCGACGACTGGGACCTCCCCGACGCGGGCTGACCATGCGGCCGCCCGGTACCGTGTCCACCGGCCGGGTTCGGTTCACCTCCGGTGATCAGTTCTTCACCCCAGCCCCCTGTACCCCGGATCAGCGCTCTGGCCCGGGGTACGGCCGTGTCATCGCCAGGGCTGTCAGCCCGGTCCTGCATCCTGTGTCCATGGCCGACACCTTTGATCACGCCCCACAGGCATGGAACGCCGCGCAGCTCCGCGAAGTGATCAAACAGGCTGATACCTGACGGCCCGTGCCGATGGCCCGACGCCTCACCGCGGCGCCGGGCAACCACCGGCACGCGTGCTGCCTTTGTTCAGCTGTGCCGCATCCAGATGTTGGGCTCGCGATACACACCATGATCGGCGGATTGGTCGACCCGAAGCAGGCTCAATCCTCCTGGAATCACGTAGTCGCCCGACTCGAGGAAGGTCATTCCCGTCCACTGTTCCCACTCAGCCACCGTGCCGGTCATCGTCTGCGAAGTGGGAGCCGCCGCAAGGATCTCGGCACCGAGACGCTGATGGGTCCGTATCCACGGGTCAAGGGCCATCCCGTCCTCGCGGCTCCACCTCATGAAGGTCTCGATGGGTGTCAACGGATACTGGGCCTTCATCGTCGGGCGGACCGGCGCGATGACCTGGACCAAGCCGGCTTCCCCGGCGGTCTGGCGCAAGGCTTTGAGGGTCTCTCCCGCAAGTCCGCGCCCCTTGAGCGACGGGGTGACGACAGCTCCGCAGATGACCAGGGTGTTGGCTTCGGTCCCCTGCTCACGGCCTTCGACCGCACGGACAAGGGCCTGGGTATATCCGGTGGGGAGCGTCTCAGTCAGGCCGTCCCAGTGGATTGGTACACCCCAGCCCGATGCGACCGGCGCCTCGTGCTCATCCACCAGCGTGAGGTCCAGACCGGCGAACCACTCACCGACCCTGCCTATGTACTCCTTCACCAGCCGGTCAGCGGTGATGAACTCCGGAAAGCCCTCGCTGAAAAGCTCCTTCAGCTGCTCATCCGGCCACGTACGTGCGTCAGTTCGCTCGATCTTCAATGCCATGCCTGTTCATAGCACACAGGTTCTCGGCAGGCGCTACACCGTTTTCATCCCGCCGTCATTGATCGGAACCGGCTGGCACTGGTCCGCGAGCGCCTCAAGCCGGGCGGCCCTTTTGGATGAACCGCCCCAGCGGAAGTGCTGTCATTTCGCGTGAACATCTGAGGGCGCTGAGAACAGCCATCGCCTCCCAAACTGCTGGACAAACGCTGCTGCTGAAAGTGAACGAAACCAACAGGGCTCTGCGCATGTCGTGCAACGGCAGCCTGCAGCGGTCGGATCGCTGGCCAAGTTTGTCGCCCTGAAGCGCGCTAGGAGAGCACCCATTGGGGCGGGTGTCTGGGGTCGGCTGGACAGGTGAAGACGTGCAGGTCATGGTCCCGGCCGAAGCGGAGTCGGGTGGGTTGGGCAACGGACCGACCGCCCTGGATCGAGGCCATCCCCCGCAGGGACGGGTCGCGGTCTTCCAGCGGCACCCAGCTGTGCGAGCCGGCGTCCATCTCGTCGCCCCCGGCAGTTAGCAGCAGCCGCATCGGTGTCGCGCAGGACTCGCAGTCGATAGCCATCGGGCCCGTCGACGCCCAGCTGGGAAAGCCGCCGACCCGCCATCCGGGCGGGATCGAAAGGTCGCCCTGGTAGCTGGGGGCGTCGGTGCCGTGTTCCGCCACTTGGGCGTCGTCCCACGCGTCGATGCGGGCGATCAATGGGGCAGGCAGCGCGTCGTCCTCCGCCCAGGGATAGGTGTCGACCTCTTCGGGATGCAGGACGCACGGTTCGGGGAGTTCGTGCTCCCATCGCAGCATGGGCACTTCGGGTGGGGTGCGTTCTGCGCGCTCGGTCTCTGCGGCCCGTCGCCACCGCAGGCGGTAGCGGCGCGTCAGGTACGGACCGTGGGTGAACGGGCAGCGGAAGAGCTGCACCAGGTCCGCATTGTCGGGGCCGGCAGCCAGGCCCGGGATGTCCCGGCGGAAGAATTGGGCGAGGCCCACGAACGGCACCGGTCCGTCCTCCCCAGGCGTTTCGGCGCCGGGCCATGGCCGGCTCAATGGCCAGACGCCCGCGGCCCGGGCGCTGCGGATCTCGTCCGGCACGTACCCCTCGGTCTCGCGCTGGTGGGGCTCGTGGCAACCCGGCCAAGGCTCGCCGTCCGGCCACAGCATCGGACCACCGACATGGCTGTCGCGCATGCCGGGCCGCCCCGGCCTGGGGTGCAGTCGTGTGGTCCGGCCCCGATGGGCAGCCAGGTCGGGGAAGACGGCCTCCACGGACACTGGTCTGGCCGGCGTGGTCCTGGTCATGCGCAGACCGTACGTGGCCGGGAAGACGCCACGCGAACGGATTGCCCGCAAGCCCGTTCACGATGACACTCGGCGCCATCAGGCCCACCGACACCGACGGATCGTCGACCGAGGCCACCCCGCAGAACACCGACGCGGCGGCGACGAACACCAGCGACGCAACGATCCACCGTTCTCGCAGCGAGGAACGGGTGCGGACCACCACGCTCATTCACCACGTCCAGCCCGCCATCACGCAGAAGAGCATGGCCGCCGGCGGCAGGCGGACGGGCAGTGCCCACCGCACGACATCGCCGCGGGGCAACTGCTGCCCGGCCTGGACCAGTCGAGCGAGCGCCGGATGCTGAGTCGCAGTCTGGCGTCGGCACGGACGCCGGGCCCGCTACCGCGCTGCGTAGAGGTCCTGGGTCCACGCGCCGATGGTGCAGTCGCCCGCAGCCACACCGGTTGGGGCAGCCGCAAGTTCTCAGACAGCAGCTGCTCGCGGCCGCCAACGAGCGGGTGCGGGGCGCGAACGTCCGCGCCCTGCACGTCCTGGCGCCCGTACCCGATGGTGGCCCACCTCGGAGGGATGGGGTGGGCCACCGGTTCGTGGTCGGGTCAGCCGCAGTCGTTGCGGTTGATCTTCAGGGATCGGGTCTGGTCGTTGAGGTTGTAGCCGCGCAGGTCGTGGATGGAGCCGCCGCTGCGGGTCACGCACACCCAGCGGCCGGAGTAGTTCCGCTTCTCGTAGATGCGGGCGGTGCGGTCGGAATTGTTCCGGACGGGGCTGCCCCGGTCCCGGATCTCGGAGGGCAAGTCCTTGACGCAGCCGTCGGCGGCGCGGCGGGCCCAGGGCTGGCCGCCGAAGTTGATCTCGGGGTAGATGCAGACGTAGCCGGACGGGCAGTCGATCGCCGCCCGCACCCTGCCGGCCGGAGAGGAGGCGGAGGCGGTGGTGGCGGGGACGGCGAGCGGCATGAGGGCCAGGGCGGCGAAGGCCGCGACGCGCTTCACAGTTTTGATCACGGCACCAGACTCCCCGGCCGCCCTGGTCGGATGCGGGCGATCTCCTGCGCGTTCACTCCGCCAGAGGAGCGCGGAAGAAGCGTGCCGGGGCGCGAACAAGGCAGGCCGGCCCAGCTCATTACCCTGGCTGCGAGCCGGTGGCTTCGCCGCCACGTTCCGACCGCCGTGCGCGCAGGCTTTGACCTGGTAGGAACGATTCTGAGGTTCCCCCGAGATGCGGAGTGTGGTGACAGAGGGTCAGATGGTTTTCATGAGAGGAACATCGACCATGGCTGCCCCCAGGAAATACTCGCT
>NZ_JBICXE010000142.1:0-3701 GCF_043200155.1 Streptomyces sp. NPDC048473
TCGCGCGAGAGATCTACCGCCACCTCACAAGCGCATGCATCAGCTCACCGACAACGACTTCCGCAGCTTGACGATCTATAGGAGCTTCAGAGTCAAGCTAGGGCCTGTTGTGAAAGTGCCGACGGGCCGGACGAGGTGATGCCCAGGTCCGGCCCGTCCGCTCGTCTCTACAGGTCGAGCTGGTACTGGAGTGTCGTGTGCGTGGGCACGTAGCCGAGGCTGTCGCTGATGTGTCTCATGTGTGTGTTGCTGTCGGCAGTGTCGGTCAGGAGGCCGCCGAGGTCTGGATAGCGCCCGTGGGCTTGTCGGATCGACTCGGCCTTCATCCATCGGCCGAGTCCGTGTCCGCGGTGCTCGGGCAGCACGCCGGTGCCGTAGTGCTGGCCATCACCCGTGCCATTGCCAGGGACGACGAGTTCGGTGAATCCGGCGATCGAGTCGTCGCAGGTGTCGATGGCGACGACCGTGTGCAACTGGTCGCCGCGCTCTTCGACGGCCTTCGCCGCAGCCCGAACCCGGCCCACGTCCCAGGCCACGGTGCCGTAGTCGGTGTCCTCCATGGGCATATCGTCCATGGCCCGGCGTGAGGCGGCGAACGTCTGGGCGAGGGCGTCGGGGACGGTTCCCTGCCATGACGCCAGCCGGTAGCCGGGATGCGGACGCTCGATGACCTCGGCAAGGTCGATGGCGTCCACGTCGGCCAGCGGCAAGCGGGCGAACCTCAAGGTGAGCACCTTGCGGAAGCCGCGGGTCAGCAGGAAGTGATCGCCGGGCGATCCGGCCTGGGCCTGCGCGCTGACGCAGCGCCGGGCGTTGTCCCGGGCGGCGGCCACGGCCGTGTCGAGGAGCCGGGAGCCGACGCCCTTGCGGCGCTCCACGGGATGGACGTGGAGGGTCAGTTCGGCCAGGTGCTCTTGTCCGCCATCGAACAGGCGGAGAAAGGCCGTCCCGACGGGGATGGAATCGGCGTCAGACTCCAGCCATGCAAGGCGTCGGCTGTGCGCCCCGTGAGCAGGGTCGGTCAGTGGGGTGATGCGAAACGACAAGGTGTCTCCGTCGTGAGGAGGTGGCAAAGGTCAGTACGCGGGCTCAACTGCTGGGCACTCCTGCGCATGTGCTCCACACCTCCTCGTCGACAGCGCCGGTCCGGATCAACATGGACGGCTGGGAGAACTTAGCTGGTCTATCGGTTCCTCGGCAAAGGGTTAACTGAAGGCTGGTGCGGCCGTGTGGTCACAGCCACTCATTGATGGCCGCGACCAGCACGGTTACTTCGTAGCGGACGGCGAGTTTGTCGTATCTCGTGGCCACGGCCCGGTGGCGCTTGAGGCGATTGATCCCGCATTCGACCGCGTGCCTCTCGCGGTAGTCGGTCTTGTCGAACGTCGGCGGCCGACCGCCGCGGGAGCCGAGCTTCTTACGGTTGCGGATCTGGTCCTTCTTCTCCGGGATCGTGCACCGGATCCCACGTCGGCGCAGGTAGGCACGGTTCTTCCGGGAGCCGTACGCCTTGTCGGCACGCACTCTGTCCGGCCGCTTGCGTGGACGCCCCAGCCCCTGCCGTGGCACCCGGATGTTCTCCAGGACCGGTTCGAACTGCGGGGAATCCCCGCGCTGCCCGGCCGTGATCACAATCGACATGGGCTTCTGCCCCTGCTCGACCGCGAGATGGACCTTGGTGGTCAGCCCGCCTCGCGAGCGTCCGAGACCGTGGTCGTCCGGCTCGACCTCAACGCCGCCGGGCGGCTCCTTCTGAAGATCCCCGTTACCTTCTTCATGGCCCCGCAACGGGGCTCCCGGCCTCCGGACCCGGCATGACTGAGATCCCCAGTCGATCATGATCGAAAAGGTGGTGTCACCGGGCACGGAGGCATTGGCAGACCGCTGATTAGGGGCACGAGCGCCGAACCCGCCACGGGTGAGGCAGGCTCTTCGTAACGTGGATGCCGGCACGCTGATGCCGCAGGTAGGCCGGGGAGGGCACGGACCGCTGTGGAGAGTGCACGTGATCGACACGGATGACATCGACGTCTACCTGGGTCTGGACGTCGGCAAGGGTGAGCACCACGCCACCGCCCTGACTCCGTCCGGCGAGAGGGTCTTCGACAAGCGACTGCCCAACACCGAGCCGAAGCTGCGTGAGGTGTTCAGCAAGCTGCGAGCCAAGCACGGCAGTGTGCTGGTGGTGGTCGACCAGCCCGCCTCCATCGGGGCCCTGCCGCTGGCGGTCGCCCGCGACGCGGGCTGCCGCGTCGCCTGTCTACCGGGTCTGACGATGCGACGGATCGCTGACCTGTATGCCGGTGAGGCCAAGACCGACGCGCGCGATGCGGCGATCATCGCGGACGCCGCGCGGACGATGCCGCGTACCCTGCGGAACCTGGCGCCGTCCGACGAGTCCGCCGCTGAACTGGAGATGATCGTCGGGTTCGACGACGACCTCGCGGGTGAGTCGACGAGGATCAAGAACCGGCTGCGCGGTCTGCTCACCCAGATCCATCCCTCGCTGGAGCGTGTCCTGGGTCCCCGGCTGGACCACCCGGCCGTCCTGGTCATGTTCGAACGGTTCGGCTCTCCGGCCCAGTTGAGGAAGGCCGGGCGGCGCCGGCTGGTGACGCTGCTGCGGCCCAAAGCACCCCGGATGGCCGAGCGTCTCGTCGAAGACGTCTTCGCCGCGCTCGACGAGCAGAGAGTCGCCGTGCCCGGTACCGACGCTGCCGCGCTGATCGTCCCGAGCCTCGCCAGCTCGCTCAGCGCCGTGCTGGACCAGCGCAGACTCCTCGCCGCCAGGATCGAGGAACTTCTGGAGGCCCACCCTCTTTCCCAGGTCCTGACCTCCATGCCGGGCATAGGGGTCAGGACCGGAGCCCGCATTCTCATCGACGTCGGTGACGGCAGCAGCTTTCCCACCGCTGGACACTTGGCTGCGTACGCCGGCCTGGCGCCGGTGACCAGGAGCTCCGGCTCATCCATCCGCGGCGAGCACCCGTCGCGCAGAGGCAACAAGCAGCTCAAACGGGCGCTCTACCTCGCGGCCTTCGCCTCGCTCTCCCAACCGGAATCACGCGCCTACTACGACAAGAAACGCCGCGAGGGGAAGCACCACGTCGCAGCCATCGTCGCCCTCGCCCGACGACGCATCGACGTGCTCTTCGCCATGCTCCGAGACGGCACCTTCTATCAGCCTCCAGCACCCTTCGCGGCTTGACGAAAACCATAGGGGCACCTTTTGACCGCTCCGGCGGCGTGCTGGTGGGCGCGGCAGATCGTCGAGTCGACACTGACATCCCAGGCGATCAGGTCCTTCGCGTCCGCCTGGGCCTGCAGTTCGGTGAAGACTCGCTTCCACGTGCCGTCGCGCTGACGGCGCCGGAACAGGTCGTAGACCCGATCCCACGGCCCGTACCGCTCGGGCACATCCCGCCAGGGCGTCCCGGTCCGGGTCCGCCACCGTATGCCGTCGATCAGCTGCCGCCTCGGCCATATCGGCGGCCGGCCAGGCTTCTTGCCCTTCGGCAACAACGGCTCCAGCCTGGCCCACTGCTCGTCCGTCAGATCTCCACGCGCCACAGCGCATGATCATTCCACGACCAAGATCGACTTTCTCAACAGGCCCTAGAAGGCCGATGAAGATCTTGGTTGTTGGAGGGGCGTCCCGGCAGGGGTGCCCCTTGTTGCTATGCGGTGTTGGGGACGATGGC
>NZ_JBICXE010000143.1:0-3659 GCF_043200155.1 Streptomyces sp. NPDC048473
GCAGCCAGATGCACCGCGACCAACGACGACGAACACGCCGTATCCACCGTCACCGCAGGACCCTCGAAACCGAACGTGTACGAAATACGCCCCGATGCCACACTGGTCGTGTTCCCGGTGGACAGGTATCCCTCGAAGCCGTCCGGGACGTTGCGCAGCCGTGAGGCGTAGTCACCGGCGATGACTCCGGCGAAGACTCCGGTCGTGGTCCCGCGCAGCGAGGTGGGGTCGATACCGGCCCGCTCCACCGCCTCCCACGCCGTCTCCAGCAACAACCGCTGCTGCGGATCCGTCGCCAACGCCTCCCGCGGACTCAACCCGAAGAACGCCGGATCGAACTCATCCGCGTCATGCAGAAACCCACCACTGCGCGCATACGTCGTCCCCACCACATCGGGATCCGGGTCGTACAACCCCTCCGTACGCCACCCCCGATTCACCGGAAAATCACCAATCGCATCCGCACCCTCGGCAACCAGCCGCCACAAATCCTCCGGCGAACCCACCCCACCCGGATACCGGCACGCCATCCCCACAATCGCAATCGGCTCCTCACCATCGACCGAAGAAACCACCGACACCGCAGCGGGAATGCTGCGGTCCGCGGTCTCGGTGCCGAGCTCGCCGCGCAGGAAGGGCACGAGTGCGGCAGGGGTCGGGTAGTCGAAGACGAGGGTGGCGGGTAGCCGGACGCCGGTGGCGGTGTTGAGCCGGTTGCGCAGTTCGACTGCCGTCAGCGAGTCGAGACCGATCTCGCCGAAGGGGCGGGTGGGCTCGATACCGTCCGGTGTCGCGTGGCCGAGAACCGCGGCCACTTCGGACCGGACGAGGTCCAGGAGCAGTTGGTCACCGTCGGCGGCGGAGAGCTGGGCCAGCCGCCGGCCGAGTGTCGAGTCGCCGGTGGCGGCGCCCACGGTGCGGCGTGTGGTGGTGCGGACGAGTCCGGCCAGGATCGACGGAAGGGTTCCGGCGGCGGCCCTGTCGCGCAGGGCGGCCGGGTCGAGCCTGGCCGCCATCACGAACGGCCTGCCCAACTTCCTTAGTCCGTCCAGGATTTCCCCGCCTGCTTCGGCCGGAAGCGGCTGGATGCCGGAACGGTCGGCTCGCCGGCGAGCATGCGCCTCGGCCATCCCGTCGCTGGTGTCCCACACTCCCCAGGCAACCGAATGCGCGGGCAGGCCCTGGGCATGCCGGTACTGGGCGAGGGCGTCCAGGAAGCTGTTCGCGGCCGCGTAGTTGGCCTGCCCCGGGTTGCCTATGACGCCCGCGACCGAGGAGAAGAGGACGAACTCCGCCGGGGCGTGGTCCAGGGTGAGTTCGTGGAGGTGCCAGGCGGCGTCGATCTTGGGCCGGAGGACGGTTGCGATCTGCTCGGCGGTCAGCGACGTCAGTACGCCGTCGTCGATGACTCCTGCCGCGTGCACGACCGCGCTCAGGGGCTTCCCGGCGGGGATCTCCGCGAGAAGCGCGGCCAGCGACGCGCGGTCGGACGTGTCGCATGCGGTGATGGTCACGGTGGCGCCGAGCGCCGTCAGCTCTGCTTCCAGTTCGGCGGCGCCTTCGGCCGCCGGTCCGCTGCGGCTGACCAGCAGCAGGTTGCGTGCACCGTATTCGGTGACATACCTCCGCGCCACGATTCGGCCTATGGCCCCGGTGGCGCCGGTGATCAGAACGGTGCCCTGGGGGCTCGGGGCCGGCGGCATGGTCAGTACCACCTTGCCGACGTGCTTGGCCTGTCCCAGGAACCGGAACGCCTCGACTGCCCTGCCGACCTCCCACGAGGTGACCGGCAGCGGCCGGAGCGCACCGGAGACGAAGAGTTCCAGCAGCGCCACCAGCATCTCCTGGATGCGGTCGGGGCCCGCGTCCATCAGGTCGAACGCGCGATATGAGACACCGGGATGTGCGGCACCGACCTCGTCGGCGTCGCGGATGTCGGTCTTGCCCATCTCCAGGAACCGGCCACCGCGCGGCAGCAGCCGCAACGAGGCGTCCACGAACTCACCGGCCAGGGAGTCGAGTACGACGTCCATCCCCCGGCCGTCGGTCCTGGAAAGGAACTCGCTCTCGAAGTCGAGCGTCCGCGACGAGGCGATGTGCCGGTCGTCGAGGCCGAGCGTGCGCAGCGTGTCCCACTTGCCGGTTCCGGCCGTGCCGAAGACCTCGGCGCCGAGATGGTGGGCGAGCTGTACGGCCGCCATCCCGACGCCGCCCGCAGCGGCGTGGACGAGCACGGACTCACCTGCTTGCAGGCTGGAGAGGTCGGTGAGGGCGTGATAGGCGGTCATGAACACGATCGGTGTGGCAGCGCCCTCGGCGAAGCTCCAGCCTTCGGGCATGGGGGCCAGCAACCGTCGGTCGGCGACAGCGACAGGGCCGATCGCTCCTTCGAAGAGCCCCATCACACGCTGGCCGGGGACCAAGTCGGTGATGCCTGAGCCCACTTCGGTGACCACACCCGCGCCCTCGCTGCCGAGCATCGCCTCACCCGGGTACATGCCGAGTGTGATCAGCACATCACGGAAGTTCAGCGCGGCCGCACGTATCGCGACCCTGACCTCACCGGCGGCGAGCGACCGTGCGGCCCCGGGGTGTTCGACCGGCGCCAGATTGTCCAGCGTTCCCTTTTCGGTCACATCCAGCCGCCAGGGCGTCGTCGGCCTGATGAGCGCGGGAGTGGCATCGGCCCTGGCGACACGCGGGACGAGCAGGGTGTCGCCGCGCAGCGCCAGCTGGCCCTCACCGGAGACGAGAGCGAGGGAGAGCGCGACGGGGAGGGACTGGGAGGTGGAGGTGGGAGCGGCGGACAGTGATCCCGGGGTCGAATGGGCAGGAATGTCCGCATCGAGGAGTACGAACCGTTCGGGGTGCTCAAGCTGGGCGGAGCGGAAGAGGCCCCATACGGCGGCTTCGGCCAGCCCTGTGATGTGTTCACCGCTCTGGGCGGCCAGGGCACCGTGGGTGAGCACGACCAGGCGCGACGACACGAGCGTCTCCAGCTCCAGCCATTCACGTGCCAGGTCGGCGGCCTCCCGTACCGCATCGTGCGTGGCGGTGACGGGGCTGTCGCCCTGGGCGCTCACCGCCCACACCACGGCATCGGGTACCGACGCACCCTGCTCGACGGCTGCGGCGAGCGCGGCCAGGCCGGTGTAAGCGGGGATTCCGGGAAAGCGAGGGTCGACGCTGCCGAGCAACACCGTTGGAGCTGAGGTCTTGAGACCGTCGAAGGGCGCGGAGGAGTCGGCAGGCGTGGCCTGGCCTGCGTCGAGCGGTGTCCAGTCCACCTGGTAGAGGGAGCGCCGAAGCTCACTGCCACTGCCGCCGAGCGCCTCGTGCGAGACCGAGCGCAGAACAAGGGAGTCGACAGAGCCGACGGGCGCCCCGGTCGAGTCGTAGTACGCGATGCTCAGGCGGTCCGGTCCCTTCGACTTCAGGACCGCACGAAGGCGGGTGGCTCCCGTGGCGGTCAGCCGTACACCGCTCCAGCTGAACGGGAGACGGGCCAGCCCGTCGGCCGCGTCCTCGACCAGGCCGCCCAGTGCCATGGCGTGGAGGCTGGAGTCGAGGAGCGCGGGATGCAGCGTGTGCCCCGCCGGATCCGTACCCGCCGGCAACTCCACCTCCGCATACGTCGTCCCCCCGTCCCGCCAGACCGC
>NZ_JBICXE010000144.1:0-3506 GCF_043200155.1 Streptomyces sp. NPDC048473
GCATGCCGCACACCCTCACCACCACCCTCACCACCGGCGGCGAGATCGGAGCGCGACACCCGGAAAGCGATCAGCAACTCCTCCAGCAACCCGCCGCGCCGGACCCCGTCCGTACCGACGACCTCGTGCGGATGCCGACTCTGCGGGACACACGGTCGGTCGCTGTCTGGGCGGAAACCGAGCCCGCGCCCGACCGGGCCCACCGCCACAACGCCCCCCGGGCGTGGGGTGCCCCGGGGGTGGGCCCGCAGAGTGGTGAGTCTGCTTCTCGGGGCGGTGTGTTCGGTGCGGCCGTGGGCTTCCGTGGTGTCGGTGACGATTCTGCGGCGATGGATGCCGCGCGGGCTCTGGTCGTGGTTTCGCCGGGGGTCGAGCGTCCGGTCGCGGCACGGGCGGAGGCCGCGCGCCTGTTCGGACTTCTGCTGAGTGACCCGCAGGTGGCCGGGCGGATGCGTGCGAGCGGAGTGCGGGTCGTTGTGGTGCCGCGGGGCCAGAGCGTTGGTGAACTGCCTGACTTCGCGCACCTGGCCGAAGCCGGTGAGACACTCCCCGACGGCCGGTCCGCCAACGATGCCAGAGGTCTCACCCACGAGGTGTCCGGGCTGGTGGCGGTGGCGGAGGAGAACCTTCTGGGCCAGGACGCCGCCGACTACGCCGCCACCCAGCCCGAGGGCTACTCGTCAGCGTTGCACGAAGCCGCCCACATGGTCTTCTCGTTCGGCCTGGCCGACGGCCAACGCGAGCGGATCGGCCGGTTTCACCAGGAAAGGGCGGCCGCCGGGCCGGCGACTGAGTGGATCGATGGGCCGCTGACCGATACCGACGGCCAGACCACGGGCAACTACGCCTCCCACAGCCCGCAGGAGTACTTCGCCCAAAGCACGGTCGGCTACTTCGGCGCGAACTACGGCACCGATCCGCACAGTGGTCAGCCGCGCAACAACGGCTCCCACTGGGTCCAGAAAAACGACCCCGGCCTCTTTGCCCTCTTCGAAGACCTCTGGGGACCGGTCGGCGGACAGGACCTGGAGGCCAACACCCGTTCCGTCACCCACCGCGACGAGACCCTCTGGGAAGCACCGCGGGATCACACCGCAGTCACCGAAATCACCCCCACCGGGAACAGCCGCACCACCGAGCACGACACCGACACCACGGAGAGCGGCACACTCCACCCAGTTCCGCAGAAAACCGCTCACGACACGGCACGGGATTTGGGCGTCAGCGTCGGCACTCCTGTCGAGCGGGCCGAGGACGGGCACCAGGAGCGCGAGCGAATCCGGCAGGATTCTTCCGCGGAGACGGAACCGATCGATGCCGCGCTGGCGGACCACGCCGCGGCGCGCGGGGCACTCGCACAGGCCCGGGTTGCCCTGGAGACCGCGGAGGAGCGGTACCGCAACCAGGGCGAGGGCAGCTCCGCAAGGGTCACGGAACCCGGGGAGGCACAAGACGCGCTCACCGCCGCCGAAAATGCAGTCCAGGAAACCCGTGACACCTTGCTCAAGCTCGGTATCGACCTGGACGGGCTCAGGATCGACGAGGCGGACCTGTTGGCACGCCCCCGCCTGCCGGGCGGCGGCCTCACGGCCGCAGAAAAACAGGCCTATGAGGTAGACCTGGTAAAAGCGATCAATTCTTATTACAGAAATGGCGAGCATCTCGGATCCCTCCCAATAAAGGACTATAAGGAAGGTGATTTCAATCTCGGCAATTGGTTTAGATCTTTCAAAACAAGAGGTCTAAGGAATCTTTCGGATGCCGTAAAGGATGCCCTTGAGAACGCAGGGATTGCTTTCGAGAAAGATACAGTCAGCGGGATATGGAAAACTAAATCCACAAATCTTCGTGACCATGAAAATTCTCTGCTAATGGAGTCGACTTTCAGGGATTTTTACGAAACAAAATTCGAATTCTTCGGGTATCTCCCCTCGCGCGATTCCGAGATAGATGGATTCAATATTGGCAGGTGGGCCAGTAACTTCAAAGTCCAGGGGGTTGCATACCTCGGGGAGGAGATGAAGGAGGCTCTCCGGTGGGCGGGGATTAATTTCTCATTGGTGGATGGAAAGTGGAAAACGACTTCCCCTGCCTGGGGCCACGGTTGGGGGTCACGTCGGGTGGTGGAGGCGATCGGGTCGTATTACAGGGGTGGGAATGATTTTGGGAGTCCTGGTGGTCTCCCCGCCAGGGATCATGTGGAGGATGGATTCCCTCTTGGTTATTGGTTTGCGAATCTCGAGCGGGGGGTGCTGCGTCTGCCGGAGGAGGTGAAAAGGGCGCTTTCTTTGGCGGGTGTTCCTTTCGGCAGGATGGTTGTTGAGCGGAAGGGAGAGTTTGTCGAGCGGTGGGTAACCAGTGGTGAGGTTGCTGCCGGTGACGGGTTGGAGTCTTCGGTTGCTGGTGCTGGTGCTGGGGTTTCGGGTGTGCGGGCCGGTGTGGTGGGTGTCGGTGCGGAGGCTGGTCAGAAAACAGCGGTATTGGATTTGGAGGTGCGGGACGTCGGGGAGGATGGGGACGATGTCCTGGGTGCGTTTGAGACAGCGCTGGTGCAAGCGATCAATTCGTATTACAAAAATAATCTTGATCATGTCGGAAGATCCCTCCCAAAGTTTGACCATGAGGAAAATGGTTTCAAGCTCGGTAGTTGGTTTTCTAATTTCAAAACAAGAGGTCTAAGGAATCTTCCGGATGCCGTAAAGGATGCCCTTGAGAACGCGGGGATTACTTTCGAGAAAGATACAGCCAGCGGGATATGGAAAAATAAATCCACCTCTTATGGTGACCATATACGTTCTCTGCAGATGGAGTCGGCGTTCAGGGATTTTTACGAAAAAAACTTCGAATTCTTCGGGCATCTTCCCTCGCGCGATTCCGAGGTAGACGGATTCAATATTGGCAAGTGGGCCAGTAACTTCAGAATCAAGGGGCTTGCATTCCTCGGGGAGGAGATGAAGGAGGCTCTCCGGTGGGCGGGGATTAATTTCTCATTGGTGGATGGAAAGTGGAAAACGACTTCCCCTGCCTGGGGCCACGGTTGGGGGTCACGTCGGGTGGTGGAGGCGATCGGGTCGTATTACAGGGGTGGGAATGATTTTGGGAGTCTTGGTGGTCTCCCCGCCAGGGATCATGTGGAGGGTGGATTCCCTCTTGGTTATTGGTTTGCGAATCTTGAGCGGGGGGTTTCAGATCTGCCGGAGGGGGCGAAAAGGGCGCTTTCGTTGGCGGGTGTTCCTTTCGGCAAGGTGCTTGTTGACCGGGGGGGAGAGTTTGTCGAGCGGTGGGTAATACGGGGTGAGGTTTTTCCCGGCGGCGGGTTGAATTCTTCGGTTGATTTTGATGTGCCTGTGCCTGTGCCTGTGCCCGGGGTTGTTGATGTGGCTGGGGCTGCTGGTGCTGGTGCTGGGGTTTCGGGTGTGGGTGCGGGGCTGGGGGTTGGTTTGGAGGTGCAAGATGTTTTGGGTGATGGGGACTGTTTCATGCGTGCGTTGATCGGTTTCGGGGGT
>NZ_JBICXE010000145.1:0-3447 GCF_043200155.1 Streptomyces sp. NPDC048473
TGACCCCCAACCGCGGCGCCGGAAACCAGAATTCGTTTCCCACTTTCCATCCACCAACGAGAAACCAATCCCCGCCCAACGGAGAGCCTCCTTCATCCTTTCCGAGAGGATTACAACTCCCCTGCGTTGGAAGTTATAGGCCCACATGCCAATATCGAATCCATCCGTCTCAGAATCGATGCGCGCGGGAAGATACCCGAAGAATTCGAAGTTTTTTTCGTAAAAATCCCTGAAAGCCGACTCCATCAGCAGAGAACGTTCATGGTCATGAAGATTTGGGGATGTAGTTTTCCAAATCCCGCTGACTATATCTTTCTCGAAAACAATCTCCGCGCCCTCAAGGGCCTCTTGCACGGTATCCGAAAGATTCCTTAGGCCTCTTGTTTTGAAAGATTTAAACCAATTGCCGAGCTTGAAATCACCTTCCTTATAGCCTCTGACTGGGAGAGATCCGAGATTCTCAAAATTTCCGTAATAAGAATTGATCGCTTTTACCAGGTCTGCCTCATAGGTCTGTCTTTCTTCGGCATTGAGGACGCCGCCCGGCAGGCGGGGGCGTGCCAACAGGTCCGCCTCGTCGATCCTGAGCCGGTCCAGGTCGATACCGAGGTTGCTCAAGGTGTCACGGGTTTCCTGGACTGCAGTTTCGGCGGCGGTGAGCGCGCCTTCCGCCTCCCCGGGTTCCGTGACCCCTGCGGAGCTGCCCTCGCCATGGTTGCGGTAGCGCTGCTCCGCAGTCTCCAGGGCAGTCTGGGCGTGTGCGAGTGTCCCGACCGCCGTGGTGTGGTCCGCCAGTGCGGCCTCGATCGTTTCCGGATCCGCGGGAGAATCCTGCCGGGTTCGCTCGTCCTCCTGGTGGCGGCCCTCCTCCGCCAGCTCGGCAGGGGGACCGACGCTGACGCCCAAAACTCGTGCCGTGTCGCTCAGCGGGGGCGGCCCCCCGCCGAGCAGTCTTTCCGTGTGCCGCCAAGGAGCGTCACGCCGGACGGCGATCTGATGCGCCGCATCCTCGGCCGCTTCGGGTCCGGCGTCCCGCAGGGCGCTCGCCACCTGCTCGAGTGCCTGGTGCTGCTCCTCCCGGGTCCACACCTCCGCCGGTTCGTGGCCGATGACCGGCGGGTAGTGGTTGAACACCTGGAGGATGGAAATAGCCTCGGCGACCAAGTCCGCGGACATGGAGGCGAGTTCCGATCCTTCGCCCACCTCGTGCAGTACGGGGAGATCACGGAGCTGCGACGCCGTCCGGCGCCGGCCGATCATCTCGGACCAGCCGTACGAGGGGCCCGCGCCGTCCGCCGAGTCCAGGGACACGGTCTCGGGGCGCGACGCACCTCCGCGAAGCGGTTCTGTGCTCTGCCCGGAGCGGCTGCCGCCAGAACGGAAGGTACCGGCGGCGGCCCGAGTCACCAGACGGACCGGCCTGGACCGCTCGCCGAGCCACCAGCCCTCGGAGTCGCCGATCGCCACCCCGGCCTCCTGACCCGTGGCAGGCCGGAGCAGGGCCTCGGCGGCGGGCGGCAGCCGCACGACGGCGTCGGGAAAACCTTCGGCCAACTGCCGGACCGCAGTGACGCTGAGGACCAGGGGCCGCAGATCGTCCCGCGACGCGAGGAAGCCGAGAGCGGCATCCCAGACAAGGTCGGGCCTGCGGTGCCGGGAGACGGCGTCCGCGATGTACGTCAGATGGAGGTCGCCATTCCGGTTGTACAGTCCACGCACCAGGGTGTGGACGACCCTGACGGTGAAGTCCACGGTCTCCTGGTGCGACCAAGTGCGGGTCGACCGCTCGGGGGCGGTTTGCCAGCTCAAGTCAGACCGGGTCGTGATGCCGGGGATACGGGGCAGATCGACAAGCCCCTGGTAGCTGAGGCTCTTGGCGACATCGAGGTAGGCGTTGGGCCCGGTGCGCAACATGACCGAGTACCGCCGTGCCCTTCCCATACCCCTGCTCCAGAAAGTGGGAGGGAATTTTACGGTACTCACTGGATAGAGCCGCGTCTGGGTCTTACGGTAATTCTCCCGCAGGAAACGCTTGGCCTGTCGCACGAAGGGGTGCGCCGCATGGGTCGCGATACCGGAATTGGAGTCCGCGGTGATCGCGAATCCTTCGGCGCTGGTGGTCACGTGTGCCAGCGCGTCCAAGTTCAGGATGTCGTTGTCACCGTCGTTGTACAGGCCGCCGAACACATCGAGGATCTCCAGCCGCAGGATGTCGCTGGCCGCAGCCCAGCCGGCACCGGACTGCTTGGCCGTCTCGGTCAGGAACTCGGTGTGCAATTCCATCGGCCGCGAAGCGTTATAGACCTCATGGGTGTTCACCAGCCTGACCCCGTTGCTGGTAGCCCAGCTGACCATCCGCCACACGTCAGCAAGGAGGGGATCGGCGGGAGCCTCTCGCGCCTCGCTGACCTGCTCGATCTTCTCTCGGGGAACATCGGTCCACAGTACGAAGACCGCACCGCCCCCAAGATTGCGGGCGGCCCCGCCGTAACGCTTCCAGAATCCCGCGCTCGCTCCGTGCTCCAGCAGCGGACCGCCCAGCCAAATCGCGTGCACCAGAGCCGGGACCCGAACATCGAGCGACGGCAGCCTCGGAGCTCGCGGATCCGGAGACCACTGGAGGGAGCTGCGCCGGTGCTCGTAGCTGAAGCCCGACACCTCCCAGGTACCCGGATCCATTTCCGCAGGCGCGGAATACCGCATATCCATCACATGCAGGAAGTGCACGGACCGGTCGGCGTCAAGTCCCGTGTAGTCGTACGGCACCCCAGTGCGCGGATCACGCAACATGTACGGCACCGGCTCCGGCTTGAGCACCCCGAAGAGATCCACGCCCAGCGGGCCGGGCTTTTGCCTGAGCCGTCGGACGTCCGGCACCCTCTGATCGGCCATCACGTTCAGCCTCTGGATGAGTTCATCCGCCGACAGGCTGTCTCCCCGCCCGTGCCCGGCGCCTCGGGCCCGGATCGGCTGACCGCCGTTGGCGATCCGCTGGGCGATCTCGACGCCTACCGCCCGCGTCGGCTGGTTTAGCAGGGACGGCGACAGCGCCTCGGCCATGCTCCGCACGGTCGCCTCGGTGACCGGACCGCCCTGCCACCCCAGGCGCGTTAGCTCGCTGCCGACGTCGGCTCGCAGCGACGCCCAGTCGTCCATCCTCGTCCGTCCAGCAGGCGCGGTCGGCCGGTCATTCGCTTCATTGCGAAGGGACGAAGCCGAGCGACTCTCCTTACCACCAGCGTCCCCATCCTCGCTGGCGGATTCGGTCGCCCGGACCTGACGGTCGTCGTGCGCGACGTCCACACGGCCCGGCTCCTCCGGGGAACGGGTTGTGCCGAAGGTCTCGTCGGGGCGTGTGTCCCGCAGAGTCGGCATCCGCACGAGGTCGTCGGTACGGACGGGGTCCGGCGCGGCGGGTTGCTGGAGGAGTTGCTGATCGCTTTCCGG
>NZ_JBICXE010000146.1:0-3351 GCF_043200155.1 Streptomyces sp. NPDC048473
CACTCCGCGCACCGCTCGAAGACGGTCCGCACCTGGGTCGCCGCCCATCCCGATGCCGTCGAACTGCACTTCCTGCCCCCGTACTCGCCGGAGCTCAACCCCGACGAGCTGGTCAACGCCGACCTCAAGCACAGCTTGCCCAAAGGCCACCGGGCCCGGAACCAGGCCGAACTCGCCGCCGAGACCCGCCGGTTCTTCCGCAGACACCAACGCCAGCCCCACATCGTCCGCGGCTACTCCCACGCCCCCACGTCCGCTACACCCTCAACGAGAACCCATTCAGTTTCCGATCAATACTGGAGTACCGCCACGGTGTGCACCCGCCGAGGGAACTCCACCGACGCCCTACCGGCATCTGCTGCAGGCGCTGGACGCGGTCGGCAGCAAGGAGGACCTGGCCCTCTGGCTGCGGCTGCAGCTGGCCGCAGCCTCGCTGTGCCTACAGGCCTCGCCGCCCGGACTCGACGAGGCCGAGGAGTTCCTGAGCGCCGCCGACCCCGTCCAGGAGCTTATCGGAACCCCTCGCCACCGCCTGGAGTTCCACTTCCTGCAGGCCCAGCTCGCCTACCGCCAAAGAGACTTCGACAGAGCCGCGGAACTGGCGGAGCGATGTACGGAGGGGGTCCAGCTGATGACGTACCGGGATCGGGTGCGCCTGCAGGTACTGCGCGAGTCACTGCAGGCACGGTCCGGCGACACCACGGCCACCGCCCGCCTGAAGGAGCTGGCGTCCCAGGAGCAGACGGCCAGGATCCCGGGCCTCGTCGGCGAAATCTGGCAGGCCGTCGCCGAGAGTCTCATGGCTGACTGAACAGGCCCGACACCTCAGACCCGAGAGCCACCGGGGCGCCTGTCCCATCGGTCCGGTGGGACTCCCCCGCCCAGTCCTCGGGCACGAGCGGCACGGGCATCAGCGCGCGAAACGCCAACTGGACCATGACCTGGAACCAGTGACTCGGCCGCACTGAGGCGGTCACGTCCGCTGGAGTGGTGTATTGACGGCTACTCGGTGATCCAGTTCTTCCCGTCGGACTGCGGGACAGGTCCAGGAACACAACACACTATGTAGTGCGAACGGGGTGACAGGCCATGAGCGCGGCTGCCGGAGTCCGGAAGCCGAAATCTGAAACAGGTCGACTCCTGTGCGCGGCGTAACACCGCGCACAGGACTCCGGCTCCCCGGTGACCGGGCGTGGATCCAGATGCGTATCAGCCAAAAGCGCCCGCGCTCCAGAGAGCAGCGCCGCCTGCGGACCTGATCAGTACCCGGCCGGTCTCCTGAACGAGCAGAAGTGCCCCCGGATTTCCTGCGGTTCCAGAGCTCCAGACCGCCCTGCCGTCAGCGGCAACCACCACGAGGTTGCCGTCGTCCTGGAACACGGCACGGTCGCCCATGGTCGCCGTTTTGGCCGTCCAACGGACGACTCCGGTGCTGTCCCGGATGACGAAATTGCCGTCAGGTTCCATAGACAGCGTGGCGCCTCCGGCGTAAACCGGCTGCCCGGCCCAGATCACATGGGTCCCGGTGATCACGACGTCTGCCCGTTCCGGGATCGAAACCTCGTTGTCGCTGGAGGAAGCCGGCGACTTCGCCGGCAAGGAGGGGGGCTCAGTCCTCTCAGGCCCCTTCTGTTCCTGCCTGGTGGCGGGGGCATGCTCCAGCTGCTTCAGATCGGCGTGGCGAGCGGTCGGACCGGCTGTCTTCCGCCCGTCCTTTCCCCCTGCAGCCTTCTCCTCGAAGGCCACCGGATCCGTGACTTCCAGGGCACTCGCGGACTTGTGCAGCAGGTCCGCTTCCTCGTCCGGCACGGAAGCGGCCGGAGTGATGCGCCCCCCATCCTCGTCACGGCCCGTTGCTCCGCGCTGTGACACGAACGACACTGTCGCCAGGACCGCCCCCACAACAGCTGCCGCGACGAGAGTCGGCTTACGGACCCTGCGCGAGCTCTGGCGGTGCCTCCCCGCGGGCCGTCTTCCTGATCCGGCGGCGGGGCGCCAGTCGTCACCGGAGTCGACCGGAGCTCCGTCATCGGTCCCTGGCCAGGAACCCATTGCCAGGGTGCCCGGCGGTCCACCCGCCTCTGTTGGGCGGGTTACCGGCTCCACGGGCGCGTGGCCTTCCCGTCCTGTGCCAGTTGCGGCCCGCACGGCTGGGCTCACGCATACGGCTGACCCGCCGGTCGCGAGTGGGGGCTCAGCCACGTCGGCGGAATCCTGCACGAGATCGTTCCGCGCAAGACCCATCTGCACAAGACACCCCTGCTCGTTTTCGACGGCTCCGGGCAGTGCCACGGCCCGTCTGATGTGCGCCGTCTCCACAGCCGTCCGGAGCGAGGTCTGTTGGTTCATCATGTTCCTTCTGTGCACGTTGTGATCACGAGATTCCGACCCGCCCGGGTGGCCTGACAGAAGGGCTTCAACGACCGGGCTGTGTTGTCGGGGACGGCCGGGGCCGGCGCGGAACGTCAGGGCCGCTCCATCCGGACGTTGTTCTGATGCGGATCACAAGGTGTGGGGAACGCCGGTGCCCGTGCCGTATGGAGGCGCCCGGGTACCTCACCGCACCTACGAGGCGGGCAGCCAACGTTCCACAGCTTGGGACTGGTGGTCGTCCTCTCGTCGGAGTCCGACCAGCCCTTGGCCGCGGTGAAGTGTGCTGTACCCAGATAGAACTTCACACTGGGGTTGTTGTTGCAGGAGCCCCACGCCTTCCCGTAGGTGGCTGCCACTCGCGATGGAGATCTGCTTCGGCGTGCCCGCTACGGAAGCCCTTGGCATTGGAGCCGAACAATGCCCCCGGAGCGGCCGCGCAGGAAAACATTCCTGGCACGGTGTCCCGTGCAGCGGTCCACAAAGTAACGGCCGTAGTGGCACGGTCGAAACCCCGCTGCACACCGGCCGTTCCCCGGAAGCGCCTCCGACAAAAAACATCCAACGAGGAAACAGCTTGACTTTAACAGCGTTCCTCAGACGAGTAAACCCACTGTCTTCTCAACAGATCCTGGGGAGGCCTCATTTGCCTCGTCGTGGTCCCCATACAGTGTGTCAGGCGCCGCCGTAGATGTTCCAGTGGTGCTTGAGGGCGGCGGCGACCTCGGCCGGCCTCTGCAGCACGGTCCAGTGGTTCCACTCGAGGTGGAGGACCCGAGTCACCCGCACTGCCGCACCGAACTGCTCGCCGAACTCGATCTGGCAGACCGGGTCGAGCGCGCCCCAGAACACGAGGCTCGGCGCTGTCACCTTCGCGAGTTCTCCCGCCGGGGCGGACTGCATCGATGACATGGACCGGCTGCGGCACGGGGCGATGGACCGCCTGTTCACCGGCGTGCGCGCGCCCTCCACCCTCGGGTC
>NZ_JBICXE010000147.1:0-3077 GCF_043200155.1 Streptomyces sp. NPDC048473
GGCGACCGCCCCCAGCTCAAGCTCCCGCGGCCGCGCGCACAGCTTCTCGTAGCGGCCTACGGCAACACCTGCTCGGCCGCCATCTCCTACGCGACGTCAGGTCGTGTCATCAGTGGCGACCTCACGTGCAATTCCAGGCTGGGGCCGGTCAGGGGCACGGTGCTCCATGTCGCCGCTGCGGTCCTCGCCTCGGCGTCGACGACCAGTTGAACGCGGTGCGGGGTGGTGACGACGTAGAGATCGGCGACGAATGTGCTGCCCTGCCAGGCACCGGCCGCGACGACAGGCCGGCCGAGCGGGGAGCTTTCCCGCCAGTCGCCATGGCCGACCTCAACGTCGAGGAGCGACTCGAACCGTACGAGCCATCCGCCGTCGATGGGATCGATGATCACCGTCGTTCCGTCGGGCAGGGCCGAGCCCTCAGCGGAGGCGTCGAGTGTCGCGCTGGCCGAACGCCCCGGGTCGGCGGAACCCGGCACCGGCGACAATGACAGTTGCTGCAGCCGATCGGCGAGGATCTCGTCGTCCTGGGCGCTTCCCGTATGGTCCACGCCGGGCAGCAGGCACTCCCATACGGCGTCGAGCACCTCCTGGGACTCCCCTTGGGCGGTCACGGCGACCACGAGATCGTGCGAGGTGACCACTACACACTGCTGTCCGAAGGAGCCATGACCGTGGTACCCGTGACGCGACATCCAGAACTGATAGCCGTAGCCGTAAGAGAAGTCCGCCTGGTCCGATCCGTCCAGGATCCACTCGCTGTCGATGTGCCGACTGGTCGCCAGCTCCACCCAACCGCGTGGGACGAGTTGTTGGTCGCCCCACATGCCTCCGCGCCGCAGCAGTTCGCCGAAGGCGGCGACGCCCTCGGTCGTCAAGTGCAGTCCGTGGAATCCGAAGGCGGCGCCACTGGCCACCCGGTCCCACTCGGCGTGGTCGATGCCCATCGGCGTAAACAGGCGCACGTCGAGGAACTCCGGAAGACCGCGGCCCGTGACCCTCTCCACCATCCGGGCCAGGATGTAGGTGGTTGAGTTGTCGTAGGTGTGCCGCGTTCCCTCGGCCGCGGCGAACGGCAGGCTCAGGAAGCCCTTCACCAAGTCGTCGGGTTCCCGCTCCCACGCCTCGGCGAGGCTGTCGGTGGGGTGCCCGGACGTCATGGACAGCAGGTGGTGAACGGTGATGCGGCGCCCCTGCTCCGAGACGTCGGCCGGGACGCGGTCGGGCAGCACGTCCACCACACGGTCGTCCAGCGAGAGCAGCCCGTCGCCGATCGCGAGCCCCACGGCGATCGACGTGAACGACTTGGTCAGCGAGTAGAGAAGATGCGGGCGTTCGGCCGAGTACGGCGCCCACCAGCCTTCGGCGACGACGTGACCGTGGTGCACGACCATGATGGAGTGACACTCGACGGATCGTGCTTCGAGCCGGTCCAGCAGCGCGGCGATCGAACGGGACGAGATTCCCGAGGCAGCCGGTGCTGAACGTGGAAGCAGGGTGCGTTGAGAAGACATTGTGACTCCCTGACAGATGCACGCGGATCTGGTTCGACGTTGAGTCGGAGGTGGATCGAGGACAGCAATGTGCATGAAGCAGGGGCTGTCAGCCTGGGTATGTTACGAGCAGGTCGAATCGCGGGTCCATGGGGTTTTTCTTCATGGGTCAATGGCGGTGTCGGACAGCTCTGCGCACGAGGGGGCGTGGGGCAGGTGCGGGCTTGTGGGCGCCGCCGTTGATCTGGCCGGCAAGCAGCAACACCAGCCGGCCTGGCGTGAGTAGTCGTTGGGGTGCTCGCGCAGCTCGTCACAGTGATCGTGATGGGAAGATCATCCGTCGCTCTGCGCCGGTTCGTTTTCCTGGATCTCCTGCACGCTGCGCATTCGTCCCCTGCGAGCAGGGCTGTGACGGCGGGCTTGCGAAAGAGGGGACATGGTCCAGAACCTGATGGTGTGGGTGCTGGAGCGCCGCGTCGTGCTGAGTGAACACGCCGAGCGGCTGCGCAAGCAGTTGGCCGACGTGGAGACCGAGGTGGCCCGGCTGGATATGGCCGAGATCGTCTACCGGCAGTATCAGGAGGATGCCGATGCGGGGCATCCCGATGCCGCGGCCTGGGAGCAAGTCCTGGAGGAGGCCACTGGCGGTGCCCCGGCCGTGCTCTCGCAGAGTGCCGGTACCACGCCGGGCGCCGCGAGCCAGCTGCTGTTCGGCCCGCTCGGCCCCGAGAGCCGGATCGAGGACCTGCCCACCGACTACCGGGCGATCATGGAGGGCGTCGTGTGCGGCGGCGGCCCGTTGCAGGCCAAGGACGTGACCCGCGAGCTGGGGCTGGATCTGCTGCCGACGAAGGTGGAGCCGGTGCGCGGGAAGCTGCGCAGGCTGGCGAGCGTGGCTGGATCACCCGCACGCCCGCCGGGCGCTACCTGCCCCGGTAGCCCGTGGCCTGTTCCGCGCAAAGGCTGATTCCGGCCGTAACGTGCTTGCTTCCGGCGAGAGTTGGGCAACGCGTGAAGAAGAACGCCAGCCCCGCCGGGGGCGACATAAGCCTTGTCTACTCCGTCCGCCTGCCGCTGTCGAGCGCCACCGTCAACCATGTGGCCTCGTTGATCCGCGCCCACCGCAAGAAGATCCGCTCGCGGTGGCGCACCCTGAACGACGGGCGGATCGCCGTGATCGTGCTCGCCCACCTGCGCAACGACGAGCGGCTGGCCGACCTGGCCGGCGGCACGGGCGTGTCGGCCTCCACGGTGCGGCGCTGGGTGCTGGAAGGGATCGACCTGCCGGCCGCCCGCTCCCCGCGCCTGGACCGCGCGCTGGCGAAAGTGGCCAAGGACAGCGGGTGCGTGGTGCTGCTGGACGGCACGCTGATCCGCACCCGGCGACGGACCGGTCGGGCGAACCGGAAGAACTACTCGGGCAAGCACAAGGCGCACGGCCTGCTCTTCCTCGCCCTGACCGATGCGAAGGGGCGGCTGCTGTGGATCTCCTCGGCCCGCCGCGGCGCGTGCAGCGAGATCACAGCAGCCCGCTACGAGAAGCTGTGCGCGCGGCTGCGCGAGTTTGAGCTGGGGGCGGTCGCT
>NZ_JBICXE010000148.1:0-3002 GCF_043200155.1 Streptomyces sp. NPDC048473
CGAGTAGTCCTTCATCGCCATCGGCGGTCTTCTCGCTTCCCTCCGGATCAAGCAGATCCAGTATCAGCGTGTCCACCACTCAGGGGGAGGCCCCCACCGACTCCAATTCGCGGCCTGAGTGCTTGGCCCCTCAGTGCCTAGTGGCATTGCGCAGGGCCGCGTCCGAACCATGCTGGAAGATGGGGGCGTGCTGCCCTACGTCTATCGCGTTACCAAGTACGACCCCGCCGACCGTGATGAACACGGCCACTACACCGGTGCCGAGGACACGGTCAGCGACCACGGCCAGGTCGAGGGTGCCTACCTTCAAGCGATCGAGGCGTTCGCCTCAGACACTGGCATCGAGCGCCTAGCCGTGCGCGAGCCGCACCTCCCGGTGCCATTCGTGAGCGGGCTGGAGCCACCAATGGACGGCTTCGGGCTGGACGGTCTCTTCCCGACCGGGCCGGATGGTTTCCACGATGGTGCGGAGGTGTCGGTCGGTACCGCGATGGATCTTGTACGGGTCATGCTGCGCGACGGTGGCGTCTGGTGTCGGCTGGAGGTGGAGGACACCTTCGCCGTGCACGTGGGCTGGGACCAGTACATGTACATCGGCAGCAGTCGGTCCTGCGAAACCGCGGTGGCCCGGACCCGCGCGCTCAGGTTGTTCCCGGAGCGGACCGACGCCTCTCCGTACGACTTCGAAGCCGAGGACGAAGGCCCCCAGCGGCTGGCCGACGACGAATTCTGGGCCCATCTGCGCTGGTCGATGCATGGGAGCAACTCCAGAGTCCTGGAAGAGCAGTACGCCCACAACTCCGAGCGATGGCACCGCCTCACCCCCGACAACATCGACACGGTCCGCGCCGGGCTCGCTCCCCGAGCCCGGATGGCCATATGGCCGGACCTGTCCTCCGACATCGACGCGGTCCTCGCCACGCTCCCCGCCGAGGGCCACGTCGAGTGTGTCTGGCAGGACAGGGATGGCCGGATGCACAGCGCCAGCGCCGACGAGGACGAGTTCCCGGAGCTGACCGCCCGTCTCTCCGGCGCTTCCGCCGCAATGATCCTGTCCATGTACGCCGACGAACGCGTCCCGCTGCTCGCCGCCGTCCTGCCCGACAGTGACGGAGTGGTACGGGCTCGCTGGGAGATCGACCTCACCCCGAGCACCCGGAAATGGGCCTTCCTCAAGACTCTTCACCGAGGTGAGATCGTCACCGGCCGGGTGACCCGGATCGCCGATTTCTGGGTCACTTTTGTGGACATCGGCGGCTTCGAGGCGATGATCAATATCCCCGAGCTGTCATGGCGTCCCTTCAACCACCCCTCCGACGTCGTTGCCGTCGGCCAGGAGATCAGCGCCGAAATTCTCGACGTCGACCCGATCCGCGAACGGGTGTCACTGTCACTCAAGGCCCTGCACGAAGACCCGATGCCACTGCTCGCCGGGCAGATCGGCCAGACCATCATCGGCCGCGTCACCAAGCTCGTACCGTTCGGCGTGTTCGTACGCATCGAAGAGAAGGAGAACGGCTTCGAGGGGCTGGTGCACAACACCGAACTGGGCGACGGGCACCCGGACCATCCGCAGTTGGCCGTCCACGTCGGCGACGCACTCCCAGTGAAGATCCTGGACATCGACCCGGCCCAGCGCCGCATCACCCTCTCGCACCGGCAAGCGATCTCCGCCGGCCAGGACGAACCCGGCGCCTGATACGCACATACCCCGGAGCCCGACCTCACAGAGCGTCGTCATCCCCTGATTCTCACGAACACCGGTCCAGCCAAGGGGAGGGCGGCGGAGGTCGTGAGGAATGGCGCCGGCCGCTGAGGGCGGACATCGCAATGCGGAGTCGCTGCTTGGCGAGGTCTGTCATGGAGTGTCACGGAGGTAGAGGGCAGCGAGCCGCGGGAGTCGACGTCGCATCTCACCAGGGTCATCGAAGTCGAAGCTCCAGCAGCCGAAACGCCGTCGCCCGGCTCGGCAACTTCACCACATCCGCCCCGAACCGTGCGATCACCCGGGCCCGGGTCCGCTCGATGACCATCGTCCGTGACGGCTTCGACTCCCCGGTGTGCTCGACCATCACCTCCAATGCTGTCTCCACCCAGCGCTCGTCCGCCTTCGCCTGCGGCCTGTGGCCCAGCCCCTTCTTCCGGGCCAAACCCGCCTCTCCATGCTCGCGGAACTCAGCGACCCAACGCCGGACGGAGCGCTTGCCGACCCCGAGCTCCTCAGCCTTCGCCTCGTATCGGTCCTCCACAGGCGCCTCAGGCGAGTACTCGGGCCAGGGCTCGCCCCCACGTGCGAGTTCGGGCTGCCAGACCGATAGCCCGTGAGTACCTCACGGGCGTGCTCGGCCCGCTCAAGAACCTTCCGCTTCTCGTCCCTGCCAAGCTGCCCCAGTACGACAGAGGCGATCTCCTCGGCATCGTCTGCCGACGGTCCGTCGATTTCGGGGACGATGACGGCTCGGTCAGAGAACAACAACTCCCGGAGAGATGGGCGAAGAAGACGGCCCCGACCATCCTTTAGAACCACTTCGTTGCCCGCCGTGGTGGCAGCCATCTCCACCACCTCGATGGTCTCGCCGTCATAGCGGAACCGTGTACCGACACCGACCCTGGCTCCTGCCCTGCTCATGCCGCCCTCCTGAGCACATGCGAGGGCGTGATGGGCGTGCCGAGATCGACGGTGAAGTCCTGCTTCCGGAGCATACGCAGTACGGCGGCTCGAACTTGAGGCTCCGAACGACTCGGCGGCAAGCCCGTGGCCTGCCCCAGAGAGGCTCCGTCAAGCTCCACCCTGGCCAACTCATCCATGAGCGCCGGGCCGAACCGCCAGCCCCTGCGGTATCCGGCCAGGAATCGGATGTTCTCCAGCTCCACTGGTGGCGGCTCGGTCCAGACCTCGTACCGCCACCCCCCCCCATTACCGTCTTCGTTGGCTCCGCAATGGGGCTCCCGGCCTCCGGGCCCGGCATGACTTCCCCCCCTTGTTAACCATGACAATGCCG
>NZ_JBICXE010000149.1:0-2716 GCF_043200155.1 Streptomyces sp. NPDC048473
CGGCATGCGCATCCTGCGGGCCGA
Organism: Streptomyces sp. NPDC048473; assembly: GCF_043200155.1. NCBI lineage: Bacteria > Bacillati > Actinomycetota > Actinomycetes > Kitasatosporales > Streptomycetaceae > Streptomyces > Streptomyces sp. NPDC048473. Next base: position 25 of record NZ_JBICXE010000149.1, read on the forward strand.
CTCGCAGTTCTACAACGCCGGCGTCATCGCCGCCTGCCACCGGGCCGGAGCCCACTTCTCGATCACCACCGCTGGCTGACATCGGCGGCGTAGGCGGCCCAGTCCCCAGCGGATGCCTTCTGCCATTGGACAGCGACTTGGATGTGGACGCCGAGCATCCGGGCGAGGATGGCGGCGGGCAGTTCGGCGGGGAGGGTGAAAAGGGCTGTGGAGCGGTCCTGTTGGGGTCGGATGCCGATCTTGTGCAGCCGCAGACCGACCTGGCTGTCGCTGAGAGGACGCCCTGGTTGTCCTCCGGGGAAGAGCCAAGGGGCGTCGTCCGGAGTACCGATCTTGGCCTTGCCGCGGCGGGTCGCGACGAGCTCGCGGACCAAGGCGCCAAGCGGCATCAGAAGGATGACGGGCGAGGTGCCGAAGGTAATCGCGACCGTCTCGCCGGTGATGTCGACTTCTTCGACGGTGAGTTGGCTGATGGTGGAGATCTTCTGCGCGTAGAGGATCAGCAGCAGTCCGGCGACTCGGTCCGCAGTGGGCAGCGTGTCGTCGTTGAGGAGGCGGCGGGCGTCGGTCCAGCGCTTCTCGCTGTCGATGGCGCCCTGTGGGCCGGTCCAGCGGACGGCGCCGCAGGTGAGGCCGTGGGCATGGCGGTGCTGTACGGACCAGCGGACGAAGTGGCCAGTCTCGTCGCGGTAGCGGAAGGTGGGATCGGTCATCCAGCGTTCCAGATCGGCTTGTGTGCAGGCGCCCAGGGTGAGACCTTCGCCGGCGAGCCAGGCCAGGTAGTTGTCGGCGGCGTTGACGTGGGAGCGCACGTTCATGTCCTGCAGTTGAGTGGTGTGCTGGTCGCCGACTCGGCGGCGGAGCCGGCGCAGGTGGTGCCAGACCGCGTAACCGTGCAGGATCCGCGTTCGGCGAGGTCCGTGCGAGCCTGGACCGTTGTGGTGACCCATTTCTCCAGAGCGACGAGCCGTTCGTCGCGCGGCGGCAGGGCTCCTGTCGCGACGAGGACACTGCGAAGGTGAGCCAGCACCTTGCCCGGCGGAAGCTCGTCGAGGATGTCGTGGGTGACCGGACGCTCGTCGCGACCTATGCGTTCCAGCAGGTCCCGGGCCTTCACTCGGGAGATCCAGGCCAGAGCGACATGCGGGCGCTCGGCGTCCGTCAATGCCGCATGGAAGGCAGCGAGTTCGGACGCGACGGTCCCGGTGTCGTCACCGAGGAGGTCGCGGATCTTCTGGTCGAGGACGCATCGCTGACAGGGGCGAGGGCTGAGTTGCCAGGTGATTGTGCAGACGGGGCAGCGTCCCCAGAAGCCGGGGTCGGGGTTGGTGCACTTCGCGCACAACGGTTCCTCCCAGGTGCCGCCGCGGGCCTGGGCGACAGTGCCGCAGCTGCTGCAGGTCGCCCGGCGTTGCTGGCAGCGTTCGCACCAGGGCCGCCCGGTGGCACGGGAGAGCTCGCAAGGGGCGGTGCGGCCGCAGATTCCGCACTCTTTGATCTCCTTCGGCCTGCAGTTGTTGCGGCGGACACCGTCGGCGAGCCGGACGGCGACCGGCTGACGGCGCCCGCAGTCAAAACAGACTTCCAGGTTGGCGGGGTCGCGGATCAGGCAGTTGGGACACAGCGGCTGTCCGGCAGCATCGCGGGTGGCGGGTCCACGGACGGCGCCGCAGCGTGCGCAGGGAACGGCCGCGTGCCTGGCGAAACAGGCCCGACAGATCCGTCTGCCGTCCAGGAGCTTCGACAGCGCCTTCACTCCGTGACAGCGCGGGCACGCCGGCTTGACGACCTTCGTGGCGCCGACGGCCACGAGTTCGCCGATGAACCGCAGTATCGCCGGAGTCGGGGCCTGGTGCCCGGCGCCGGTCAGCAGCTCAGGATGGTCGATCACGGCCCAGGCCAGCCGGCGCTGCCCGGCCGGTCGCTTCGTAGACCGCTCCAGAGCGGTCCGGACGGTGTCCGCGTCGAGCGTGGGGTCGAGGTCGGTGATCAGCTGGGTGAGTTCCTTGAGCGGATCACCGTCGGTGTCGGGGCACTTGGCGCATCGGGGCTCACCGTGGCGGTCTCGGCTGACGACTCGCCGCTTCTGGTGGCAGCCCGCGCAGACGGCGGGTTTTTCGAAGCAGGGTGAGCATCCCCATCGTCCGCCCGAGCGGCTGCCGACGTAGGGGCGGGGGCGTCCGCACTCGCCGCAGTGGGGCAGGGCAGTGTCCTGGGCGCCTGCTTCGTGCAGGGCCATCAGCAGCTTGGCGACGCGGAACGGCGCGGGTGGCTTGCCGGTCCGCAGCAGCGAGGGGTCGTCGTGCAGGGCCTGAGCGAGGTTGCGGCGGCCGGATCGTGTGCGTACGAGCGTGCAGACGATGCCGCGAATGCGGTCGGCGTCCAGGTGTCTCTCGACGTTGCCGACCAGCCGCACGATCAGGCCGACCGGATCGGCGAGAGCCTCCTCGGCGATCGCAGGTGCGGTCACCGTTCAACTCCGGTGATCCGGGCTCGCCTCGGCCGCAGTTCGCCGACGCCTTCGGAGGCGACCGTCCCGCCTGCGGCTGCCTTCTTGCTGCTGGTTTGCCCAGCTTTTCCACGTGTGTGCTGGTCTCGGGCCCTCGCGGGCGGGTCGGATGGGGCGTCAGACACGTGGCGGGGGATGCAGGACTGCGAACATCTGTTGCCAGGCGTCCTGCCAGGGCCAGTT
>NZ_JBICXE010000150.1:0-2715 GCF_043200155.1 Streptomyces sp. NPDC048473
CACACCCGCGCGTGTCCGTCGAGGATTTCGCCGCCTCCACGGGAAAACACCTCAGCCGACCAGCGCACCGAAATCCAGCACCGCGGGCCCCGGCCCGCCGATCGGGATGAAGAACAAGCACCGCGCACGCGAGCACCCCGTCGGGAAACAGGACAAACCAAACCTCGCGGAAGCCATCGCAAGCAGCAGAGCTGCATAAACGCCAAGTTAAGGGCTCGCAGAGAATCAAGGTGTTGCTTCCCGTGGTTCAGCTCGTTGGTGTGGTATGCGCATATCTGGCGAGGTCCGTGGTCAACTCGGCCTGAAGTTCGTGGTGTTGTTCCCGCATCTAGATGAGCGGCAGCGCCGTCTGCTGATGGGGGCCGAGGCCAGGGTCCTGGGCCACGGCGGAATCCGGGCGGTTGCCCAGGCGGCCGAGGTCAGCGAGACCACCGTGCGCAAAGGCGTGGACGAGTTGGAGGCGGGGGCGGAACCGCTGGGCCGGGTCCGCCGTCCCGGTGGCGGGCGCAAGCTGGCGACCGAGGTGGATCCAGGACTGCGGCCCGCGCTGTTGACGCTGGTCGAGCCGGATATGCGAGGGGATCCGATGTCGCCGCTGCGATGGACGACGAAGTCCACCCGCAGACTCGCCGACGAGCTCACCAGGCAGGGCCACCGTGTCTCGGCGGATACCGTCGCCGACCTGCTGCGGGAGGAGGGGTTCAGTCTCCAGGCCAACGCCAAGACCCTCGAAGGCAGGCAGCATCCCGACCGGGATGCCCAGTTCCGCTACTTCAACGACCGGGCCAAGGAGCATATGGGTGCCGGCGATCCGGTGATCAGCGTGGACAACCAAGAAGAAGGAGCTGGTCGGCCAGTACAAGAACGGAGGCCGCGAGTGGCATCCGAAAGGACTGCCGGCCCAGGTCAGGACCCATGACTTCCTTGACCGGCAGGGACCGGGCAAGGCTATCCCGTACGGGATCTACGACGTCGCCGCGAACACCGGCTGGGTCAGTGTCGGCACCGATCACGACACGGCCGCGTTCGCCGTTGCCTCGATCCGTCGCTGGTGGCAGGCCCGTGGCAATCACGACTACCCTCAGGCCGCCTGGCTGCTAATCACCGCAGACGCGGGCGGCTCCAATGGATACCGCATCCGCGCCTGGAAAACCGAACTTGCCGCCCTGGCCGCCGAGACGGGCTTGGAGATCACGGTCTGCCACATGCCGCCGGGCACCTCGAAGGTCGGGTAGCCGGAGGGATTCACACCCTCCGGCTCCCACAGATCCGTACGTGACGATCTCTCGTCATACGGCTCTTGTCATCCTGATCACCAGGCGAAGGAGGGGGAACTGACCCATCTCCACTGCGCGAACATCCCCGGGCGGCGCTTGGCTGCCCTCTGGAAGGCCGCGATGGCCTTCCTCATCGCGCGAAACCGTCTGTACTTGTTGCGGAGCCAGCGCACCAGGTAGGCGTTGATGCGCATCAGAAGTGGATACAAGGCCGATCGGTAGAACCGGCCGTAGTACTGCATCCAGCCCGCGACGATCGGATTGATCCGCTGCGCGAGTTCTTCCACGGTGAGGTTGACCCGCCGGTGGAGCCGCCAGGAGCGGACCTCGTCGCCGAGTCGTTTGAGGGCGTCCCTGCTGACCGCGGGACGGAACGACCATCTGATGCGGCCGTTCTTGTCCCGCATCTGACGCTGTTGGAACGTGAACCCCAGGAACGTGAAAGACGTGTGCTCATACGAGCCGCGCCGCAATCCGTCCTGGCAGTACACGATCCGGGTCTTGGCCGGGTGCAGACGCAGCAGCGGTGATCACGAGCGCCTTCGCATCGGACGCATTGACGACCGCCCACACCCCGAACACACTGGTCCGGCCCGCATCGTCGGTGGTCACCCAGCCGCTGTCGTCCCGCTCGCACCCCAGACCGGCAAGCAGGGCGTCATGAGGCACCATCCGGGGAAAGACGAACACCGCGGAACGCGGAACGACATGCCCCTCGGCCAGCTCGACACCACGCAACCGGTCACCCTCGCTCACCAGACGCTTGACCGTCCCCTCCGCGACGACGACCCCGCGCGCGGCCAACCGCTCCCGCTCCTCCGCACCCAGGTCCAGAGTGTGCGAGAAAAAGACGACATCCCGCGACCACTGCCGCAACAGCAACGCATGCCGCACCGCACCGGGGTGAGTACCCAGCACCCCGATGGGCTGATCACGTACCTCGTACGCGTGACAGTACGGGCAGAACAGCAGATCCCTGCCCCACCGTTCCCGAACGCCCGGAATCGCGGGAAGCTCGTCCCGCAGCCCGGTGACCACCACGACCCAGCGGGCACCGAGCACCGCACCACCGTCCAGACGGACGAGGAAGCCGGGATCGATCTGATCCACCCGGCCCTCGAAACAGATCCACCCCGTAACCAGCGACCTCCGCCCGGCCCACCGCCAGCAGCTCGGCCCCGGACATCCCGTCCCGGGACAGGAAACCATGCATATGCGCGGCCGGAGCGTTGCGCGGCTCACCCGCATCCACCACGGCGACCCGACGACGCGCCCTGGCCAGGACCAGAGCCGCACTCAGCCCCGCCGCATGCCCACCCACCACCACCACGTCATACACGCCATCAGGGTCATTGCATGATCGAGATCTGTCTGGGTTCGTCACGTGAGACCGAGGGCTCGTAGGGGCCGGTGGTAGTCGCGGCCGGTGTGGCGGAGG
>NZ_JBICXE010000151.1:0-2619 GCF_043200155.1 Streptomyces sp. NPDC048473
TGAAACAGCATCAGCAACACCTTCGTCGTCGACTTCACGGGTGACGGTGGGGGTGACCTCGGCGGTGTCGAGACGTCGATCGGAACGCTTTGCCTGTACAAGGGTCATGGCGGCGGCGCCATCGATGGCGTTCCTCCCGTACGGAGATCGGTTCCGGTGGCTCGGAACGGGGTCTCGGACTACGCCGGCGGTGGCTTCACCGGTGTCGGTACGGGTGACCTGGCAGCCGTCGAGTCCCAGCCGGGCGCCACCGGAAAACCCCTACCTCTACAAGGTCGACGGCACGGGCGGCCTCAACGTCCGCATCGAAATCGGCACCGGCGTCTGGTGGCACCCCACCAGGCGGGTCCGAGTTCACTGCGGCCCTGCCTGCCTCTGTGCGCTCCCGCACCCCGACCGCGCCGGCCGTGCCGCATCGGCCCAACTCCGGGAAGAGAGAATGAAGATCCGACATCTGCGCCGTTCAGCCTCTGCCTTCATTGCCGCCATCGGACTCACCGCCACGTTCCAGCCCTCCGTCACCGCTTCGGCGGCGGAATCGCTCACCCACGTCGAGTACGGGGGACTCTCCATCGACGTCCCGGCCGGGTGGAGGCTGGTGGACCTGGAGAAGGACCCGAACGCCTGCGTACGACTCGATCAGCACACCGTGTACCTGGGGCATCCGGGAGCCCAACAGTTGTGCCCCACCCACCTGATCGCGGCGAAGACCGAAGCGATTGTGCTGGAGCCGTTCACCGGAGCCGCGCCCCGAGAGGATGTGCCCACCGTGAAAGTTCCGGCGGGTTCCCCCGCTCCCAGTACCCTCCCGGCCGGCGACTCCCGCGAAGTACGGGTGGCCTTCGAGGGCGCCGGCGTCTATGCAACCGTCAGTTACGGCTCGTCGATGGCAGCAATCGAGCAGATCCTGGGCTCCGCCATCACTGGCAGCACGGCCGAAACGCAGACGGTTCCGGCGCCCCGGGCGCCGGCTTTCTCGGCCGCCGCTTCCGCGGTCCCGAGCACCGGCTACACCGGCAAAGCCTTCGATGCCTGCTCGGCACCCTCCTCGGCCGCCATGGCGGACTGGGCGTCCTCGCCCTACAGAGGGGTGGGCATCTACATGGGCGGTCCGAGCCGGGCCTGCTCCCAGCCGAACCTCACCGCTTCTTGGGTGGCCGAGCAGAGCAGCCGTGGCTGGCATCTGCTCCCCATCTACGCGGGCCTCCAAGCGGGGAGCATCTCCTCATCGAGCGCGGCCAGCCAGGGCCGGTCGGCCGCCGATGCGGCGGTCGATCTGGCACAAGGGCTCGGATTCGTCCCCGGCGCGGTGCTCTACACCGACATGGAGGCGTACTCCTCGGGGTACCGCACCAACGTCCTCAACTTTCTCTCCGGCTGGTCCGCCCGTTTGCACGAACTGCGCTACCGGTCGGGCGTGTACAGCTCCTCCTCCAGTGGCATCAAGGACCTCGCCTCCGTCTACTCATCCACGACGCTGGAGCGCCCGGACGTGGTCTGGTCCGGCAACTGGAACGGTGTAGCCAACACCGCCGACGTGAACATCCCCGCCGGGTACTGGTCCGACCACCAGCGTGTTCACCAGTACGCGGGCAATGTCACCGAGTCGTACAGCGGGACGACGATCAACATCGACCGGGACTACGTCGACGTCGGCGCGGCTGTGCCCACGGGCGACCCGGGTATGACAAATCTGACGGCCGGTGACTTCAACGGGGACGGCAAGAAGGACCTGGTGACCGTTCAGGTGGCGACGGGCAACCTGTGGCTGTACCCCGGTACGGGCACGGGAGGCCTGACCTCGCCGGTGCTGATCGGCACGAGTGGCTGGAACGGCATGGCGAATCTGGCCGTCGGTGACTTCACGGGTGACGGCAGGGACGATCTCGTCGGCACCGCGGTCGCGAGCGGAAAGCTTTACCTCTACCCCGGTACCGGTAGCGGGCTGGGCAGTCGTAAGGAGATCGGTTCCGGCGGCTGGAACGGGATCAGCAACATCTTCGTCGGTGACTTCACGGGTGACGGCAGGGATGACCTCGGCGGTGTCGAGACGTCGACCGGGAAGCTCTACCTCTACCGGGGTCACGGTAACGGCACCATCGATGGCGGGTCCTCCCGGACGGAGATCGGCTCCCGTGGCTGGAACGGCATGGACAAGATCGTCAGTCCTGGTGACATGAACAAGGACGGCAGGGACGACATCGTCGCCACCGAGAAGTCCACCGGGAAGCTCTACCTCTACCGGGGTCACGGCAACGGCACCATCGATGGCGGGTCCTCCCGGACGGAGATCGGCTCCCGTGGCTGGAACGGCATCTCGGACTACGCCGGCGGTGACTTCACCGGTGACGGTACGGGTGACCTGGTAGCCGTCGCGTCCCAGCCGGGCGCAACCGGGAAGCTCTACTTCTACAAGGGCAACGGCAGGGGCGGCCTCAACACCCGCGTCGAACTCAGCTCCGGCGGCTGGTGAGGCACCAGCCTCTCGACGACGGCAACCAGGGGGCGACCCCGGGACCGGGCAGCGCCGGACCGGCTAACGGTCCGGCGCTGCTGTGCGCTCTGTTCCCGAGGTCTGCGCGGGCCGGTGATTCGTCCGTGGCGTCAGCCCACCATCGG
>NZ_JBICXE010000152.1:0-2607 GCF_043200155.1 Streptomyces sp. NPDC048473
CGCCTCCGCCTGCGGATCTCGGCGACCTGGCCCTGGAGACACGAGCTGGCCACGGCTTTCCACCGCCTTGCCGCACTGCCCCGACCGGTTGACTGATCTGCAGACCCCCGCCCACCCACAATCCGAAGGACCCGGAGAACCCGACCATTGCGCCGGGACTCCACCATGCCCAGGCAACAAAATCGCCTCGACCACCCACCAGTTGGTGATCAACGCAGCCGCCTCAGCCCAACCGAAACGGCGAGGTTAGCAGCCAGAGTGCGTGTGGTCCATCCCGACACCCGCGACCGCATGTTCTTGCCGAAGGGCAGCGGGTGGTCCGTCTCGCGGGCCAGGTCTGGCACCGTGGCCGGCTACCAGGGCGTCCGGGGCGTCCGGGGCGCACCATGCCACGCGCCAACGGCCCACGCACGTTGCCCCCAGTCTGCCCTCGGGTACCTGGCCCGACCGCCCGCGCCTCAGGTATCCAGAGGGGAGTTGTCTGCCCACGGAGGAAGAGGTCGCATGTACGCCGAAGACCAGGCCAGGTCGGCCGAGGCACGGAAGGGCAGGGCACCGGCCCGCCAACCGCAGGCCGCGAGCCGGACGCCGCTCCCGGGCCTCCTCGCGTTGCAGAGCACCGTCGGCAACGCGGCAGTCGTCCAGATGCTCCGCCGGGCCGGACACCCATGGGCCCAGGAACGACACCAGCATGGCGCCGACTGCAACCACCACCAGACCGAGCACCCCGTACAGCACTCCACCATCCATGACGTCCTGCGCACCGGCGGCCGCCCCCTCGACGACGACACACGCACCGAGATGGAAGCCCGGCTCGGCGCGGACCTCTCAGACGTCCGCATCCATACCAGCAGCACCGCCAGGGCTTCCGCCGCCGAGATCGGGGCGCGGGCCTACACCTCCCGCGATCACGTCGTCCTGGGCGACGGGGGTGGTGACAAGCACACCCTCGCCCACGAACTCACCCACGTCATCCAGCAGCGGCAAGGCCCAGTCGCCGGCACCGACGACGGAACGGGGCTGCGTCTGTCGGATCCCTCCGACACTTTCGAGCGGGAGGCAGAGGCCACGGCCACGCGGGTGATGTCGCGACGGGTGCCCGATGCCGTCCACGCGCCGGAAGCCGCCGCATCGGCCGCCACCGCCTCCACGGCACCGGTACAGCGAACGCTGTACATGGACGGGGACGAGGCCAAGCGCAGGTTGACGCGGCAGGAGGTGCTGTCGGCCGCCTGGTACCAGGACCTTCACCCCGATCACCAGCAGCGTGTGGAGCCCTACATTGATTACGAGACCCACGTGGCGGTGGGAGAGGTGATCGAATACACGCGCAACACCGTGGTGGGCGCGGTGGACGGCCAGCGGAGGGAAGACACCGAGTTCCTCATGGAGGCCTGGCACAGGAAGCAGAACCTAAACGCCTACGACCTGGCGATGCAGGCGGGTCGCCTTCGGGAGAGCCTGGAGGAGTGGGGCATCCCGCCGAACACCATGCAGCTCACCCAGGGCTCGATCACGGGCTTCGGTCACCACGTCCCGCACACCGATGTTCTCGTGCCGCACCCCGGCAACATCTGGTCGAGGGCCGCCGCACCCGACGGTCTGGCGTACTGCCTCGAATCGATCATGGGTGCCAACAGCACGGCCTGGATCTTCACGGACAACGAGCAGGCCGGGTACAGCCAGGCAGAGGCCATATGCACGGCGATCAATGCCATAAACCAGGATAGTTCCGGCAATGCGGACTACATTCCGCTCGCCGTGCAAGTGAACCCGGTCTCCGGGGTAACGTCAGGTGACACCTACGACCTCGCCGACGCCTCCCTCGTGATCGGCCACCAGCCGCCCTACCGGCTCGTCACCGTGACCCGGCGCTGAGCTCGGCCCGGACGTCGATTCAGTCGGCGGCAGGTCGGCCCTTGGGGAGGATCGGAACGGTCAGGATCGACGGCGTCACCGACGACGGCATCACCATCACCATCCGCCTGGGAGATCCACCGCCTCCCCTCCCAGAGCCCGTCGCCGAACTGCTGCGGGCCTACATCCGCTCCCGCCAGCGCCTGCCCTATGCCAGCAGCAGAAGCGCCTGCTGGCTCTTCCGGCCTTGGGACTGGTGGGCTCGCATGTTGAGGTGTCGCGTATTCAGCGGATGAGTCCGGGCACTGATTACTGACTGCCGACGGTCACGGTGGTCCAGCACGGATCGATGTGACCCAGCCATGCGTCTTGATCGTCGGCCAGTGGTTGCTTCATAGGAAGCGGGAGGAACCGGCAGGCGAAGGTGAGGCCGGCGTCGTCTCCGTCTCACCACCGAGGAGGAGGAAGAGCTCGCCCAGCTGCGGCGCGAGGTGCGGGAACTGCGGCGAGCGAATGAGGTCCTGCGGACGGCCTCGGCTTTTTTCGCAGCACAGCTGTGCGCCACGAGGCGCGATGTTGATCGAGAGGTGGTGAAAGACCACTTCCGTCGGGCCGTCGTAGCGGCCTGATCGAAGCTTGGGGGCAGCCTAATGAGTGACTCTGAAGCTCCTATAGATCGTCAAGCTGCGGAAGTCGTTGTCGGTGAGCTGATGCATGCGCTTGTGAGGTGGCGGTAGATCTCTCGCGCGA
>NZ_JBICXE010000153.1:0-2553 GCF_043200155.1 Streptomyces sp. NPDC048473
GTGCGACACGAAGTTGCACGAATTTGAGTGGACTGGCCGATTGGAGAGGCAGTTGATGAAGCTGTAGGTGCAGTCACGGGTCTGTGTCCATAAGACCCGTCCCCGCCCTTGACGTGCGATGCCGGTAACGGCGTGGTGCGAAGCTCAGGGGAAAGCCCAAGGACTTCCGTTCCATCCGGGAGTTACCGGCAAGGGGAAGACCGGACGGGTGAAGTACATGAACTCCCGATGATGCCTCGTGATCCCAAGCTCCACCGATGGAATGCATGAGTGGGGTGCATGGCTAGCCGTTGAGAAGCGGCAGGCGCTGGCCGGTAGAGGTCACTCCGGCCAGGTGGACACCGCCGCCTCGGGGTAAAGGGAGCACCCACCCCGGTCGTATCTCGTTCGTGTGGAACGTGGAAAACCCGTTGGGGTCCGGGCCGTTTTGGCTCGGTCAGCTGACCGTGAGGAAGGCTCAACTCCCCAGCGGGAACAGGACGGCCCAAGAAGCTAAAGCCGGAAGCCGAAAGGAAACGGGAACCCGGGGCAGACGATCGGACTCTCCGCCGGTCGCCCTGCATAACCGTCCGGATACGGGCACTGCCCGGACCCGAAAGGGTGCTGACGTGGGCCGGGTGAGCCTGTGCAGAATCGCTGGATAAAGACGACGAAACCGAGGGGCAAGTTGGACACCATGCTGATGGCAGACGGGGCGGCTTCGGCCCTTCCGGCTGCGTCTGCTCCGGCGAACGGACCCGAGGGCGAAGACTTGGACTGGGCGTCGATTGACTGGCGGCGGGTCGAAGAAGACGTACGGCGTCTGCGGCAGAGAATCTTCACGGCATCGCAGGCAGGGGATCTGAAGAAGGTCCGCAATTTGCAGAAGCTGATGCTCCGGTCCCGCTCGAACACGCTCCTGAGCGTGCGACGGGTCACGGAGATCAACGCTGGACGCGCGACGGCGGGAGTCGACGGAAAAGTCATGTTGCTTTCCCAGTCCAAGGCCGCATTGGCCAAATGGGTCCAGCATCGCGCCCGACCGTGGATTCCCAAGCCCGTCAAGCGGGTGTTCATCCCCAAACCGGGGACCACGAAGAAGCGCGGACTCGGAATTCCCGTGATTGTCGACCGGTGCCTGCAAGCTGTGGCACTGGGAGCATTGGAGCCCGAGTGGGAAGCGCGGTTCGAGCCGAAGTCGTACGGCTTTCGGCCCGGCCGTGGCTGTCACGACGCAATCGGGGCCATCTATTCCACGCTCAACGGGAAGAACCCGCAGCGTGCGTGGGTGCTCGACGCGGACCTGACGGCGGCGTTCGACCGCATCGACCACGCCCGGCTCATGGCCGCTCTCGGCACCTTCCCCGCCCGGGGCTTGGTCCGTCAGTGGCTGAAGGCCGGGGCCGTGGATCGCGGTCGGTTCGCCCCAACCGAGGAGGGAACTCCGCAGGGTGGGGTGATCAGCCCGTTGCTCTTCAACGTGGCCCTGCACGGAATGGAGGAAGCCGCAGGAGTCCGCTATTACACCACCGGCAGAGATGCCGGGAGTGCGCAAAGCGGCAGCCCCGTGCTGGTGCGGTACGCAGATGATTTTGTCGCGATGTGCACCAGCCGTGAACAGGCCGAACAGGTCAAGGAACGGCTGGCCGTATGGCTGACGCCGAGGGGACTCGCCTTCCACGAGGACAAGACACGAATAGTTCACGCGGAGAGCGGATTCGACTTCCTGGGGTTCAACGTCCGCCGCTATCACGGCAAACTGCTGATCAAACCGAGCACAGCGGCCAAGAGACGGATCCGGGAACGGCTCAGTACCGAAATGGTGGCCCTGCGAGGGGCCAACGCCGGTGCGGTACTCAAGAAGATCAACCCGATCGTGCGGGGTTGGTCTGCCTACTACCGGACGGTGGTGTCCAGTGAGATCTTCACAGCGTTGGACAATCACATGTGGAAGCTCGCTTACAAGTGGGCCAAACACAGCCACCCGAACAAGCCGAAGCGGTGGATATCCAACAAGTACTTCGGCCGGTTCAACAGGTCCAGGAAGGACCTGTGGGTGTTCGGTGACCGCGACAGCGGTGCCTACCTGCTCAAGTTCTCCTGGACGAAGATAGTCCGGCACCAACTGGTCAAGGGGAAGGCGTCCCCGGACGACCCTGCCCTGGAATCCTATTGGGCTCAGCGGCGCCGCAAGGGAAACCCTCTACCAGTCGATGCCATGACCGTGCGTCTGCTGCAGGCACAACACGGCCGTTGCTCGATCTGCGGAGGGCTCCTACTGCATGCCGATCACCCGCCACAAAGCCCACAAGAATGGGAAACGTGGCGGGCCGTCATCCGGAAAGCGATCTCCAAGCAATACATTGCGTTCCCGGACGAGAGTACGCCGGACGGTCAACGACTCCGTCTCCTCCACACCCATTGTCAACGGCGGAATGGAGCTGCCGCGATGACGAGTCCAGCACCTTTGCCTGCCGGCGAGCCTTTGGGGCTTGCTTGAGCCGTGTGCGGTGAAAGCTGCTTGCACGGTTCTGAGGGGGCGGGGACATAGTAATACGTCCCCGCTACCCGACT
>NZ_JBICXE010000154.1:0-2517 GCF_043200155.1 Streptomyces sp. NPDC048473
GCCCCTTACCGCACAACGGACATGACGCCACGTCACTCACGAGACCGGCGAACCGGACCAATCCCAATCACGCAATGCCCCTGCCCTATCACCGGAGGCCCTGACCGTCTTCAGCTCAACCTACGCGCTCAACGCCCGACACACGCCCGCGTACATCGTTGAGTTCAAGGATGAACCGGTAACGACTTCCTACGGTATACATGTCGGGGACCACGTCGGCGTTTTCAACATTACCGTGCCACCCGAGCAGCGCCGGTCGGGTTACGGAAGAGCTGCGACGCAGGCCGTACCGCGTGACGGATACTCATCTGGAGCCCATACGGCGATCCTCAACGCATCTGAGGCCGGCATTCATCTCTATGAATCCATGGGTTTCCGTGTAGCGGAGTATTGGACTCAGCTCTCCGGCTGACTTGTCATGTTTTTCATCAGGCCTCTGGTCATGAGGTCGATGGCGCCCAGGTCGTGAGATCGACGAAGCCCGACCGCATTCTTGGGGCGGCTGCCGGCCTCGACCGTCAGCCCCAACCGGGTCTTCGCCCACTCGACGAGAGTGAGTGCGCAGGCGGGCTCGTCGAGTGGGCGAGAGTGAGTGCTCGGCGCATGAGGCGGAGCTACCGGAAAGAAGCCGGTGGCCAGTGGGACTGCCTTGATCACTCCACGACGTCCGAGCGCCGGACGACGCCCCCGGCCCAGCCGGCCGCCACACGCCCAACGGTCCCGATCCCCTGGACGTCCGGGTGTCCTCTCACACCACGCAGGCGTGGAGCCCAAGGCAACCCGGAACCGGGTATCGGACAAGCTTCGCAAGACAACAGCCGACGCGGTGATTACCGGAAAGTTGGAGCCGCGCTGCGGGCGATGTCGTTGCGGGCGAGCTTTACGGTGGCAAGAAAGGCGACAAAGACCACGGAGAACAGATTGGTGATCATCATGCTCTCGTTGATGGCGTGCCCGCTCCAGACAATTCCGGTCGGGTCCGTGAAGAATTGGTCCGAGGCGCCGATGCAATACGTCACAGAGCTCAGGCCGAGTGCCCCGTAGGCCACGACAGGCTGGAGCAGGGCACCGCGGCCTTCGGCGTGCACGGGTGCCTGCGAGCGGGCCAGGTAGAGAGCGAAGATCTGGAAGAAGATGTAGGTGACCAGCCACCAGCCCAGGTAGTTGCTGTAGGGAACACCGAACAGGCCGCCGCCGCGCTCCCATACCCAGTTCCCGACGACGGTGGAGGAGATCGAGTCCATGCCGACGTCGAACATCGTCATCATTGCCGCGGCGAGCATCGGCAGCGCCACCACACTGACGCGCCCGCCCGCTCCCGCACGTAGGCTCGGTACGGTGTCCGCCTCGTCGAGCAGGGTGCTGGCCACCAGCCAGCATACGTACCCCAGGCCGAAGTAGATCGGGCCGATCTGGATCGGAACGTCGATCAACTGGAGTCCACCGGCGTAGTGGTAGTGACCGAAGGGGAACCCGGTGGAGATGCTGAAGTTCTCGAAGAAATTGCTCACCACGAGCGTCTCCACGAGGAAGATGATCAACACTTTCGCGCCGTACCGGCGGACGCCGTGGATGAGCGAGAACGGAACCAGCAGCAGCAGTACTGGCTTGATGGCCCACTCCCCGGTCAGCGGGAGGCCGACAGCCACTGCGGCCGTGAAGGCCGCCAGCAGCCACAGCACTCGTGTCCAACCGGAGGGCCGGGGCCGACTCTCCGGGATGGCCACGCGGGACGGCGCGGCGCCCTCGAGTCCGCCTGGATCGGGCGCCTGTTGCCTGCTGATGGGCACATTGGTGCTCATGGTGACCTCCAGTTGGCTGCGGCGGGCGTAGACGGGTGTGCCGGTGTTTGTCTCGTCTATAGGACGACGCAGCCCTCGTGAATGTGAGACAACGTCGCCGGTGACGCAGCAGCCGCGCTTGTCGATCGCGCCGTCAAAGCCCCGCGGCGGTCCGGCGGGGACGGGAATCGCGATCACCGCGGTCGATCCGGCCCATACCTCGAAGTGGGGCGCCCAGCACGGGCAGAAGCCCCTCACCAGCAACACCCGTAAGACGAATCGCCACGACGCTGCCGCCGTGGCGATCGGACGGCGCGCCCAAGGGCACCCGATCCGGGATGGGGTATCCCCTGCTCGAACGGAGTTGAGAGCTTGGGGAAGGACGACACCGCCCCGTGCACACCAGAGCGATGTGCAGGGGCATCGGACCATCCTGGCCGGACCGGACAAACCTGGGCATGGGGGACCCCGCCCCCGCATCCCTGGACCACGCACACGATCCGTGCCGCCGGGCTGTGGAGCGCACGCGGGCAATCAGAACGCCCGACATCGTTCGGGGCGTTCGGCTGAGCACGGGTCCTGGCAACAGAAGGACTCACTCCCGCTCAGTCCGTAGGAACGGTATGTCCGCGGTGAGCCCTTAGCCTCGCCGTTTCGGTTGGGCTGAGGCGGCTGCGTTGATCACCAACTGGTGGGTGGTCGAGGCGATTTTGTTGCCTGGGCATGGTGGAGTCCC
>NZ_JBICXE010000155.1:0-2491 GCF_043200155.1 Streptomyces sp. NPDC048473
GCGGCAGCAGCAGCCCAGTCAGGTACTCGCGGAACCCACGGCGCTGTGCCAGTGTGGAGAACAGGTCATCGAAGCGTGCGGCGTAGGCTTCCAGCGGGCCCGGTGCGGGCGGACACGGCAGACGACGGGGCATCACGAGCCCCCAGGCGGCGAGGCAACGTTCCTCTGCTACCGGCCTACTACAGCCCTGACCCACAGTCAACAAACCACCGCTAGGGCTGGCGGTCGAGCTGACGCAGGTCAGCCAGCATGTCGAGGGCGATGCCGTGGCGGAAGTTGGCGGTCGCAGGTGACCGGCCGGATGCCCTCTATCAAGCCGGCGGCCGTGTCGGCCGACAGCCGGGTGCGGGCGCCTCCGGGCAACAGGTACCGCAGGGCCGCGCGGAGACGTTTGGCTGTGCGGGCGCGCTCGTTGGATCGTCGGGGCCAGGGAAGGAGCGAAAGCGGTTCAAAGCGGCAGCTCGTTCATGGAACCGGGTCCTGGACATCCGGGAGACCATACGCCACATCTCTCGCTCTTCTTCGATGTCCTGCGGCAGGTTGAGGCCCATGGCCTGAGCCAGCGGATGGCGCCCCAAGTTGACCAGTGCGCGGACGGCTGCCGCCCACTCGTCAGTCGCTGCGACCGCGGCCCGATACCAAAGCGGGCACAGGATACTGAGGACGCCAGCGGTTCCGAGGAGGATCGGAGGATCGGCGCTATCAACCGATGTGGCGCCCAGAGCCATGGCAACGAGGGCTGTGTGCCCATACAGCAGGGCGATGAAGAAGTCGACGCTGGTACGCGCGATGTCGACCTGCCGACGAGCCTGCTCGGGTGCCGTCGCGGTGAGCTCGTTCCACAACACCTGAGAATCCAGGCGGTAGCGGTCATAGCCGTACTCCTCCAGACGCCGAATGGCGTTGCCGAGCCTGGTAGGCGTGATCTGGTCATCCTGCACCGGATATCGGGCCAGCCGCTCACCAAGCAGCGCCTGCTGCGTCGCTGTTGCCACTTCGTCGCGTGGATCCGACATGCCCGGGGCTGCCCCGTCGGGAATCAATGGCCTCTGTGCGGTGTCTGCAGGCTGTGCCCGCTCGGCTGCAGCCCTACGCGCGCTGCGCGTCCGTGTCACTTCATCGGCCAGCGCCCGACGGCGCCCGCGGTGGTGGCGACTACGCCGTGCATACAGTCGCGCCGGCCAGAACAGGTACCCCTCCAAGACCCGGTAAAGGGGGATTTGCAAGGCGTTGAGGATGAGGCCCATCAATACAGAAGCGGTCAACAACAGTAGTGCCTTAGCACCCGGCGAGGCAGCGAAGATCTGGTGCGTCATTGGGGCCTGGCTCAAGCTGGGGCCCATAGTGATAGCCAGAATAGCCAAGTTGATGGCTGTCGGCAGGATCCAGCCGACCAACAGACTCCACCCGCCACCGAGAACGCCCTTGGCTATATCCCCCAATTACTCGTCCCATTCATCATCGTCATCGCCCAGCGGAGGGCCCGGCGGGGTGTGACCGAGGGGTACGTCGAGCGGCAGGTTTTCGAGCGCTGCTCGCTCGTCGGCGAGTGGACGGAACTCGGACTCCGGGTCCGGCAGTCGCAGCTCCCCATACTGCCGGGAGTCAAACAGGAGAATCCGTCGGCTAATCCGCAGAAACATCGCGACATCGCGAATCAAGTCCTCCGCTTCGCGCATGCTGACCGCGCCCTCGATGCCAGCCTCCGCGCGAGCGCGCGTTCGAGCCCCTGCCGCGAATAGAGCGCTCCACTCAGTCAGCTCCGGAGCAATTTCAGGGAGCACCTCCCAAGCGCTACGGATTCGCCTGTGGCGCCGTATTCCCGTGTCTCCCGACGGCCGCCCTCGCGCAGCAAGCACAGCGGCGGCGGTGCGTAGTGCTGCCAGGTGAGCCGTGGCGAAACGATCATTCGCAGACTCCATCGCAGATGCCTCTTGCAGGCCAGCCATTGCCTGGCCTAGCAGCTCCAGCGCAGGACGAGGAACGACACCCTGAAGCCTGCGGGCGTTCGAGGCGAGCTCCATCAACTCTCGAAGGCGCGCTATCAGCGCCTCCGGGACGCTGGTGACTGCCAAAGCGTCACCCAGCTGATGTGCGACCGATCCCACCATTCGTTCCGCATCGGCGATCTCGTCGAACGCGCGGTATACGAGCGCTACGGCCTTAACTGTCTGGTCATCCGAACCAGCCGCGAGGTGGAGGCGAATTTCCGCTAGGCACTGTGCGACTGCTGTAGAGGTACCAGGAACCTCATTGCCGGCCTGGCCATAAGAGAAACGGATGACGGTGCCGCCCTGACCATCCGAAACGACACCGTCTTGGACCGCAGATCGTTGACCATTACCCGCCGCCATCACACCCCCGAAGCCAATACGAATGTTGCACACGCCTTCCTCACTAGTAGGCCGTCGCGGCTAATGTTTGGGATAGAGGTGGCGCAGTTTGATGCGTGCGTCGTGGGTGGTGAACTGCCAGTTCACCTGACGTTGGT
>NZ_JBICXE010000156.1:0-2355 GCF_043200155.1 Streptomyces sp. NPDC048473
TCGTCTCCCGTCGCATGGGCGAACACCCCCACCGCGGCCCCGATCAACCAACCGACCACACCGCTGCTACCACCGCCCAAACCGATCCGACACGGGTAAGTCGGCGGCGGGAATCAACTGCTGCCGGCTACAACCCCGAACTCAACCCCCGACGAGCTGCTGAACGTCGACCTGAAACACCACGGCCAGCAACCTCACCCACGAGACCCGGCACTTCCTGCTAAGCAGACAGCACCAACCCCACATCGTCTGTGGCTACTTCGCCGCCCGCCATGTCCGCTACACGATCCAGTAGGCAACCCATCAGTTCCGGCTCAGTATCTGTAGCGCCAAAGATGGCACCACCCCGCGAAGAGGCTTCCCATGCACACGTTTGATGCATCGTTCAGGCAGAGGGGAATCCCGTTCCACGCCGTGCTAATTCCCCGAGAGATGCACTTCATGAACGTCATTGATTTCGGTGGTTCGAACATCCGTCACACAGTGCTCCCCAAACATTACCACCATCCGATGTCCACAGATGGGTCTGTCAAACGAACGGGTCTGGCCCGTAGTCGGTGGTGACGCCGAGTAGCCATCCGCGATCATGATCTCGTGATGGATGTCAACTCCCTTGTCGGGATGGTGTTTTCCGGGCTGTCGGTGCTCGTCGTCGAGGACGTGGTGGACGGTGGTGACGCAGTGGTGGTCACGGCCCGCACGCGGGATGTGGCGGTGCCGTGTCCGGCGTGCCGGACGCCGACGGCGAAGGTGCACGGGTATCACCGCCGGACGGTGACGGACGTGCCGGTCGACGGCCGCCCGGTCGTCGTCCACCTGCGGGTACGGCGGCTGGTCTGTCCAGCCCTGGGCTGCCGGAGACAGACCTTCCGCGAGCAGATTTCCGGACTGCTGGAGCGCCATCAGCGCCGCACGGTGCGGCTTGCCTGGCAGATATCCCAGGTGGCGCGGGAGTTATGCGGCCGGGCGGCCGCACGCCTCGCTGGTCTAATGGCCGTGCCCGTTGCCCGCAGCACCGCGCTGCGCCATCCGCGGGACCGCCTGCCGCTGCCGCAGCAGGCGGTCCCGCGGGTGATCGGCGTGGACGATTCCGCCCTGACGCCGCCGCCACCGCTACGCCACGATCATCACGGATGCCGAAACCAGCAGACGCGTCGAAGTCCTGCCCGACCGCGAGATGGCCACCCTCGAGTCCTGGCTGTGCGAACATCCTGGTGTCGAGGTCGTGTGCCGGGACGGCTCGGCCACCTACGCCGAGGCCGTCCGCCGAGCCCTGCCCGACGCGGTGCAGGTCAGCGACCGATGGCACCTATGGCGAAATCTCTGCGACAAAACCCTGCTCGAGGTCCGCGCGCACGTCGGCTGCTGGGCCACCATCAGCCCGCCCCGCCCCGGCGCAGTACGCGAACAGAGCACCCGCGAACGCTGGAACAAGATCCACGAGCTCCTCGGTCAAGGCGTCGGCCTCCTCGACTGCTCCCGCCGCCTCAACCTGGCCCTGAACACCGTCAAACGCTACGCCCGCATGCCCGAACCCCAAGCCCTGCGCATCGCTCCGGCCTACCGGCCCACCCTCGTCGACCCCTACCGCGAGCACCTGCGCCGGCGCCGTGCCGAGGAAACGGCTGTCCCGGTCACCCACCTCCCCGAAGAGATCCGGGAGTTGGGCTACCCCGGCAGCGCGAACCTCCTGGTCCGCTACCTCAACCAGGGCCGCGCCGAAGGTGACCGCCCCGTCGCCACCGCGCGCCACGCCGGCCGCCTCCTGCTCACCGACCCCGAAAACCTGCGTCCGAAGGAAACGACCCCGCTGGAGAAGATCGCCGCGGCCTGCCCGGAGATGACCGCACTCGCCGATCTCATACGCGGCTTCGCCGCCCTGCTGAAACCAGGCGAGAGCAACGACGTGAAACTCACCGAGTGGGTCACGGCCGCCCGTGCCGTCGATCTGCCCTACCTGCGCAGCTTCACCAATGGCCTCGAAATCGACCGGCTTGCCGTGGACGCCAGCCTCACGTTGCCCTACCACAACGGCCGCACCGAGGGCGTCAACACCCGCACCAAAAGGATCACGCGGCAGATGCACGGACGCGCCGGATTCGATCTCCTCCGCCACCGCATCCTCCTGCCCTGACGGACACCCAGCGTCACCACCGACTACCGGCCAGACCCGTTCGTTTTTACAGTCCCCACAGATGCCTTCACATCTGTCCGCCTATAGAGGCTTGCGCGTACGGTCGGGACCTGAACAGCGGTCACCTATTGATCGGAAACTCAATGGGTTCTCGTTGAGGGTGTAGCGGACGTGGGGGCCGTGGGAGTAGCCGCGGACGATGTGGGGCTGGCGTTGGTGTC
>NZ_JBICXE010000157.1:0-2326 GCF_043200155.1 Streptomyces sp. NPDC048473
ACTCCCGCAGAAGTCCACGCCGAGTACGAAGAGTTGCAGGCAGCGGCATAGGCAGAACCTCAACACCGCTGTCCGAGAAGCGCAGGGCCCCTCAATCAGCCTTGTGCGCTCAGGTCGTTGCGCCGAGCGGTGACCAGGTCCCGCCACCGCTGACGGGTGGGCCGGTCTCCGTCGAGCCACCGTGCCGGTGAGGGGCTGTCGAGAGGGAGCCCGGCCATGAAGTAGGCGTAGTCGCCGCTTTGAGTGAGGTCGCACAGCCGGGCGATCGTGGTTGTGACCTCGTTGTCGGCGCCGGTGACAGCGTGGTGGAAGCACGCCGCCAGTTCGAGTGTGACCTGTGCGCAGATGATGTCGGTTCCGGCGTCGCGTACGAGGCGGTTCAGTGAGGGCCGTCGCGGATCCGGTAGATCCAGGCGCGGCAGGCTGGCGGCGTCGGCGTCGACAACCGGGTATCCGGCGGCGGTGGCGGCTCGGGTCGCGTCAGTTGGTCCGCTGGTAGGTGCTCGCGGGTCCGGCGGCGCGGTATCCGTAGCGGGCTCGTGCGCGGTCGATGGCGGCTTCGAGGTCGCGTGTCCGCTCGTCGGTGGGGTCGAGGGTGAGTTGGTGGGTGGCGGTCTCGGCGGGCTGTAGTTGCTCGGCTCGTACGGGGATCGCCCGGACGCGGGCCCGTTGCAGGCCGAGGAATGCGAGGAGGGCGAGGCCGGTGTCGGCGAGTGCGGGGGTGTGGGCGGTGGGTTCGGTCAGGGGTCGGGTGTGGGTGGTGTGCGTGCGATCGGCGTAGCGGACAGTCAGGGTGATCGCGCAGCAGACGCTGTTATCGGACCTCATTTGGGCGCCGAGTTCGTCTACGAGGCCGAGGACGGCCTGGTGGTGCTGGTCGGGGTTGAGTCCGTCAGCGTCGAAGCGGTGCTCGGCGGAGGCGGAACGGGGAGCTGCCTATGGGACGACGGGGCGGTTGTCTTGGCTGTGGGAGCGGGTGTGGATCTGTCGGCCGGCGGGTGGCACCGAGGAGCCGTTGGAGGGTGGTGAGCGAGGTGTCCGCGATGTCGCCGATGCTGTAGATCCCGTACCGGGACAGGGATTTCGCCGTCGCGGGGCCGACTCCCGGCAGGGCGGCCGCGCGCTGGGGTCGCAGGAACGCGGCGATGTCGTACGGGGAGTTGCCGACGACGGTGACAGAGCCGGGTGGGGAGAGGGCGGCCGCCATTGCCGCGACCATCCGGGAGGGCCCGATACCCGCACTCGTCTGGACCCCGTACAGGGCGAGTGCGCGCAGCCGAATCACCGCGGCGAGTCCTTCGGCGTCGCGCTTCCAGTAGCGCAGGGCGCCGGTGAGGTCGACGTCGGCGGACCAGTCCGCGGAGTGCGGCTGCACGCGCGGGGTGATGCCTTCGAGGAGGGCCAGGAGCTGCTCGTACAGTTCCTCGTCCGGCTCCTGGGCATGGAAATAGATGCGCATCACGGTGCGCGGGCTGGTGGTCATCCGGCGCTACCGGGGCTGGTGTGGCTTATCCGAACTACGCTGCCGCTTTCGGATCTTGTCCGTGCTTCCTCACCCCTGCCCCTCCGCTTCCGCCCGCCGGGCGGCAGGATGCGCGGATGGCGATGAGCGAGACAGAACTGCTGGCCCTCCTGCGCGAACTCGACGACCCCGAACGGCTGGAACGGCCGCTGCGCTACGACCGCGCCGCGACCGGCCTCGCGTTCAGCGGGCTGGTGCGCCGGCTCGAAGCGGACTTCGGGGCCCCGTGCGAGTCCGAGCGGGACACCCAGGACTCCAGCGAGTACGGTCGCGTCCGCGTTCCCGCGGACGCGACCGTCTGCGGGACTCGGATCGTGGTCTGCGTGAGCAAATTCGGCTCCCTCGCCGAGGTCTGCGCAGACAATCCAGGGGCTTTTCTCGGCACGGACGAGGCCCGCGAGGAAGGGGCGCTGGACCCCGCCGACCTCGCTACCGTGGAGCGGGCACTGGCCGAACTCGGCTACGTGAGCATCCCCGAGGAACTGCTGGAAAGCGACTACGAGGGCCCCAGCGCGCTGGAGCCCTTCGCAGCGCGGCCCACCTGGTGGACACGGTTCTTCGGCACGGTCTAGTGATCCACCCGCCCGGCGGGCACCCTCAGCCGACCCCTGCGCGCCGGCTGGGGCCCAGGGCTGGTATTGACCCGAAACGCTTGTGATTCTGGGTCGTTGAGCTGAGTGTGAGTGATCTGGTGGGCGACGCGCGGCACCTGTCGCCGGCGGCGCAGGAGGTTCTGCGGTTGCGGGCGGTGGCCGCGCTCGTGGCAGGGCGGGACCGTGAGGACGTTGCGGCGGTGTTCGGGGT
>NZ_JBICXE010000158.1:0-2315 GCF_043200155.1 Streptomyces sp. NPDC048473
TCCTCGGCTGGCGGACACCGGCCGAGGTCTTCGAGGAACAGCTACGCTCACTACAGCCCGGTGTTGCAACGACCGATTGAACTCGCCCAATACACTTCCGGCCAACTCCGAATCAGAATAAGTCAGTTGGGGTGCCGACAAAGCATGGGGCGAACCGGCAGCTGCTTCGACAACGCCGCCGCGGAGAGCTTCTGGGCCGTACTGAAAGAGGAAATCGGTACCCGCTTCTGGCCCGACCGGGCCACCGCCCGCGCCGACATCTTCAACTTCGTCGAAACCTTCTACAACAGACGCCGTCTGCGCAAACACATCCACTGGGGCTACCTCACGCCCCACGAGACACGCCTGCGTCACCAACAGAACCAGGCCCTCGCGGCGTAACGACGACGTGTCCGAGATCACGGGGAAACTTCAGGCCCACGCCCCCTGCTGGGCCACCGTCAACGCACCCCGCCCCGGCGGGGTCCGCGAGCAGACCACCCGCGAGCGATGGCACAAGGTCCACGACGTCCTCAGCCGGGGTGTCGGACTGCTGGAATGCTCCCGCCGCCTGGACCTGGCCCTGAACACTGTCAAGCGCTACTCCCGCATCCCCGAGCCGTCGGCCGAACGCATCGCCCCTCGCTACCGGCCCACTCTGGTCGACCCCTACCGCGAGCACCTGCCCACCCGGCGCGCGGCCGATCCCGCAGTGGCCGTCACGCAGCTGTTCCGCGAGATCAAAGGCCAGGGCTATACCGGCAGCCACAACCTCCTGGTCCGCTACCTCACCCAGGGACGGGCCGAGGGCAGCCGGCCGGTGACCGCCCCGCGCCACGCCTCCCGGCTCCTGCTCACTCACCCCGAACGCCTGTGGACCAAGGACACCGCCCTCCTGGAAACTCTCACCACCGCATGCCCCGAGATAGCCGAACTCTCTAGCCGCGTCGACGAGTTCGCCCAGCTGCTGACCCCGGCGAAGGGCAACGACGCCCGGCTCACCGAGTGGATCACCGTCGTCCGAGCGGCCGATCTGCCCCACCTGCACAGCTTCTTCAACGGCCTGGAACTCGACCGCGCCGCCGTCAACGCCGGCCTGACCCTGCCCTATCACAACGGCCGTACCGAAGGAGTCAACACCCACACCAAGAGGTTGCGCATCACGGGAGGTCTTCCCTTCCGCGACCTTTCGGGTGACGTACGCCTTCGTGGCGGGATCAAGTCGCATCCGGATCAGGGTGATGGTGTGCATGGCCCGGTTGAGCTGCCGGTCTCCGCTGCGGTTGAGGCGGTGCCGGTTGGTCGGTCCGGAGGAGGCGGGGATCGGCGAGACGCCTGCAAAGGAGGCGAAGGCGGCTTCCGAGCGGAAGCGTCCCTGGTGAGACCAGCTGACCAGAATCTGGGCGGCGGTGATCGGTCCGACGCCGAGCAGGTCGAGAAGCTCCTGGGCCTGCTGCCTCACCAGGGCGAGGATTTCGTTCTCGAGCTCCTTGGCCTCGGCCTGCAGGGCCTGGACGCGCTGAGCCGTGGACCGCATGGCCCGTACCGTCATCCGGTGCTCGAGGTCCTGGGCCGGGCGGTCCCTGAAGAGGTCAGCAATCGCCCCTGGTGGGCGATCCCTTTGACGGTCGAGGTGCGGATCACCCGGAGTTCGGAGTGGTAGGCCATGCGGTCTTCGTCGTAGGCGCCCCGCATCGGCTGGCTCAGCGATCGCCACCGCTGGTCATCGAGCGTGTCGAAGACGGCTGGGTCCGTGTCGACGAAGTGACGCCACCCCGCCAGAGTCGTGGACGGATCGGTGCGTACTTCGCCGGGCAGGTCGGCGCCCTCGGAGGGATCGGGGATCTTCACCACCACTTCTCGGCCTCCTTGCGGGCATCGAAGATCTCCAGCGGGATGATGTCGGCGAGTTCATCCTCGCCCGCGGCGTTCTTCGTCGGCCGGACCGGCCGACATCGGGCTCGGCGGTTGTCGAGGCCAGGACGGCTGTGCGGTGGCCCGGGTCCGGCCGGCGACCTTGCGTTCCCTGCGGCTGCGGCCCGTGGGCGCGACCGGTGGACCGTCCGGCGCGTCGGCGGCCCGGTCCTGTAAGGTCACGACGGCCTGGGGCGGGCAGGGGCCAGACCGGCGGATGTGGATGAGTGTCATCGATCCGGTGGGTGATGGGCGACGGCACCGCGGTCACCTGCACCGGTCCCGGTACCCGGTACGACGCCTCGCGGGGCAGGGCGCTCTCCACCGCTGCGGGGCCCCGTCGGCTGGTGAGCCGGACGGAGTGCTATCAGGGCGCCGCGACCGCGACCTGGACCGTGACGTGGAAGGCGTCGGCCCTTGGT
>NZ_JBICXE010000159.1:0-2284 GCF_043200155.1 Streptomyces sp. NPDC048473
AAGCGGAAGTACAGCCACACACAGTGCGAGATCACCTCGACCGGGTACCGGTGCCCCCTGTACGACGGCGACGCACTCCCCACGGACGATCCCCCCTCCAGCAGATCAACCCGAAGGTCATCCCATCCGGTCAGCCAACGTGACAGCGCCCAACGGACAGTTCAATCAGCTCGGTTCTGCTGGTGGGTTCGACTTCTTCCATACGTCGATGATGTCCGCGGGGACGCGTCCGCGTTCCGGGATGTTGTAGCCGTGGGCGCGGGCCCAGGTACGGACGTCCTGGGTGTGGGCGGTGGTGTTTGGTTCTGAGGCGGGGTGGTGCGGCTGCGTGGTCGGTTGGCGGGTGGTGGGCGTGGACGGTGTGAAGACGGGGCCGTGGCCGAGGAGGTCTTTGGGGAACATGGGGATGGTGGCTCGGCCGCTGAGCATGGTGGTGAGGAAGTCGGTGAGGTTGCCCTCGTGGGTGTACCAGCGTGTGCCCCGGGCTTCGTTGACGGCCACGTGCCAGGTGTCGGGAGCGTTGGTGGGGTCAGTGATCCAGAAGAGGTACTCGCCATTGTCAGTGACTCCGATGGCGAACAGGTCTTGCGGGTCACAGGGTGCGGATGGGTGGCCCTGGGCTCGTGCTTGTTCGAGCTGGGTGCGGATGGTGGCGGGCATAGGGCCGGTGAGGCTGACCCATTCTGTTGCCCCGGAGGGGTGGTAGAGGTGGAGGTAGCCGCAGAAGGTCCCGGGCCCGTAGGTGTCGGCGATCTCTTTGTAGTCGGCGGGCAGGCGTACTCCGAGGATGCTCTCCACTTCCGGCCAGTTGCTGGGGGGCGGTGTGTCGGAAGGCGGCGGAGACAGCTGAGTGAGGTTGCTGATAAGGGGCACGGAATTACGACCTTGGGAGCGATACCAGTTCCGGATCTGCCTGGCGGTCTGGGCCCCTGCGCGATCAGGACGCCGCTGAGGAGGAGTGGTGCCGTCAGGCGGATCGCGGTCGCCGCTGTCTTGACCGGCGCGTCTTGGTCAGGGAGTGGACCGCAGCGGCGGCGCCTGCCACGTCATCCCCGGGGGCTGGAGTAGGGGCGAGGGCTCGGGGCCGGGGTCATCGGTGTCGACGACTCCGGCGGCCGTGTGGTCGAAGTCGGCGGGCCAGCGGGTGTGCTCGCTGGCCACGGCGCCGGTCAGGCGTGCTTCGACAAGGTTGGCGGTGCTCAAGTCGGTGCCGCGCAAGTCGGCCATGCGGAGATCGGCGCGTTGGAAGACCGCGCCGTGGGCGACGGCCTTGCGCAGGTTCGCCTCGCGCAGGTCGGTCTCAGTGAAGTCGGCGTCACGCAAGTCGGTTTCGACCAGCTTCGCGCCCCGTAGGTCGGCCAGAATGCAGCGAGCCCGGCGGAGAATCGCAGTCGTGAGGTCGGCGTGCCGCAGGTTGACCGAGACCAGGGACGCCTGGGTCAGATTGGCGTGGTACAGGCCAGCGGCCTCCAGGCAAGCGCGGTCGAAGTTGACCTCGGGGAACCAGAGTCCGTCGCAGTCGGCCCGGCGCAAGTCGGTGATGCTGAGATTGACCCAGGACTGCTCCCGGTGCTGGCACAGCACGCCGAGCGCGGTCAGCGCCACCTGGGCGTCGGCGGCGCGAGTCTCCAGGGGTGCGATGTCGTTGATGGGCACGTCTGCCGCCGGTGATTCCGGCCCGGCGGGTGGCCAGGGCAGGTGCGTACGCAGATACGCGGCCTGGATGGAGATGATGGCCTCCCGGTCGCGGGCGGACTGCTCCGCGATCCGCCACAGCGCGTGCAACCCGCCGATGCGCACATCCAGCTTGTCGCTGCCGAGCTGGTCGACGGCCCGGCTGAATCGGTCGGTGACGTAGCCCTCCTGGGTGGCGCGCAAACCGTCCTGACTCACCCGCAGTTGCCGCCAGGTGGCATACGCGCCGAAGAGCACGACCAGGCCGCCGACCACCTGCAGAAGCGTCGTACGGACATCGTTCACCGCCTTCAGTCGATCCTGTGCGGCGACGCTCGCCCCGGCGAGATCGTGGTCGACCACCACACCCGGCAGTAGGACGAACACTGTGCCTAGAACGACCAGCCCCGCCGCCCCGGCCAGCAGAGCCACGGCTGTACGACGCCTGACCAGCCCGTCGCGCCATGCCCGCCGCCCGCGGTCCGGTTCCCCCATCTCCATGGGCACAGGAGCTTACGGTCTCGGGGGAAATTGAGCTTCGGGCGTGCTGGCCTGGCAGCTCGGCTGGTGGGTGATCAGCGGGCGGTATCGCGGACGAGGGCCAGTTCGG
>NZ_JBICXE010000160.1:0-2236 GCF_043200155.1 Streptomyces sp. NPDC048473
GTGGCGGGGGCGTTGAGTCTGGACGACGCGGCGCGGGTGGTGGCGTTGCGGAGCCGGGCCATCGTGGCCCTGGCCGGACAGGGCGGCATGGTCTCCGTCTCCCTGGCCGCGAGCGAACTGGAGCAACTCGTCGTCCGTTGGGACGGCCGGATCTCGATCGCCGCGCTCAACGGGCCCAACACAGCCGTGATTTCCGGCGATGTCACCGCACTCGACGAGCTGCTCGCCGTGTGCGAGAACGACGGAGTACGGGCGAAGCGCGTCCCCGTCGACTACGCCTCCCACTCCGCGCATGTGGAGATGATCGAGCCCGAACTCCTGGACGTCCTGGCCCCGATCGAGCCGCGGACATCCGAGGTGCCCTTCTTCTCGACGGTCACCGGCGACTGGTTCGACACGGCGGCGGCGGGTGCCGACTACTGGTACCGCAACCTGCGCAACACCGTGCGGCTGGAGGAGAGTATCCGCTCCCTCCAAGGTCAGGGTCACGACGTATTTGTCGAGGTCAGCGCACACCCCGTACTGACCATGAGCATCGAGGAGACCCTGGAAGCCGCCACCGCCGCCCGGACAACCCCGTCCACTTCAGCTGCCGGTGCCGGCGCCGAAGCCGGTGACGGCACCCGGGCCGCAGCGATCGTGCTTCCCTCGCTGCGTCGCGACGAAGGCGGCATGGACAAGTTCCTCGCTTCGGTGGCCGAAGGCCACGTACGAGGAGTCGACGTCGACTGGTCGACGGTCATCGGTGGCGGACGCATGGTCGAGCTGCCCACCTACGCCTTCAACAACAGGCGCTACTGGCTGGAGGAGAGCGGCACGGGAGCCGACGTGGCCTCGGCCGGCCTGTCCGGCAGCGACCACCCGCTGCTGGGGGCATCCGTCGAACTCGGTGACGGCGACGAGATGGTCCTGTCCGGACGCATCTCGCTCCGCACCCACCCCTGGTTGGCCGATCACGCGATCGAGGGCGCCGCCCTGTTGCCCGGCACCGCGTTCCTGGAACTCGCCATCCACGCCGGGGACCAGGTCGGCTGCGGGCACATCGACGACCTGACGCTCGAAACGCCGCTGTGGCTCACCGAGCCGACCGGTGTGGCGCTCCAAGTGGTCGTCCGTGAAGCGGACGACCAGGGCTCGCGGCCGGTGAGCGTGTACTCCCGCAGGGGGGAGAGCTGGGTCAGGCACGCCAGTGGCACACTCAGCGACCGCTTGCCCGAGGAAGACGCACGAGACGAGACCGCCTGGCCGCCGCGTGGTGCGGCCCCCGTCGATCTGACCGATGCCTACGACCTGCTGGCCGATCGCGGGTACGACTACGGCCCCCAGTTCCAGGGGATGACCGCGGTCTGGCGCGACGGCTCCGATGTCGTCGCCGAGATCACCCTTCCTTCCCGCCCTGCGGCCGATGCGTCCCGGTTCGGTCTGCACCCTGCGCTGCTGGACGCAGCCCTGCACCCCATCGTCCTCGGCGCACTCGGTGAGCGCGAGTCCGGGCTCCTCCCGTTCAACTGGGGCGGGGTGACGCTGTACGCGAGCGGCGCGAAGGAGCTGAGGGTACGGCTGAGCCCCCGTGGCGCAGCCGGCGTCGCACTCACCGCCACGGACACCACCGGGCTGCCCGTCGCCACGGTCGAGAACCTGACCCTGCGGCCGATGGCCCCGGCGGGACTCCCGGGCGCCGGCGACGCAGCCCAGTCGCTGTACGAGGTGCAGTGGGTTCCGATCTCCGTTGGCGCGGACGACGCAGATGACGACGCTGCCCCGGAGGGGAGCTATCACCTGCACGAGGCCACCGGAGAAGACCTGTTCACCACGCTTGAGTCCGTGCGTGGGTGGTTGTTGGGTGAGGGTGGGGGTGGTGTGGGTCGGTTGGTGGTGGTGACGCGGGGTGCGGTTGCTGCTGGTGGTGATGGTGATGTGGTGGATGTGGTGGGTGCGGGTGTGTGGGGGTTGGTGCGGTCGGTGCAGAGTGAGTTTCCGGGGCGTGTGGTGTTGGTGGATGTGGGGGTGGGGGTGGATGTTTCGGCTGGTTTGGTGGGTGTGGTTCTGGGGTGTGGTGAGTGGCAGGTGGCGGTGCGTGGGGGTGTGTTGTTGGTGCCGCGGTTGGGTGCGGTGGCTGTGGCGGGTGGTGTGGGTGGTGCGGGTGCGGGTGGCGGTGTTGATTTGGGGGATTGTGTTCTGATTACGGGTGGGACGGGTGTGTTGGGTGGTTTGGTGGCGCGGCATGTGGTGGAGC
>NZ_JBICXE010000161.1:0-2148 GCF_043200155.1 Streptomyces sp. NPDC048473
GGGGTCTGGTCGTACAACTCGTCGAAGTGGCGCCAGCCGTTCTTGTTGGGGTCCCCCACCCCCGGTTCCGAGGCCCAGAATGCGGCACGGAAAATATTGCCCTTGTATTTGGCTACGGCCCCTGTCTGGTAACCCTCGGGCTTCGGCTTCCACTCGGGTACGTCGGGGTAATCCGAAGAAAGGCTCACTGAAACTCATGCCCCCTGGTGCGGTGTTCGTGCGGTCATGCCCACTCAACCAGAGACTTCCTCGCCACCCCAGACCAGATTCAGCCCCGCCGCCGGCTGTGAAAAACGTCTCGGCTGGCGCGCCGAGTTGAATGGTCTGAGTTCGATGACTTACTGAGCCTGGATCCACCGGTTGATGTCTGCGGGGCGGGAGGTCCGAAACGAAGAGATTCCTTGTGACCTGCGAAGGTGGGACTTCTCAGGGTTCCATCCGGCAAGTACAGCAAGGCATCTCTCACGTGCAATCTTCCTATGCCCCCGCGGGGGGTCTCCGCCAGGGCGGTTGCAAGTTCCGGGATCGTGTAGATCGTCCGCGCCCAGCGGGAGTTGACGTGGCAACAGCACAGGCACGAGACCGGTGATCATCAGGGTGTCTAGGCCAGCTGATCACATCGAGGTCCCGTGCCTGCTGCTCCATCTTCACCGATCCCTGCCGCCCTGGCGAAACTGAGTCCTCTTCACCAGCACGACACCGGCCGCCTGCGCGTCCACCTCCGGCGCGTACCGGACCCGCGTTCGCGTCGCGGGCGGGTGGTATCCCCTGGTCGGCTTGCTGCTGATCTGTGCCTGCGCAGTCGTCTCCGGCGCCCGAACCATCACCGAGATCACCGAGTGGGGACAGCGCGCCACCACCACGGTGCTGGAGCTGCTCGGCATCCGCCGCCACCTGCCCGGACGTCGCCGCGCACCGTCCCACGCCACCCTCACCCGGCTCCTGGCCGCCCTCGACGGCGATGCCCTGGACGCCGCGATCGGCGCCTACCTGGCCGAACACGACCACACCGCCGTCGACGCCACCGGCTCGGCGCCTCGGCCGGCGATCGCGGTGGACGGCAAGGCGCTGTCCGGCTCCGCGCACCGACAGCAGCGCCACCGGCACCTGCTGTCCGCCGTCACCCACGCCCCCACCGTCACCCTGGCCCAGCCCAGCGGGAGGTGGGGGCCAAGACCAACGAGACAGCCGCCTTCCGCCCGCTGCTGGAACCACTCAATCTGGCCGGCGCCGTGGTCAACTTCGACGCCCTGCACAGCGTCAAGGACCAGGTGCGCTGGCTGGTGCAGGAGAAGAAAGCCCACTACATCGCGGTGATCAAGGGAAACCAGCCGACCGCGTCGGCCCAGTTCAAGGGCCTGCCATGGGAGCAGGTACCCGTGGCGCACACCGTTTCCGAATCCGGGCACGGGCGGCGGGAGTCCCGCTCGGTCAAGACCATGGCCATCGCGGCGAACCTGGGCGGGATCGCCTTCCCGGAAGCGCGGCTGGCCTTGCGCATCCACCGGCGCCGCCAAGAGAGCGGCAGGCGGCAGACCAGAGAGACGGTCTACGCCGTCACCAGCCTCGATACCCACCAGGCCAGCCCCGCTGACCTGGGCGGATACGTGCGCGGGCACTGGGGAATCGAAAATTCCAGCCACCACGTCAGAGATGTGGTCTTCGCCGAGGACGCCTCCACCGTCCACACCGGCAACGCGCCGCGGGCAATGGCCGCCTTACGGAACCTGGCCATCGGCAGGCTGCGACTGCTGGGAGCCGACAACATCACCAAGACCACCCGAGCGATCCGAGACGCACCCGAACACGCCCTCTGGATCTAGGGCATCACCGACAGCCCGCTCCTACCGGGAACTTGAAGCCGCCCTGGGTCTCCGCCGCGTTCGACGACCCGACGCTGGTCGCCTACGGCGGCCTGGAGCCCCTGATACGCCTGGCCGAGCGGTGCGGGCTGCCCGAACTGGTCGGTGGGCGGCTGCACCTGCCCGCCACCGCCGACGGCGTGGGCGCGTTCCCGGCCGCGAAGGTCATCGCTTTGGGCGCGGGAATGGCGGCCGGGGCGGACTGCATCGATGACATGGACCGGCTGCGGCACGGGGCGATGGACCGCCTGTTCACCGGCGTGCGCGCGCCCTCCACCCTCGGGTC
>NZ_JBICXE010000162.1:0-2103 GCF_043200155.1 Streptomyces sp. NPDC048473
CCACCCCTGGGCGCCGTCCACCAGCACATCACCGCCACCACACACCCCTCCCTCACCCCCGCCGCGCTCCACCGCCTCCACCATCAATACATCCAGTGGCACCAGACCGAAGACCACCCGCACCTCAACGACACGATCAGCGGATGGTCCCACGACGAAATCCTTACCGCCTACACCCCGTACTGGAACACATCCGGCAGAAATCCCCCCCACCCCCCAGCGGATCTCACCAGGCCCCTCAACGGACACGCCCTGCCCCTCGGGAAAATCATCACCCAAATCCGCAGAAGGAAAGACGGGAAAGACATCCACCACCTCATCGCCCGCCTCGAAGAACAAGGAGCTACCCTCAAATCCAAAAAAAACCGGTGGAAGGACGAAGATTTCCTGGCCGCCATTCTTCAGTACCAGAAAGAAACTGGATGGGACGGCGAAATTCTTTCTACGACAAAGAAAGTACCGTTCAAGAACGCAGTTCTTCCGATCGGCCAGATCATGTACGACATCCGGAGAGGTCATCGGCTGGGTAACATCCGGGAACAATTGAAGAGCGCAGGCATCAACCCGGATGAGGTGGAGCGGGGGGGTGGCAAGAGTGCGGCGGTGGGGGCCGGAGATTCTGGCCGGCCGGGGAAAAGGCGGCGTGCGGAGGCCGTCCCGGTGCGTGGGGAGGCCGATGCGGCGGTGCTACCGTCCGATCAGCCGCCGACTGCCAAACCCGGCCGGCCGGGGAAAAGGCGGCGGCGTGGGGAGGCCGACGTGGTGCGAACGCCCGCTCAGTCGCCGACTGATGACCCGCCGCCGGGTGAGGATCCGGACCCGGCCGGGGTACCGGACACGGTGGATACGGAAGGAACCACGGATACGGCCGGTGGTCTGGATCCGGGCAGTGACCAGGGTATGGCCGACGCTCCGGGTGTGGCCGGGATTCCGGGCTGGGACGGCGACTCCTGGGACCTCGGCGGGCTTCCGGGACTGGACCTGACGGGTGGTGGTCTGGACACCGGGGTGCCGGAGGGTCTGGACCTGACCGGTGGTGGTCTGGCCCCGGCCGGGATTCCGGGCTGGGACGGCGGCTCCTGGGACCTCGGCGGGCTTCCGGGACTGGATCCGGCCGGTGATGGTTTGGACCTGACCGGGGTGCCGAAGGATCTCTGGGACTGGATTCTGGCGTGGGACGGTTCCATGCCGGGGGCGGCCGGTACGCTCACCGGCCCGCAGGCCCAGACACTGCAGGAGCGCGGCCTCCGTGCGGTCGATGTCCCCCATGACGGTGACTGTTTCTTCCACGCGCTGCTGCGGTCCGGGGTCGATGGTGTCACCGCCGGGGATGTCCGCAGCGTTCTGGCCAGGGAACTCAGCGCTGACCTGGAACGGTCGCCGCAGGTGCTGTGGCCGCAGCTGGACGCCCAGGGGCAGAGTGGGACCGCCGCGGACCAGTTCCCCTCCCTCACCAACGGTATGACCCCCCAGGAAAACGACGTCTACCGGGCCCTGCTGGGCGAGGGCCCCGCCGACCGGAACGACATCCTGACCGGGGTCACCGCAAGCTGGTCCAACACGGACCGCAACAGGATCATCGCTTCCCTGGAAACACCCGGTGTCTACGACGACGCGTCCGGCGACATCGCCCCTCTGGCGGCCGCCTGGATCTACAACGCCCGCATCAACGTGATCACCCCCGAAGGCTTCCTGTACACCATCGGCCCCCACGACGCCCCCCGTGAGATCACCCTCATCCGACAGGACCGCAGTTCCGGCATCCCCCACGACCACTGGCTCGCCACCGAGAAGACATCCGCATCCCAGACATTCCCGACAGGATCCCGTGGTCCGGACCCAGTCGGCATGGACTCGGGTCGGCGGCGTGTGGGCTTGATCGCCGAGTAGCCGAGGGGATTCTCACCCCTCGGCCCTCACAGATCCGTACGTGACGATCTCTCGTCATACGGCTCTTGTCGCTCTGGTCACCAGACGCGGGGGGCATGGGTGGTCCAGGCCCAGTGGGTGAGGTTCCCCCGGCGTGCGGGGGGTGCTGATCAGCTGGTCAGGGCGGGTTGACGGGGTTTCAGGTTCGTTCGTTCGGCCGTTGCCTGGTCGGCG
>NZ_JBICXE010000163.1:0-2042 GCF_043200155.1 Streptomyces sp. NPDC048473
ATCGCATCCGCACCCTCGGCAACCAGCCGCCACAAATCCTCCGGCGAACCCACCCCACCCGGATACCGGCACGCCATCCCCACAATCGCAATCGGATCCTCACCATCGACCGAAGAAACCACCGACACCGCGGGGGCATCCGCGAACGTCCCAGAGGCCGTGGCGAGGAGGTAATCGGCCAGTGCCGCGGGC
Organism: Streptomyces sp. NPDC048473; assembly: GCF_043200155.1. NCBI lineage: Bacteria > Bacillati > Actinomycetota > Actinomycetes > Kitasatosporales > Streptomycetaceae > Streptomyces > Streptomyces sp. NPDC048473. Next base: position 193 of record NZ_JBICXE010000163.1, read on the forward strand.
GTCGGGTGATCGAAGACGAGGGTGGCGGGCAGCCTCAGTCCAGTGGCATGGCCGAGGTGGTCGCGCAGTTCCACCGCCATGAGCGAGTCGAAACCGAGTGCGTTGAAGGCGCTGCCCATATCGACGGCGTCCGCCGTGGCGTGGCCGAGCACCGCGGCACACTGCTCCCGGACCAGTTGCAGCACGGCGCCGAGTCGCTTCGCCTCGGGCAGCTCGGCGAGAACGCGGGCGAACGGACTCGATGCACCGCCCGACGCGCTGTCGGTCGACGCCTGCCGCACGGGCACGCGCACGAGGCTGCGCAGTGTGTCGGGCAGGGTGCCTCGTACCGCCTGCTCGTTCAGCACCGAGCGGTCGAATCGCACAGGTACGGAGACCGGGCCCGCGCTCACGGACGACGCCCGGTCGAAGAGTGCAAGGGCCTGCGCGGTCGGCAGTGGCGCGATACTGCTGGTGCCGACCCGCGACCGGTCCAGGCCCTCCGTCATGGTGCTTGTCTCTGCCCACAGACCCCATGCCAGCGATACTGCGGGGAGCCCCGCGGCGCGGCGGTGGTGGGCCAGAGCGTCCAGATACGCGTTGGCGGCCGCATAGCCGGCCTGGCCGGTGTTCCCGAGCGTAGCTGCGACAGAGGAGAACAACACGAAGGCGGTGAGGGGCTGCGGCAGGTCGGCGGTCAGTTCATGGAGGTTGCGTGCCGCGTCGATCTTGGGCCTGAGCACCTTCCGGAGCCGCTGTGGGGTGAGTGTCGTGAGCAGACCGTCGTCCAGCACACCCGCGGCGTGGATCACCCCGGTGGGTGCATGGTCGGCGAGCAGCGCAGCCAGCGCCTCACGGTCGGCGGCATCGCACGCGGCGAGTGTGACCCTCGCGCCGAGAGCCGTGAGCTCGGCCTCCAGTTCGGCGGCGCCTTCGGCGTCCTTCCCCCGGCGGCCGACGAGGACCAGCTCCGGTACGCCATGCCGGGTGACCAGATGACGAGCGATCAGAGCCCCGAGGGTGCCCGTGGCGCCGGTGATGAGGACTCGGTTCCCGAAGTCGGATACGGAGTCGCCGTCAGGTGCGGTATCGGCTTCGGTGGGCTTGAGGGTCTTGCGGACCAGCCGGGGAATATGGGGTTGCCCGTCACGGAAGGCCAGTTGGGACGCGGAGGGGACCAGTACCGGTGCACCGGTCACGTCGAAGGCGTCGGCCGCATCGGCGTCGGGACCGAGGTCCAGGAGCACGAACCTGTCCGGGTACTCGGCCTGCGCCGCGCGCACCAGACCCCACACAGCGGCACCCGCCAAGTGGTCGACGCCGTCGCCGGCGCCGACTGCCACCGCACCCCGCGTCACGAGCACCAGCCGGGTTCCGGCCGGTCCGCTGCCGCTCACCCACTCCTGAATCAGCGCGAGCAGCCATTCCAACGTCTCGGTGGGGTCGTCGGAACCACCGGCACTGCCGGGCAGCACCGGTACGAACACGGCGCTGGGCGCCTTGGCGCCGTCTTCGAGTGCCCGGCTCAGTGCGCTGATGTCGGCGTAGCGGCTGCAGGCCTCCAGGCCGAGGCTGCGCCCGACGTGCTCTTCAGGGGTGAGAACGGCCCAGTCGTCGGCGGACGAGACCGCATGGCCTGTGGGTATCCAAGCAACTTCGTACAGCGAATCGAGGCCTGCGGAAGCCTCGTCGAGTGCCAGGGGGCGGGTCGTCACCGCCTCGGCGGTCAAGACCGGCAGACCAGCGGGGTCGGTCGCGGCGAACCGAGCAGTCGTGTCGGTGGTTTTGGTGAGGGTGACGCGGAGGCTGGTGGCCCCGGTCGCGTGCAGGGTGACGTTCGACCAGGAGAACGGAACCCGGAGCGGCCCGTC
>NZ_JBICXE010000164.1:0-1969 GCF_043200155.1 Streptomyces sp. NPDC048473
CCTCCGCCACACCGGCCGCGACTACCACCGGCCCCTACGAGCCCTCGGTCTCACGTGACGAACCCAGACAGATCTCGATCATGCAATGACCCTGCCACGTCATGCCGGACGCGCCGCACCGGTTGAGGACTGTGATGGACTCCATCTTCACCCTGGAGACCGAACTGGGCTTGCCTTTGGAGTTCGAGCCGTTGGCCGACACCGCATAGCATCGCCGCCGCCATCTTGCGGTGCCGTCAGTCAGTACTTTGTACGGTACCGCCAGGAGTTCGTCCAACCCCGCACGATCGCTGGACTGCAGGACTCCGAACGAGTTGCATCATTGCCCCAGGTGACGTCAGGTTGCCCCGGACTGAATGACTATTAGCTCTGCGCCTACGGCTACGTTCAGTGACGGGCACTCGGATGCGAGGGCGCCGCGATCAGGGCCGAGTTCAGCCTGATTCTCCGGCCTTGCGCAGCACGTCATTTTCCGGTGCTGGTTCGGTGCTGACTTTCGTGCTGCTGTCCTGGGAAAACTGCAGGTCGTAGCGCTGATGCGATGAGTTGTCGTACCACTCGATGGTGGTGCCGATGAGGCTTGCGGCGACGATGCGCTTGAGTGAGCGGGTGGTCGGCGGGGCGGATGCCGAGGCAGCCATGAACACCACTTCCGGACGTTGGCGGGGACGGTTTCGTGTCGCCACACCGTAGGAATGGGCAGGTCAGAGGCACATGTGGCGGGACACCATAGTTCTCGGGCCGGGTGTGCGCGGGGCCACCATGACAGGAACGTCGAGACTGCTTCGAGGACCGTATTGAAGGCCGGCAGGTGCCTGTCAGGATTGCGCTATTAGGCATGGTTTATTGCCCTGGTGCTGACTCCCGTGCTGGTTTGGTGCTGACCTGAAACCGCATGTCAGCACCCCTGATCACCTGTCCCGTGCTGACTTGGTGCTGACTACGCAGCGTTGGACTTCGGCATTCGGGGCGGATCGGGCGGGTAGTGTTCTCCCCTTCCGCGCGCCTGCGGTCAGGCCTGGCGGGTTTCTGTGGAGCCGGCCATGGTTGGTGGCACGTGGTCCCGCACCGGCAGGCCCCCGCACCGTGAAACCCATACATAGGCGGCCGGATGAACCCACGCGACCACACCCATGCCCCGCCAACCGCCGCTTCACCACCATCGACCCGGAACCCTCCACGGCCGGAACGCCCAACTCCTCGCCGTACGCCCATGTCAACAACGCCCCCAACCAGTCCGCCCCCCTCCAGCCGCTGCCTCCTGTGCTTCTCCGCAGTAATCCGCGAACCGCCGCCACGCGGTGTGAGACCAACGCGGCTGGTTACCGGAGCCACCAAACAGCCGGGCAGCGGCGGCGCATCGGACAGGCCATCGACTACGCCGACGTCCCCCGCGACGACATCGCCCCCGTCCTCGCGGAACTCGTGCGCCAGCCCGGCATCCGCCGCCGCATCCTCGAACTCACCGCAGGACCCACCCCCATCGCGGACGCCGTTGCCTGCGCAGTTGCAGCTCCAGGTCGCAGGTTCCGTGGTGGCCGATGCCCGTCATGTCCCCCGCGAAGCCGGGGATGAGGTCGACCTCTTTCGGGGCGGCTTTGAGGTAGACGAGTGTGCGAAGCCGCGGCAGTGGCAGGCGGAGCGCAGGGATGGCTTCCATGTGCTGAGGCACACGTACACCTCGATCGTCCTTGAGGGGGGAGTCCGTGGTGACACTGGCCAGGTGGCTGGGGCACTCGTCTGCAACCATCACGCTGGACCACTATGCCCACTTCGTGCCGGAGGCGCGTTGCCCGATCGACAGTCTGCTCGAGGCACTGTCACGTTGGTTGACCGGGTGAGATGGTCTTCGGGTTGGTCATGGTGGAGGGGGGCGTCCGTGAAAGGCACGCCGTCATACAGGGGGCACCGGTACCCGGTCGAGGTGATCTCCCATTGCGTGTGGTTGTATTTCCGTTTCCCGCTCAGC
>NZ_JBICXE010000165.1:0-1957 GCF_043200155.1 Streptomyces sp. NPDC048473
ACGGTCTCGGGGGAAATTGAGCTTCGGGCGTGCTGGCCTGGCAGCTCGGCTGGTGGGTGATCAGCGGGCGGTATCGCGGACGATGGCCAGTTCGGTGCGCGGCGTTGGGTGGCCCGTTGCGCGGATCGGTCGGAGACGAGTGAGGCGATCGCGAGATGAGTCTCAGCATAGGTATCGCGGCGTCCGTACAGCCCTTCTCATGTCACGGCCCGAACGGGACGATCACGATGTCAGCCGAGGCCGTAAAGCGGTGGACAGCTCTCCGGCGCTGGGCGACCATCTCCGCGATGAATAGCGAACCTGTCCCCATTCCCATCCCCAAACGTGTCCGCTTCGTCGAGCTCAACGCAAAGGCGCTGCGGGCTCTTGCCGACGGTGACCTCGCTGGCGGCAGTGCCGAGGCCGGGGTCGACCTTGACGAACACTTCGTCTGCGACCGGGCCCGCTGGATTTTCGGCCATCGCGCTGATCAGCTCGCCGAGGACCCGTCTGCCGCGCCCTGGATCACGCGGGCCGTGGTGTCCGAGCCGGACGGGGCCGTCGTCGGCGACGCCGGGTTCCACGGGCCGCCGGATGAGGCTGGCATGGTCGAGGTCGGCTACACCGTCGTGCCCGGGTTCCGCCGCCAGGGCTATGCCCGCGCCATACTGACGGCGCTGCTTACCAGGGCCGCCGCCGAACCCGGTGTCAGGACCGTGCGAGCCCGTATCGGATCCGACAACAGCGCCTCCTTGGCAACCATCGCGGGCTTCGGATTCACGCGCGTCGGCGAGCAGGGGAACGAGCGCGACGGGCTCACGGTCGTCTTCGAGGTCCCGGCAGGCGCGCTTCAGGCCGAGTAGTTTTGCGGCCTTGGCGGACATGGTGATCGTTCCGTTCGGGCCGTGACATGAGAAGAGCCGCACGGGTTGGGTGAGTTGTGAAGCTGACCTGGGCACGTGCGGCCTGTTCCCATCCTGCCCTGACGGGTGTCTCACGCGCACATTTCGGTGAGTTGTTCGCCGGTCTCGCCGGTGCGTGGGAGGCCGCCCGGCAGTCCGCGCTCCGCGAGGCCCGGGGCGGGAAACGTCGGCGGGCGGAGGGTGCCGGCCGAAAGCCCAAGCTGGTCTTCCTCGATCGGCTGCTGGTCACCCTGGTCCATCTGCGTCATCAGTTGCCGCACGTGGTGCTCGCCGAGCTCTTCGAGGTGGATCGCTCCACCGTCTCCGCGGCCATCCGGCAGGTCCGCCCGCTGCTGGCGGCCCGTGGTTTTGCCGTGCCCGACCGGCCGGGCCTGCGGCTGAAGACGCTGGAGGACGTCTTCGCCTATGCCGAGGCGGAGGGCGTTGAGCTGCGGATCGATGGGGTCGAGACCCAGGTCCGCCGCCCGCAGGCCGGCCGGCCCGGGCGCCGGGCATTCGTTTCCGGAAAACGTAAGCAGAACACCGTCAAGACCACCACGTTCAGCGACGGCCAGGGCCGCCTGCTGCTGTCCGGCCTGGTCCGCCCGGGCCGGATGCACGACCAGACCGCCCTGCGCACCGAGGGCATCGCCGAGCAGTTCCGTATCCGTCCCGGTGTGAAGGCGAAGGTCGATTCCGGCTACCTCGGGCTGGCCAAGGAGTTCCCCGGCCAGGTCAGCGCCCCGCCGAAGAAGCCCAAGGACGAGGCGTGCGACGGTGACAAGCGCGCCTGGCGCGAGACACGGCGGCGGCAGTCCTCGGCGAGGATCTGTGTGGAGCACACCAACGCCGAGCTCCGCCAGTGGGCGCCCTTGCGCCGATTCACCGGACGCCGCGATACCTATGCTGAGACTCATCTCGCGATCGCCTCACTCGTCTCCGACCGATCCGCGCAACGGGCCACCCACCGCCGCACAAGCACCGAACTGGCCCTCGTCCGCGATACCGCCCGCTGATCACCCACCAGCCGAGCTGCCAGGCCAGCACGCCCGAAGCTCAATTTCCCCCGAGACCGT
>NZ_JBICXE010000166.1:0-1945 GCF_043200155.1 Streptomyces sp. NPDC048473
GGTCTGACATTGATACTCGTAGCGGGTTCCGGTGGTCGTGGCTCAGGGTCTGACTGACGTCCTGCTGGGCTGTCCTGCGACTGTTCTGTCCGGCTGCTGGGATCCGTTCTCCATGGCTCCGGCCGGGTGGAACATGACCTGATAGGAGCTTGGCCAGAGGCCCCCTCAATGTCCTGTCTGACCCACCCGGCCGGCGTCACCTCGGGCCCGGGAAGGCAGCTGACAGGATGACCGTGACGATCGCACCCGCCACCGAACTGGACGCGGTGTTCGGCGGAGTGGACTCCCACGCGGACACGATCCATGTCGCGGTCATCACCGACCGGGGCGGCCACGTCGCCGACGCCGAGTTCCCCACCACGTCGGCCGGATACGCCGCGGCGGTCGCGTTCCTGAACGCCCACGGCACGGTGACGGCCGTCGGTGTCGAAGGGACCTCCTCCTACGGCCTGGGATTCACCCGTGCCGCCCGCCATGCGGGCCTGACCGTGGTCGAGGTCAACCGGCCCGACAAGGCCGAGCGTCGCCGGATCGGCAAGTCCGACCCCATCGACGCCTACGCAGCCGCCCGGGCCGCGCTGTCCGGCCGGGCATCGGTCATACCCAAGGACGACACGGTCAGCGGGATACGCGCCCTCCACAACGCCGCACGGTCCGCCGTCAAGGCCCGCACCGCCACGTTGAACCAGATCGCGCACATCCTCATCACCGCTCCGGATGACATCCGAGTCAAGTACACCGCTCTGCGCGGCAAGACGCAGGTCGACGCGATCTCCCGACTCCGTCCCACGGGCGATGGACCGCGCGTCGCTCTCCTGACGGCTCTGAAGAGCCTCGCCCGCCGAGTTCAGGCCCTCAGCGCGGAACACGACGCTCTCACCACTGCCCTGGACGCTGCCGCCACCGAGCACAACCCCGGCCTGCGTGCTGCGTTCGGTGTCGGCCCCGACACCGCGGCCCAGCTGCTGGTGACCGCCGGCGGCAACCCTGACCGCCTGCGCACGGAGGCATCCTTCGCGGCCCTCTGCGGCGTTGCACCCGTCCCCGCCTCCAGCGGCAGGACCAACCGCCACCGTCTCTCCCGGGGCGGCGATCGCGGAGCGAACTCAGCCCTCTACCGCATCGCTCTCGTCCGCATGTCCAGCGACGCCCGCACCCGTGAATATGTCGCCCGTCAGACCGCCGCCGGACGCACAAAGAAGGAGATCATCCGCCTGCTCAAGCGGGCGATCGCCCGGGAAGTCTTCCGCTACCTCACCACGCCCGTCGCCGTCCCGGACATCGCCGACCTCCGGCCCGCACGCCAGGCCAAGAACATCACCCTCACCACCGTCGCAGAACACTTCGGCGTCTGGCCTGCGGTGATCTCGTGCCTCGAACGCGGCACACGCCGCGACGACGCCTTCGCAGACGCCTACCGCGACTGGCTCACCGCCGCTTAACGCAGCCACCCACCAACTCCTCGTCCCGAAGACGCCACATCATGGATGATGAGGCGATGTTCGTCCGCACGCAGAGCCTGCCGCAGACCTCGCAGCGGGCCATGACAGTTCGGGTTCACACCCCCATCGGGTCCGTGGTGGTGCTCTGGGGCGGTGCCCCGCAAGAGGCAGACGGCCAACACCTTGTCGAATGGACCGTCGACGACGACGTCCACTGGGGCCAGAACACCCGGCCGGCCTCTTCTGTCGAGGCGGAACTCCGACAGGAAGGCGACCGGGTGATCATGCGCGGCCTCCTCCACCTCACGGAAGACGGCGCCGGCCATCTACAGATGGGCCCCTGGTCCGTGCTGTTCGATCTGGCAACACCGATCCCCAGCGGCCTGGACGAGTCCTGGGTTGAGATCAACGTCCGATCCGAGAGCGTCACCCTTCACCCCTACCAAACCTGACCGGACCACCACCAGGTTCTCGGCCTCCCTTGACTACCAATAGGAGCATCA
>NZ_JBICXE010000167.1:0-1928 GCF_043200155.1 Streptomyces sp. NPDC048473
AGCCCCAAAAGCAACGGCATTGTTAACCATGATCCGGGGGGTGGTGTCACTGGGCCCGGAGGCACTGACTGACCGCTGATTAGGGGCTTGACCACCGACTTTCCGCAGGTCGGGAGGCTCTTCGTAATGTGGATGTGGCGATCGGTGCCGTGGGTGAGGCCGGGAGGAAGTACGACCGGAGGACGCACGTGATCGACACCGGCGACATCGACGTCTACCTCGGCCTGGACGTCGGCAAAGGCGAACACCACGCCACCGCTGTGACCCCGGCCGGGAAGAAGGCGTTCGACAAACGGCTGCCCAACACCGAGCCCAAACTCCGCGAGCTCTTCGCGAAGTTGCAGGCCAAGCACGGGACGGTCTTGGTGGTCGTCGACCAACCGGCCTCGATCGGAGCCCTGCCGCTGGCGGTGGCGAGGGACATGGGCTGCCAGGTCGCCTACCTGCCCGGATTAACGATGCGGCGGATCGCCGACCTCTATCCCGGCGAAGCCAAGACCGACGCGAAAGACGCGTTCATCATCGCGGACGCCTCCCGCGCGATGCCCCACACGCTGCGGTCCATAGACCTCGAAGACGAGACGATCGCCGAGCTGGAGATGATCGTCGGGTTCGACGACGACCTGGCCGGCGAAGCGACCCGGGTCGCCAACCGGATCCACGGCCTGCTCACGCAGATCCATCCATCGCTGGAACGGGTGCTGGGCCCGCGGTTGCAGCACCCGGCCGTGCTGACCCTGCTGGAACGGTTCGGGTCACCGGCCCAGATCCGAAAAGCCGGCCGCCGCCGACTGGTCACGCTGCTGCGGCCGAAAGCCCCGCGGATGGCCGAGCGACTGGTCGAGGACATCTTCACCGCGCTGGACGAACAGACCGTGGTGGTGCCCGGCACCGAGGCGGCCGCGCTGATCGTCCCAAGCCTGGCCGGCTCACTCGCCGCTGTCCTCGACCAGCGCAAACTGCTGGCCGGGCGAATCGAAGAACTGCTGGAGTCCCACCCTCTTTCGAAGGTCCTGATCTCGATGCCGGGAGTCGGCATCAGGACCGGAGCCAGGATCCTCATCGACGTCGGCGACGGCAGCAACTTCCCCTCAGCCGCCCACCTCGCCGCCTATGCGGGTCTCGCTCCGGCGACCCGCAACTCGGGCTCCTCGATTCGTGGCGAACAGCCCTCCAGGAGAGGAAACAAGCAGCTCAAACGTGCCTTCTTCCTCTCCGCGTTCGCAGCCCTGTCCGACCCCGCTTCCCGGGCCTACTACGACAAGAAGATCAGTCAGGGCAAGCACCACACCCAGGCCCTGCTCTGCCTCGCCCGACGCAGGGCCGACGTCCTCTTCGCGATGCTCCGCGACGGAACCTTCTACCAACCACAGCCAGCCACTGCTATCAGTCGTTCATCGAGTCGGCATGCCGCCATGAGGACTGTTTACGACCATGGCCAGTGACCCAGCGACAAGGTAGTAGTGATCCGGGAAGTACTCGATGTGCTGGTGCCCACCGTCGTCCATCTCCGCAATCGACTGAACTTCGTCAGCGAGAGCCGTCAAGCCCCGCCGGTCACCCGCGATGAGTAGAGCGCTGCGCTCCGAATCAACTCGGATACGGACACCCGGGCCGCTGGTGCTCACCACCTCGACGGAAGCCAGTTCAGTGCCCCCGAAGCTCGGTTCAGCCGAGGTGGTGGTTTCCGTGCCACCCTTTCCCGCGGCGAGGGCGAGGGCCAGGACGACGAGTTCCGCCGCACCGCCCGAGACGTCCACCCCATCCTCATCGGGAAAGAACAGAACCCTCATCCGCACAACCCCTTCGGTTCCACAACGCCAGACTCAACGATCAAAGCCGTTGCCCCTGGTCAATCAGGCTTTCCCCGGCTCAAGACCAGCCGTCACGGACGTTACCCACCGCTTGACGAAACCCATAGGGGCACC
>NZ_JBICXE010000168.1:0-1925 GCF_043200155.1 Streptomyces sp. NPDC048473
CGGTGTGCCACGAACGCTGAGAGGAGCTTTATGTAGGCGAAGTTCTGAAAGCGGTGCTGTGCAAGAGATGAAGGTATGGCCCTTCGGAGCCGCCCTGCGGGGGGAGGCTTCAAACTGCCACATGCTGCGTTGGCTAAAGACCGTCGTGGTGAGCGATGTGGAAAAGGCGTCCAAGAGGCGTCAGGTGGGGAACAGGAAGACGAACGCAAGTGAACCACTGCAGAAGTGTCGTTATCGAATTAAGCGGCATCAAAACCGGGAGTTATCGTTTGGCGCCCGGGATAAGTCTGGCGGAAACCCGTTTACTGGCCAGGCGGTGTCCGGCATGAAGGTGGCGTGAGCCTGTTCTGCTGCTCTTGCATGGAACGTGGGAAGGCGTGTCTTGATACGGCGTCCCAAATAGGGGCGCGATAGGGAGCTCTCCAAGCGGATGAACCGCGAGGAGCTGAGTACCGTCGCGAGACACGCTGGCGGACCGGCCCGTAGTAGTGCTGAAGCCCCTGTAACGGGGGTGGAGCGAAGGGACCGGGTCATCTGTGGCTGTGTGGATCTGGTCAACCGGAAGTTCTCCGGGAGGAGCCGATGGACAAGCTGAAGTCTCCGAACAAGCCGTTCGAGATTTATAAGTGGGAGGTCGTGGAGGCTTATCGGGACGTCAAAAGAAATCAGGGTGCACCAGGAGTGGACGGGCAGTCCATTGCGGACTTCGAGAAGGATCTCAAGGGAAACCTTTACAAGATCTGGAATCGAATGTCCTCAGGGACTTACTTCCCTCCTCCGGTGCGTGGTGTAGAGATTCCGAAACAGCATGGCGGCGGAACTAGGATGCTCGGCATCCCTACCGTCGCCGACAGGGTCGCACAAACAGTTGTTGCCCGGCATCTTGGAATTCGAGTGGATCCGATTTTCCATGAAGATTCGTACGGATACCGGCCTCGGCGATCTGCCCTGGATGCGATTGAGACGTGCCGACGCCGCTGCTGGAAGCGCGACTGGGTGATCGATCTGGACATCCAGAAGTTCTTCGACAGCGTCCGTTGGGACCTCATTGTCAAGGCTGTGGAGGCCCACACTGACGCCGTTTGGGTGAAGTTGTATGTGGACCGGTGGCTGCGCGCCCCGCTCCAACTGCCCGACGGCTCCTTGCAGAAACGAGACCGAGGGACTCCACAGGGTTCAGCGGTTTCGCCCGTGCTGGCGAACCTGTTCATGCACTACGCGTTCGACACCTGGCTCGCCCGGACGTTCCCGGGAATCCAGTTCGAGCGCTACGCGGATGACGCAGTCGTGCACTGCGGCTCCGAGCGCCAGGCCCGTCAGGTCCTGGAAGCGTTGGAGCGCAGGATGGAAAACGTCGGGCTGCGTCTGCATCCCGACAAAACCAGGATTGTGTATTGCAGGGATGGAAAGCGGCGGGGTTCGCATGAATACACGTCGTTCACATTCCTTGGCTACACATTCCAAGCCCGCGAGGCGTGGAGCAAGCAGGGTCGGAAGAATTTCACCGCCTTCTTGCCTGCGATCAGCAAGAACGCTCTGAAGAAGATCAGCAGAGAAATTCGCTCCTGGCGAATTCACATGCGGATACACATGACGCTCCAAGAGATCGCGCGGTGGGTCAACCCCATCGTCCGTGGCTGGATGCAGTACTACGGCGCGTACTACCGCTCTGCTCTGCATCCCCTCCTGACGCGCATCAATGCCTACCTGATGCGTTGGGTCCGCAAGAAATATCGACGGCTCCGGACATTCAAGAAAGCTCACGCGTGCTGGAAGCGGGTTACGAAACAGTATCCAAGTCTTTTCGCTCAGTGGGCATGGACTCCGATGTTCTGGTGATCAAGATGGCAAGAGCCGTGTAACGGGAGACTGTTACGCACGGTTCTGTGGGAGCCCGGGGGTGAAATTCCCCCGGGCGACCCAAC
>NZ_JBICXE010000169.1:0-1868 GCF_043200155.1 Streptomyces sp. NPDC048473
CCCCAGCCCCTGCCCCCGATCCCGATCCCGATCCCGGCCCTCGCCATGGCTCGGGTTCTGGTTCTGGGTTGGGTTCTGGCCGGTGTTGAACTGCTGGCCGCCGACTGCCGCGGTCCCGTCGCCCCTGTCGGAGAAGCCCGTGCCGACGGAACTCGTGCCGGAGAACACCCTGTCGTCGAAAAACCCCGTGTCGGAGAACGTCGTGTCGGAGAACGTCGTGTCGGAAGAATCCTCCGACAGGCCGCTGAATCCGGAGCCCACCACAGTGGATTCGAACGAGCGAACCGAACCGGTATCACCGAACAAATCCCCACCGCCACCGGACCCCTGCCCCAACAGGCCCTCGGTGGACCGACCGCCCTGCCCGGAAGTGCCGGCGAACCGGAACGACGCCTTCAAATCATGAAGCCGGTCACCCGGACCCGAGGCCGGATTCACCAGCCCCGACAACAACGACCCGAACTTGTCCTGCAGACCGAACTTGTCCCCGATCACCCCGCCCAGACCGACCGCGTTGCGGGTGAGCATGTGCCCCACCAGACCCGCGCCGCCACCCGACAGACCCGTCTCCCAGGACGTGGTGAACTTCCCCGTCGTGAACAGGCTGTACACACCCTCGGAAAAGTTCTGGTGCGCCGCGTTCGCGATCGCGTCCCCCAGATAACCGCTGAACTTGCGCCCCCAGTCCGTCGACAGGGCACCCGCAACCCCATGCGACAACGCGGAGCGCAGCTCCCCGCCCATCCCCCTCGGCAGATCATCCAGACTCCGGAACAACGTGTCACCGAAGTCCTTCTTCCCGAACCGCGTCAGGAAGGCCCCCGCCCACTTCTCCCCCAACTCCCGCGCCCCACCCACACCCATCGCCCCACCGAGATCCCGGGCAAAAATATTCCCGACATCCGCCGAGAAACCGCCACGGACGGAACGACTGACCTCGCCCATCTCGAACCTCTGCGCCATGCTCGCCGCAGTGACACCGATGTCCCGGCCGAAACCACCCCGGACCCCCACACCACCCACCGGCCCGGACCCCAGATCATCACCGCCCTCCCTCGACAGATCCCGGCCCAGATCCCTGACCGTCTCCCGGCCCAGATCCCTGACCGTGTCCCGTCCACCCCCCGACAACGCACGCCCGACAAGGCTGTCGATGTTCCCCACGACATCCCTGCCGATCGCCTTCGAGATCAGGCCCGCCAGCGCCGAACCCGCATACGGCACGAAGACCATGAACGCGCCCTGCACCGCACCGAACGCGACCGCCTGCCTCAGATACTGACCGCCATTCTCCGTATACTTGCCCTCACTCGCCAGCGACCACCGCACGAAGATATCCATCGCCGCACCCAGGCCGACGTTGAGCGCCTCGAACATCCCGATCGTCGCCAGCAACCGCAACAGAAAACTGCGCAGGATCAGCCGGTAGAGCGCCCTCAAAAACGTCTGCTCGACAACCGCCGCGATCGGATTGAAGATCGCCAGAATCAGCGTCAACGCCCACTCGAACAGGAACTGCACCACCTGAACAATGATCATCCGGTTCGTGTAGTCGATCTGATAGCCCGTCTCACGGGCATAATTCGATATCCTGCCCGCAGTGTCCTTCAGATTCTTCACATAATCCGCGCCCGCACCCGCACCGAACGTCGACATCGCCTTGACATACGCATCGTTCCACTGACCACTGCCCGCACCCGAAACCGACTTCGCGATCTGCCCGATCAAATCCTGAAACTCATCAAGAGCCTTCATCAAGTCGCTGTGCGGGATCTCGACTTCCGCGCGCATACGCACCGAACTACCACGCGGAACATGCATGCCGGTCAGAAAAACAACGACACCGTCGAGAAACGGATTGACGGCCA
>NZ_JBICXE010000170.1:0-1849 GCF_043200155.1 Streptomyces sp. NPDC048473
GCCACCCCCGGACCACGGTCCGGGACCAACCGCACCGCCCGACCCGCCACCTGAACCACCGGCGACCCGGCCTCTGCGCGCTCGTCGGCGAGCTGCTCGCTCATCCGCTGCCACACCCGCTCGGCCACGGCGAGCTCGTCCCGCTCAGCCCGCACCTCCGATAGCTGCTTGACCAGCTGCTCTTCGAGTCCGTCCAACTCCGCACGCCGCGCGGCGATCCGCTCCAGCACCTCGGGATCCATCATGCGCCGGAGCGTAGGAACGGCACCCGCGACGACGGACGGGAATCCGCAAACCCACCCCCGCCGGACGATCTACACCCCAGACTGCCGCCCACGACCAGCACGAGCATCCCGAACCGGCATCACACCAGCACCCTGACCAGCCACTTCAAATGGCGCAGCTTCTATGAACCCTTGCCACCAGCGGCGCTTGCAGCGTGATGCCTCTGTCCTGCTGCCCATCTGCCAGATCAGCGGCAGCAAGGTCGACTGACGGGCAGGCTCGCGGGAGTATCCGCTTGTTGGTACCCGACGGTGAGGAGCCCGGTGATCACTCAAGGAGTAAAGGTCACGGCGCGGTGCGACGACTGCGGTGGCGCGCTGATACTCGACGTTGGCCAGCACATCGACCATGGGCAGTTGTGGTGGGGCACCGAAGGTGCATGTACTGCCTGCCCCAACGGGTGGTGCGAGCAGGACACAGGCGGAGCGACTCCTGAAGAGATCAGGAATGCCCTACTGGCAGAGCATGGGCCCGCACGGCTTCGCCTCGCGGACGACGAGTCGAGCCTCGTCCCCGTCTTGCGAGTCCTGCGCGAGATGCTCCGCCTGTAATGGTCTCCGACTACCCGACCACAACAAGCATGGTCCGGACGCCGCTCCTCCCGTGCTCAGGGTTCGAGGTCGAGACGGACGACTGCGCCGATCTCGAGGAGCTGGTCCGGCAGCGCGAGATCGGACACGCCCAGCACGGTGCTCGTCGGGCGGTGCTTGCCGAAGTACTCCGCGTGGAGACGTGCGGTTGCGTCGAAGTTCTCACGCAAGTTCCTGAGCAACACAGTGGTTTCCACGATCTGGTTGCGGGTGGCTCCGAAGTTCTTGAGCACCAGGTCCAGATTCGCGAGTGTGGTTCGCGCCTGGAGCTCGAAGTCCCCCTCGCCGATGAACGTGCCGGCGGCGTCGTGAGACAGCTGGCCGGAGATGTACAGAGTCTCGCCTGCCCGCAGCGCCTGGGCGTACCCGTAGAGGGACTCCCACGGCACGTCGAAGCCAAAAACCTGGGGCTGCACAGTCATGATCTCTCCATTGCTCTGTGAATTTTTCGTGGCATGGCTCGCTGATGCCCGAGGGGGCAGTGCTTGCCTCTTGAGCCGTGCTCTTTCGTGTGACCGCTGCGTCTGGACGCTTCGCAGGCCAGGCAGCCAGGGGAAGCGCAGCACTTGGTTCAGGAGCGGACGAGGGGCGTGTCGACCAGGTGTCCGACCAGGAACCAGGACTGGAGCTCGCCGATCCTGATCACCTGCGAGACCAGCAGGTCATTGGTGCCATCGTCACCCAGCTCGGCGGCACGTGCGGCGGCGTCGTGGGCATCGACAAGGATGGCTTCGTGCGCCTCCAGCAGCCGGGACAGCATCGCCGGCACCTCCTCCACGCCGTCCGGAGGCCGTGGGACGGACGTGATCTCCGCTACGTGCCGGGGATCACCCACGGCGACACCCCCGAGGGACTGAACACGTTCGGCGATGGTGTCGACTAGTTCCAGCTGCTCGCCCGCGTGCTTGGCCAGGACCAGGTGCAGTTGGTAGAAGGTCGCGCCGCGCATCAGCCAGTGGTGCTTCTTGTAGAGC
>NZ_JBICXE010000171.1:0-1822 GCF_043200155.1 Streptomyces sp. NPDC048473
GCGGGTCAGCCCTTGCGGGACTTGACCTCGTCGGTGAGCTGGGGGACGACCTGGAAGAGGTCGCCGACGACGCCGTAGTCGACGAGGTCGAAGATCGGGGCCTCGGCGTCCTTGTTGATCGCGACGATCGTCTTGGAGGTCTGCATGCCGGCCCGGTGCTGGATCGCCCCCGAGATGCCGGACGCGATGTACAGCTGCGGCGAGACGGACTTGCCGGTCTGGCCGACCTGGTTGGAGTGCGGGTACCAGCCCGCGTCGACCGCGGCACGCGAGGCGCCTACGGCCGCACCGAGGGAATCGGCGAGGGCCTCGATCAGGGGGAAGTTCTCCGCACCGTTCACGCCACGGCCGCCGGAGACGACGATCGCCGCCTCGGTCAGCTCCGGACGCCCCGTCGACTCACGCGGGGTCCGCGACAGCACCTTCGTGCCGGTCGCCTGCGCCGAGAACACCACGCTCAGCGCCTCGACCGCACCCGCGGCCGCAGCGGCCTCGACCGGGGCCGAGTTCGGCTTGACCGTGATGACCGGGATGCCCCTGGAGACACGGGACTTGGTGGTGAAGGAAGCGGCGAACGCGGACTGCGTGGCGACGGGGCCCTGCTCACCGGCCTCCAGGTCGATGGCGTCGGTGATGACGCCGGAACCGATCCGGACCGCGAGACGGGCCGCGATCTCCTTGCCCTCCGCGGAGGACGGCACCAGCACCGCGGCCGGAGAGACCGCATCAACAGCGGCCTGCAGCGCGTCGACCTTCGGCACGACGAGGTAGTCGGCGAACTTCGGCGCATCGGCGGTCAGGACCCTCACCGCACCGTGCCCGGCGAGCACACCGGCGGTCCCGGCGGCACCCGCACCCAGCGCGAGCGCGACCGGCTCACCGATACGACGGGCCAGCGTCAACAGCTCCAGAGTGGGCTTGCGGACGGCACCGTCCACGTGGTCGACATAGACGAGAACTTCAGCCATGGGACTTCAATCTCCTGCGGATTGCGAAGAAACGACGGGGCGAAAAAGGACGGGCTAGATGAACTTCTGGCCCGCAAGGAACTCGGCCAGCTGCCTGCCGCCCTCACCCTCGTCCTTGACGATCGTGCCCGCCGTACGGGCCGGACGCTGCGCCGCGGAGTCGACCGCGGTCCAGGCGCCCGCCAGGCCGACCTCGTCCGCCTCGATCCCCAGGTCCTCCAGGTCCCAGGACACGACCGGCTTCTTCTTCGCCGCCATGATGCCCTTGAACGACGGGTAACGCGCCTCACCCGACTGGTCCGTCACCGACACCACCGCCGGCAGGGAGGCCTCCAGCTGCTCCGAGGCCGTGTCACCGTCACGGCGGCCCTTGACGACCCCGTCCTCGACGGAGACCTCGGAGAGCAGAGTGACCTGCGGAACACCCAGACGCTCCGCCAGCAGCGCGGGAACCACACCCATCGTGCCATCGGTGGACGCCATACCGGAGATGACGAGGTCGTAACCGGCCTTCTCGACGGCCTTGGCCAGCACGAGGGACGTACCGATGGCGTCCGTGCCGTGCAGATCGTCGTCCTCGACGTGAACGGCCTTGTCCGCACCCATCGACAGCGCCTTGCGCAACGCGTCCTTGGCATCCTCCGGACCCACCGTCAGCACAGTGATCTCCGCGTCGTCCGCCCCGCCCGCGATCTGCAGCGCCTGCTCCACCGCGTACTCATCCAGCTCCGACAACAGACCGTCGACATCCTCACGGTCCAGCGTCAGGTCATCGGCGAAGTGCCGGTCGCCGGTGGCGTCGGGCACGTACTTCACACAGACAACGATCCTCAAGCTCACGCCGGCTCTCCTAC
>NZ_JBICXE010000172.1:0-1760 GCF_043200155.1 Streptomyces sp. NPDC048473
GCTAAGGGCTTGCGGATCATTAACTCGCTGTCTTGATCTTGAGCGGGACGGTGATGCCTACCGCGCTCGCGTGGTCGTAAAGGTGCTCCAGGGTGGTGAGTTGCTGGTCAGTGCGATGGATGATGTGTCCAGCCGTGCTGAGGAGTTGGCGGATGTCGCGGATGCGCCGGTTGATGGTGAAGGGCGTGACGGTGAAGAGGCGGGCGACGGCGACCTGCGGGAGCCCGAGCCGGTAATGGAGGAGGGTGGCCAGGAGCCGGTCGGCGAGGGTGAGGACGGGGCGCCGTCCGGTGCCCGGGGCCGCCAGGCGGGGCCGGTGGCCGCGCCGTTTGTCCAGGTGTGCTTCCCGCTGGTCCTCGTGGAGGGCGGTGAGTGTGGTGATCAGCGTGTCCCACTCCTGGGTCGGCATTCCGGTCAGGGCCGGGTGACACAGCCACGCAAGGTCGGGGCTGGGCTGGTCGAAGGGGTCCGGTACGTCACTGACTTGGTCATACGCCTCGGGCCGCAGCGTGTAGTTCCAGTCGCCGTGCCACTCGTGGCGGTGCAGGGGCAGGGCATCCATCTGCCGGTCGACGATCCGGACTCCGGTCTCGTAGGCGGTGGTATCGAGTTCGGCGTGCACCGTCAGCCCGGTGCCGGTGGTCGTCGCGGCGATGCTGTTCACGATGACTTCGTGGCTTGTCAGGGGCCTGCCGCGCCAGTTCATCGTGATGTGGGAGAACAGCCGGTGCTCCACCTTGTTCCATTTTGAAGTACCTGGCGGAAAGTGACAGACGGTAATTTCCAGGCCGGTCTCCAGGGCCAGAGCGGCCAGTTCGGCCTTCCAGGCCCGGGTGCGATAGCCGTTCGAGCCGCCCGCGTCCGCGGTGATCAGCAGCCTCCGGGAGTGCGGATAGGCGCCGCGCCCTTGGCTGTGCCACCAGCGGCGGATGGACTCCACGGCGAACGCGGCGGTGTCGTGGTCCGTGCCCACGCTGACCCATCCGGTGTTCGCTGCCAGATCGTAGATCCCGTACGGGATGGCCTTGCCCAGCTCCGGGTCCGGGAAGTCGTGCGTCCGTACCTGGACCGGTTCGCCCTCACGGTGCCACTCGGCGCCGGCGTTCTTGTAGTTGCCGACGACTTCCTTCTTTTTGGTGTCGACGCTGACCACCGGGTCCCCCGCAGCCTGGTGCTCCTTGGCCCGCTCGTTGATATAGCGGAACTGGCCGTCGCGGTCCGGGTGCTGCCTGCCCTCGACGGTCTTGGCGTTGCCCTGCAGGCTGAAACCTTCCTCGCGCAGCAGGTCGGCCACGGTCTCCGCTGAGATGCGGTGGCCCTGCCGGGTCAGCTCGTCGGCCAGGTGGCGGGTCGACTTCGTCGTCCAGCGCAGCGGCGACATCGGGTCACCCCGCATGTCCGGCTCGACGAGGGCCAGCAGGGCAGGCCGCAGCCCAGGATCGAGATCCACCGCACGCTTGCGGCCTCCGCCCTCCCGGCGGGCCCGGCCCAACGGGCCCACCCCGGAATCCAGTTCTGCCACTCCACGCGAGACAGTGCCCTCGCGCACCCCGGCCGCACGGGCCACTGCCCGGATCCCTCCATGCCCCAACGACCGGGCCTCCGCCCCCATAGCCAACCGGCGCTGACGCTCGTCCAGATGCGGCAACAACGCCTGGAATTTCGCCGCCAGCCCTGCCTCGGTCCCCTCCGACATCCCCATAGCACAACAACGACGAGCAACGACGGAAGCAACGACTTGTTTCTCCGCAGGCCCTAAC
>NZ_JBICXE010000173.1:0-1751 GCF_043200155.1 Streptomyces sp. NPDC048473
AATTTCTTGATCATTGCCCTTGGCGCCACCAGCGGGGGCGGGGTAATTCGTTCTCGTCGAGGTACTGCTGGAACGCCGTCGGTGAGCGGGGGCGGTAGGTGGAGTCTGCCGGTTCCTGGGTGCTGAGGCGTTCGATGTTGACGGCGATCGCGGTCAGGACGTGCTGGACGTGGGCCTTGGACACGCCGTGGTAGCGGCAGCGGCGCATCCGGTGGCCGTTGACCAGCTCGTTCATGGTGCCCTCGATGCCGGAGCGTGAGGCGTAGAGCCGCTGCCACTGCGGGTCCTGCTGGTCGGAGCGGTTCCGGGCCTGGAGTTCGTGGAGGTGTTGGGGGAGGAAGTTCACGGTCCGTGCCGCCCCGGAGGTGCACGAGGACTTTTCGGGGCACGGCCCGCACTGCCGCTTGTCGAACCGGACCACCGTGAAAGGGGCCATCGCCGGAAGCTCGTTCCAGTTGCCGCTGACCTGGCCGTTGGGGCAGGTGACCTCGCGGTGGTCGAAGTCGATGATGAAGTTCTCCCGGGCGAACCCGTCGCCGGTCTTGCGCTGCCGGGAGTTGTTGGTCCTGAGCGGGCCGACCATGGTGACGCGGTGGGTGCGGGCGGCGGCGTCATGGAGGACGACGGAGGTGTAGCCGGTGTCGACGAGGTGCTCGGCGGGCAGCAGGCGGCGGCGCTTGAGTCGGGTGTGGATGCCGGGCAAGGCCACGCTGTCGCCGGTGGGGACGGTGGTGGCCACGTCCGTGATGACGTTGATGCTGTCTTCGTCGCAGGTCTCGGTGGCATGCGCGAGATAGCCGACCCAGGTCCGGTGCCCGCGGCGCGTGTAGCGGGCCTCGGGGTCGTAGGGCGACTCCAGGCGCCGGCCGGTTGGCGGCAGACCGTCCTTCTCGGCCCGCGGACGCAGTCGGCCGGGGCAACGATGAGGAAGTGCTGCACCATGATCTGACGCAGCGCCTCCGTCGCGGGCCCCGGCGCCGTGTCCGGGCGGCGGCTGCGGACGCGCTCGAGGAGGTCGGCGGCATCGTTGCCGGCCTGGTTGAGCCGGGCGGCCGGATGGCTGGGCTGGCTGACCAGGCGGACCTGCCGCCCGTAGCGCAGGGCCCAGTCCTCGTCCACCAGGCCGTCGAGGAGCTCCGGGGTGGTGCGGGCGCACTCCTCCAGGGCGGCGCGGACCGTCTCCAACACCAGTTCCAGCCTGGTCAGTTCGCGCACGGCGGCCCGCAGGTAGGTGGAGTCGGTACGCTGCCGCCCCCGCGCCTTGACCAGCCCCGCTTCCCTGAGCCGGGCCAGCGCGAGGTCCAGAAGGGCATCGGCGCGGTCGTCCTGGGCCAGCCGGTCGCGGAAGTCGGACAGCACGCTGTGATGGAAGCCGGGATCGTCCAGCTCGAGCGCGAGGGCGTACTTGAAGTCGATCCGGCAGCGCACCGCCTCGGCCGCCTGCCGGTCGGAGAGGTTCAGCAGGAACTGCAGCACGCTCACCGTGGCGAGCTGGGCCGGTGACAGGCCGGGCCGCCCGTCCCGGGGGTACCAGGCGTCGAAGTCCTCGTCGTGCCACAGGCCGTCCAGCCGGTCCCGTACCCACATCGCGGTCGTGTCCCGGGGATTGCTCGCCCGGGCCACCCGCGCTGTCGAGGACGGAACGTGCTCACCAGAACGGGGACGGAACACCGGCTCACCTCATGTTCAGCAGTCGACCTTCGGAACCAAGCCGAGCCTGCCCGACGACCATGCCCTTCCGCCCAGGAACC
>NZ_JBICXE010000174.1:0-1697 GCF_043200155.1 Streptomyces sp. NPDC048473
TGGCTGTGAATCCGTTTCTTGACGGTGTTGTTGTGATGTTGACGGGTATGCATGTTCCGCGTGGGAGTTCCTCGCGTATGCGTGGCGAGGTGGAGTTGCCGCACAGTGCTCTGGTGGAGGCTCTGGATGGGTTCCAGGAGCTGATCGGGCAGATCGCGAAGTCGGTTGCGGGTGCGGGCAGTGGTCGGTGGAACGAGGCTTACGCGAAGGCGATGTCGACGTTCGGCAGTGGTGCCGGCGCGGATTATGTGAAGAATCTCAAGGACACTGCTGCGAAGATATCTGGTTATGCCCGGGAGACGGGTTATCAGATCGATTACACGAACCGGATGATCATCGTTCAGGTGGTGCAGTTCCTTTTCGAGTGGGCGTTGACGCTGATCATGGCGGTGTTCAACCCGATCGCGGCTCTGATGGAGCAGTCGTTCCTGAGGGCGCTCTACCGGTTGATTCTGCGGAGTTTTCTGCTCCGGTTGCTGGCGACGGTCGGTATGTATGAGGCGTTGAACGTCGGTCTGGGTGCGGCGATGGATATTTTCGTCCGGTGGTCGCTGGCCGGTGAGGGCAAGCACACGGAGAACGGTGGCCAGTATTTCAGGCAGTCCGTGGCGTTCGGTGCGGTGCAGGGTGCGCTCATGGTCTTCGTGCCGTATGCGGGCTCGGCGCTGGCGGGTTTGATCGGCAAGGGTCTGGGCCGGGACATCGCGGGGGAGATCGGGGGCGGCGTGGACCGTGCCATGGCGGGGGGTGGCCGGGACATCTCCACGGATGTGGGCCGGGATGTTTCCGGGGGGCTGGGCCGGGATCTCGGTGGGAAGTCGGGTGACGATGTCGGTTCGGGCCCGGTGGGTGGTGTGGGGGGCCGTGGGGGGTTCGGCCGGGACCTCGGCATCACCGCGGCGAACCTCGCGCAGAGGTTCGAGATGGGTGAGGTGAACGGTGGCGCACGCGATGCCTTCAGGGCCGGTGCCGGCAGCCTCTTCGCCCGGGACTTCGGTGGTGTGATGGGTGCCGGTCCGGCGCGTCTGCTGGGCGGGAAGTGGGCTGATGGCTTCCTGGCCGGGTTCGGGAGGAAGGACTTCGGTGACATTTTGTTCCGGAGTCTGGACGGTCTGCCGCCGGGTTTGGGGAGCGGTCTGCGTTCCGCGCTGTCCCACGGGGTCGCGGACGCGTTGTCCACGGACTGGGGACGCAAGTTCAGCGGCTTCCTGGGTGACGCCGTCGCCAACGTGGCGCACCAGAACGCCTCCGAGGGCCTGTACAACCTGTTCACCACGGGGAGGTTCACCACCAGTGTGGCGACCGGCGTCGCGGGCGGCGCAGGGGGTCTGCTGAGTCACGCGCTCACCCGGAACGCGCTGAGCCTGGGCGCGGGCCTTCGGGACCTGGTCCTGCCGCCCAAGCCGGACCTGCCCCCGGCGGGATCCGTCAATCCGGTCCCCGGTCCCGGCTCCCGGATCAACGACGGCACAACCCCGTACCGGTTCACCATCCGGCCGGGCGGGGAGCCCAGTGTGGGGCTGCTGGACAACGCCGGGCCGGCGGCGGGTGGCGGGGACGACCTCAGCGACACGACCTCGATCCGGTCCGCCTCGTCGGCCTCCTCGGGCGACACACTGCTGAACCCGGACTCCCCCGACCTGCCCCACACCACCACCTCCCACACCACCACCTCCCACACCACCACCTCCCACACC
>NZ_JBICXE010000175.1:0-1697 GCF_043200155.1 Streptomyces sp. NPDC048473
GACACCAACGCCAGCCCCACATCGTCCGCGGCTACTCCCACGGCCCCCACGTCCGCTACACCCTCAACGAGAACCCATTGAGTTTCCGATCAATACGCCACCCGCTGGGGGCGGCTCCCGCCGCACGGCAGCGTCGCCCGCCTGCGGGTGATCTTCCGTTTCTCCCGGTTGGCCCTGCTCGTCCGGTGTTCGCAGGAGCCCTGGTGGAGCCTGGACGAGTGGCACCCGCGATGCGATCCGCGCATCCCGCTGTCGCGGCACGAACCGCAGGCCCACTACGGCTGTTCACCCTCCAAGATCAGCCATCCGTGGCTGCGGAGGCGGTGAAGTGGTGCCTGGGCACCCAGTTGGAGGCCGGCGTCCTGCGTTGGTCGACGGTGAGCCAGGAGCGGATGCACTGTTTCGTCCGCTTCGACCGGTGGCTGTCGACCTTCGCTGATCCGCTGGACGTGCTGGGGGACCCCGCTCACGCGGTTCAGCTGGCCGCTGCCTTCTGCCGGCGGGACGCCGATCCCGTCAACCGGCTAACCCGTCAGTCCGAGCGGCGCTTCGCCGACAAGCCGGTCCACCCGCGCCAGGTCAACGACGATCTGCGGGCCGTCGCCGAGCTGTTCGCGTTCATCGCGGCCAACCCGATCGAGGCCCGCCAGGTGCTCGGGCCTGCCCCATGGTCCCGGGTCACCGACGCGCACGCAGCCGGCTGGATCCGTCAGGTCTCCCGCATCCCTCGCCAGCGGGAACTCAACGACGAGTACTACGTCGACGACCACGCGCTCGCCCAGATTCCCGCGGCCCTGCCTCTACTCGGCCTGGGTCGCGACGAACAGATGACCGTCACCCGCGGCGACGGCTCGCAGGCCATCGCCCGTGGTTTCGACGATGCGCAAGCCATGCGCATGATCCTGCTGCAGATCCTCACCGGCCGTCGGGCCAGCGAGATCCGCACCTGCCTGTTCGAGTGCCTCTCCCCGGTCCCCGACCGGACGGTCGATGCCGCCGAGGGCGAGGAGGTCGCCCGGTTCCACTACGCACAGAGCAAGATCGATATCGCGCCGGACAACATCCTCGTCGACCGCGAGGTCGTCGCGGTCATCGAAGAACAGCAGCACTGGATCCGCTCCCGCTTCCCCGACGCCACCCCGTGTCGGCGTATACACTTACGTAAGTGTGTACGCCGACACCCGCAACCTCGACCCGGGCCGCAAGAGCCGGGACCTCGTCCGCCAGCTCAAGGCCCTCGGCCACGACGTCACCCTCACCCCGGCAGCCGCCTGACGCACGACCCCACCACCCCACGAGAGCCCCTCGACCGTCACCGCCGAGGGGCTATCTCGCCGTGTCCACCGCGCCGTCGAGTTTTCCGGTCAGAGCGTCGCGAGGCGGCAAGATCGAATGAGAAGGGATAGTTGCCTACCTGGAGCAGTCAATTTGCGCCATCCTCCAGGAAGGGAGAATCGTTTAAAATATGCTAAATATCTAATTTGTAATGATAGGGCATCAATGCTTATTGATCAGAAACTCAAAGGGTTCTCGTTGAGGGTGTAGCGGACGTGGGGGCCGTGGAAGTAGCCGCGGACGATGTGGGGCTGGCGTTGGCGTCTGCGGAAGAAGCGGCGGGTCTCGGCCGCGAGTTCGGCCTGGTTCCGGGCCCGGTGGCCTTTGGGCAGGCTGTGCTTGAGGTCGGCGTTGACGAGCTC
>NZ_JBICXE010000176.1:0-1684 GCF_043200155.1 Streptomyces sp. NPDC048473
CCTAGAAGGCCGATGAAGATCTTGGTTGTTGGAGGGGCGTCCCGGCAGGGGTGCCCCTTGTTGCTATGCGGTGTTGGGGACGATGGCCCAGGTGGTGCCGGTGTGGGTGAGTCCGAGGTTGATCAGTCGGCGGAGGTTGAGGGCGGCGGCTCGGGTGTGGAGCCAGGTGTTGTTGCTGATGGTGCCGCGGTAGCGGAGTTTTCGGTTGCCGTGGTGGACGATCCAGGCGACGGCCCGTTCGACGGGTGGTCGCCAGCGGCGGTAATCGGCCTGCCAGTCGGGATCGGTGGCAGCCTGGTGGCGGGCGATTGCTTGGAGGTCGTGGTGCGGCCGGATGGTCAGGATGCGGCCGGCCTTGGCTTTGGTGCACTGCTCGCGCAGGGGGCATCCGGGGCACAGATCCTTGAAGACAGCCTTGCGCTGGTGGTGCTGCCCGCCGGGCCCGGACAGGCCGACGGTGTGTCCGGCGGGGCAGGTCACGGTGGCGGCGATGGTGTCGATGATGAAGTCGTCGAGAGTGAAGCCGCCCGGGACAGCAGGCCGCAACGGGGCGGGCTTGAGGAACAGCCGGTGTCCGGCCTCGCCGAGGGCCTGGCGGGCGTCGCCGGTGGAGTAGGCGGTGTCCCCGAAGGCGTCCACCGGTTCGTCCTCGTCAGCCAGGAGTTCGAGGCCGACGGCGGCCTCGTGGTGCTCAGCTCCGGCTCCGGGTCGTAGGGCGACGGCGGTGTATAACCCGGTCTCGGGCTCGATGGCCAGGTGGGCCTTGAAGCCGTCCTGCTGGTGGCTACGGGTCTTGTGGACGTGCCGGGCTTCGGGATCGACAGTGGAGACCATCCGGCCTGGGGCGGTGCCCCGGGTGATACGCCAGCGTCCGTCACGGCCGTCGGAGTCCTCGGCGGGCTCGACGTCCTGTCCGGCGACCAGGGCCAGGATGCCCACCGCGTTCGCGGCTTTCTCCCCGAGCTGCTGTTCGGGCAGGTGGCCCAGCAGCCGCAGCGCGTCCGTGACCAGCGCGTCGACCAGCTCGGCGCGGGCCTGCTCGTCGTTCCAGGCGATGCGGGGTTTGCCCGGGTCGGAGTAGTCATGGGCGGTGCACCGCACCGCTGCCACCTCGGCGGCTTTGGGGACCTCGCGGATCACCGCCCGGACGGCGGCGATGAGCTGGGTGACGGTGTCCTGGGTGGCGACCGCGTCGTCCAGCACGGTGGAGTCCAGCGCCCGCCGGTGCTTGCCTTTGATGACCCCGGTAGCTTTGACGACTTCGCGTACAGCCTCGAACACCCGGTTCGGACGGGCGGAACGGGCCAGCCGGCGGCGGAAGTAGGCCAGCAGCGACGGATCGAACGCCATGTCATGCAGGCCCAGCCCGCACGCGGCCTTCCACCGCAGATCGCACCGCAGTTCCTGCACCGTTTCGAAGTCCGACAGCCCGTGCAGGGCCTGCACAGTGATCGCGGCGGCCAGGATCTGCGGCGGCATACTGGGCCGCCCGTTCGCCGACGGATACATGTCCGCGAACATCTGAGCCGGAAACAGCCGCCCTCGATGCTCGGCCAAGAACGCGAACACACTCCCCGCCGGGATCAGATCCCGACACGTCTCCCACACGTCCGGCCCGACGGTCTCACCGACCCACTCACCCATCGCCACATGACGAGTCTGGCCCTGCCACTCACGCAGCAGG
>NZ_JBICXE010000177.1:0-1654 GCF_043200155.1 Streptomyces sp. NPDC048473
CGCGGACATCGCGTTCACCGAGAACCGGTTGCCCGTGCGCCGCACGATCGGGGTGCGCCCCTTCTCGCCCCACGTCCGACCGGTGACCTGGTCGGCGAAGAAGACCTCGCCGCCCTCGCCTTCGTCCGGATCGCCGACCAGGTCTCCTCATGCCAGCGCCGCAACGTCCTCACGGTCCCGCCCTGCCACGAGCGCGGCCACCGCCCGCAACCGCAGAACCTCCTGCGCCGCCGTCGACAGATGCCGCGCGTCCCCCACCAGATTACTCACACCCAGCCCAACGACCCAGAATCACAAGCGTTTCGGGTCAATAGCTGGTGGGGGTGCGGTTGCGACGGCGGATGAAATAGACAGCGCCACCGCCACTCGCCAGCAGCGCCGCGCCGGCGAAGCTGAAGGCCACCAGCTGTGAGCTGTTGCCACCGGTTTCGGCGAGGTTCTCGGTGGGCGTCGTGGAAGCCGGTTGCGCAATTGGGCTACCGGTCGGGGGTTCGGTGCTCGCCGGGGGAACGGTGGAGGACGGCGAAGGTGAGTCGCTCGAGGTCTCCGATTCGCTCGGGGAGGGGGTGCTCGGCTCGCTCGGCGAGGCGGGCGGCGTTGAGGGCGCGGACTCACAGGGCGCACCGCCGTTCCAGACGGTGATCAGGTCATCCGGCGTGATGACGGAGGGGTACTGCGGCAGAGCGTGGCCGCCGGTGCCGTCGTACTTGTTGCTGTTGCCGTACATGTCGATCTGGCCGGAGCAGGACGGCGCGAAGGCGCTCACGTCTAGCGAGGCCTCGGTCTTCTCGCTGTTCAGCTTGACGGTGTCCCAGCCGAGAAACTCCTGCTTGCCGGAGGTCTCCCAGGTCGCACCCTCCGCGCTGTAGGAAGCCAGCGAGACCGGGTATTCGCAGCCCTGCTTGACTTCGCCGGTCAGCCGGACGGAGATCTTCGTTGGTGCGGCACCGTCGAGCCTGCCGTTGACGGACCAGGTCTGTCCGCCGTCCTTCGAGTTCTCGATGCGCACCTGGCCGCACTGCTGCGGGGTGGCCGATGCCTGGGCGGAGCCGAAAGCCACGACGGATATCGCGGCAGTCAAGGAACTCAGCCCGGCCGCACCGATGGTGCGTTTGAATGTGGAACGATGCATTGGGAGGTTCTCCCTGAACGCGGGGCGGAGGGGCATACGTAAGCGGTACGGGGGAGGATTCCACGCATCATGAAAGACTCATACCCACAGGCTCACGAGGAATCTCGCCGCCGAAGTGAGAGGTCTGCAGCCCGCTGGCTGGACAAAGCTGAGTATGGCTCGACTCATCATCGCTGTACAGGGATGCGATGCCTGGTTTCGTAGTGATCGCCAGGCTATGCCTACTTCCATGACGTCCACTTCTTACCAAACTGTGATCTCCTCCTTCTCGACCTTTCAGACGCATCAAGACGTGCGGTCGGCGAGCACAACGGTGTTGCCCACAGCGGTCATTGGGCGCGCCCCGGAACTCCGCCGGATACCTGTATTGATCGGAAACTCAATGGGTTCTCGTTGAGGGTGTAGCGGACGTGGGGGCCGTGGGAGTCAGGGCTTGCGCAAGTTCCCGAGTCGCCCAACTGGCGTGAGGATGCAGCGAGTTGGGGAGGGCGACAGAGCGGACACGGGATCCGTGATCATTCA
>NZ_JBICXE010000178.1:0-1612 GCF_043200155.1 Streptomyces sp. NPDC048473
GCTACCTCGCCGGGCTCCACCTCCGCGCCTCGATGATCTGGATCAAAGACCTCACCCAGGCAACCTCTTGATCACAACCCGATACGCGCCCTAGTTCCAGCTGCTCGCCCGCGTGCTTGGCCAGGACCAGGTGCAGTTGGTAGAAGGTCGCGCCGCGCATCAGCCAGTGGTGCTTCTTGTAGAGCCCGTAGAGGATCTGCGTGTCCGCCAGAACCTTGTTCAGGCGCTGGCACGAGTACATCCGGGCTTCGTATGACAGGCCCAGCGGGAACTGCTTGACGGTCCCGAAGTCCTGGATCACCTTGCCCTTCTGGTGCAGCCACGGCTGGCTGCCGCTCACGTGATGGGAGCTGATGGTCATGTTCCGTCTCCTGCGGTGCCGTGCTGTGCGTACCCGAGCGACGCTAGACGGCACCACGGCATCGCCTTGCCCGGCAGCGCATGCGCCCGTGCCCGTCAGCGCACGGCGCCCAGCGCCCCCGCGGACGTTCGCTCTGGTGCAAACATCCGTGCACCGGTGGGCTTGGGTGGTGAAGCCGCCGCGGGAGCGGCCCAGGCCCTCGTCTGCCGCGCCGCCGCCACCAGGTGGCCGAGCGGCCTCAACCAGGGTGTGAGTGGGTGGGGTGGTGTCAGTGAGCCTTTTCCAACCTCACGCTGATGCGTGATGGAGGACGAGTACGGCGTGGACGATCGCGGTGATGCGGTTGGTACTGCAGCGGAGCTTTCGAAGGAGCCGCCAGCTCTTCAGGACTGCCATGGCCTGCTCGACCAGGCAGCGGATCGACTGCTGTTGTGTCGGCGCTTCCACCGCTTGAGCCGACGGCCTCGGAACGGGACGCGGACGGGGTGGCCGGCTCCCTGGTACGCCTTGTCCGCCCAGCACTTCAGCTCGGCTGCGGCGAGCGCGTCGATGATCCCGTGGGTCCGTGCGGCGGTCAGGTCGTGGACGGACCCGGGCAGGGCGAGACGCCCACACCAGGCCGGACGCGGGGGCACACGTGATTGGCCGTGGTTCCGGCTGGGGAGGGTGGAAGGGCTGCCGGAGGGGCCGGTGAGTAGGGGAGGGCGCAGATGCCGACTTTCGGGGACTATGCGGAGAGCAGGGCAGATCGGGTAGCGGACCGAACGCGCCCCGGATGAGTTGACCGGAGCCACGAGGGCCTGTCTGCTGTCGCTACGCGCTGCTGGAGGTCGCACAGCGACGGATCCGCCCGAGAACGGGTTGGTCCCGGACCGTGGTCCGGGGGTGGCTGAGTCCGCGCTGCCGGCGGAGTACCAGCGCATCCTGACCGCGGTGCGGCAGGCCGCCGGTCCGGTCGCCACCCGGCAGATCGGCGAGGTGCTGGGCTTGGAGGTGGGCGTACGGGGCAAGCTGGAGCCGTTGCGCGGGAAGCTGACGAAGCTGGCCGACCGCGGCTGGCTGCACAAACGACCCGACGGGAAGTTCACCACCCGCCCGTGACCGGTCCGCGCGGCGATCGGGGCGTAACCAAGGTGCCCCCGGCGGCTGTTGGAATTGTGTGACGAAAACCAAAGAGCACGCCGGGGACACCGTGTCCCTGGTCTACCAGTGCCGTCTGCCGCTGTCCACGCGCACCCTGAACTACCTCAC
>NZ_JBICXE010000179.1:0-1610 GCF_043200155.1 Streptomyces sp. NPDC048473
TCCATCTCGGAGATCTGCTCGTTGAGGGCCATCACCTCCTCGGCCAGGGTGTGGACCAGCTTCGCGATGGTCTTCTCCCCGGGGACAGCTGTGTGCTGGCGCTCGGCGGCCTCAACGGCCGCTTCGGCAAGGGATCGCGCGTTGCGGACCTTGCGATTGGCCAGCCACTTCATCAGCCGCGCGGTGCCGGCGCGGCTGATCCAGGCCGGGGCCTGGCAGCCCGTAAGGAGCTTGAGCGGGCCGGTATTCGTCATGTCCAGGGCCCTCTCCAGGGCCGGGAACATGCTCAGCAGGGTGCCGCGCGGCCGGTTCACCACGCGGGTGCGGTCCTCGACCAAGTCGGTACGGCGGCCGGTCAGCAGCTTGAGCTCGATGGCGGATTCGTCGCCGGGGCAGACGGGCCGCAAGTCGCGGCGCATCCTGGCCTGGTCGGCGATGACGTAGGCGTCGCGGGCATCAATCTTCCCCTCACCTCGGTAACCGTCGGATGCTCGGTTCACCAAGCGGCCGGGGATGTAGAGGACTTCCTGGCCATGGTTGATCAGCAGGGCCAGCAGCAGCGCGGGCTCCCCGCCGGTCATGTCGATGGCCCAGGTGACCTTGCGGCAGTCGGCCAGGGCCAGGACGTCACCCATCTGCTTCAGCAGCTCGGGCTCGTCGTTGGCGACCCGCCGCGACAACAGGGTCTTTCCGCCGGCGTCCAATGCAAGGCCGTGGTGGTGGCCCTTGCCGCTGTCGATCCCCACCCATATCCGGCTCATCGCGCTCCTGACGTGCTCGTTCGTACGATTCGTGCCACGGACGACCTCGCCGGCATTGCTCTACTCAGCGACTTGTTCGCACTTCCTAATCGGCGGCCGAGTCGTCGTGGGGAGCCGGGCGGCCAAGCATGTGGAGCCACAAGGCGGCAGCGCACCGAGAGCCACACCCGGCTCCCCTGGGTGCCGCAACCCTACGAATGGCTGGGGCCTCCCAGGAAGAAGGTAGAGCGCACCGACGCCGCTCCCGTGGGCGGCTCAGTGGCGCTCAGCTGTGTGGCAAGGTCCTTGCCCAGTTCGAACGACAGGTTCTCCACGATGCCCTGGTAGTTGAACGAGACCTGGTGCGGCGGCTCCTGGTCCACGGCGAGCAGAACCCTCTCGAAGCCGATCAGCGAGGCGCGCGCCGCGTTTCGTTCCCTTGGGCACGTCGTGGTGGTCCTGGCTTCGCCGAGAGGCGGGCGAGACGAAGAAGGGACACGTCGCGCCGGAGAAGAGCATGCATTCGCGGTGGCCGGGGCCGTCGAATCGTGTGCAGGCCCCCGCCTTCAGTGTCGGGTAGACCTCGTCGTCGGCGAACAGCCGATAGGGCACGTCGTTGCCCAGAGCGAGGCCGCAGATCGCGCAACACGCGCCTGCCCACAGAGTCCCGGAGCGGCGGAAGTCCTGGAGCGCCAGCTGTGGTTTGCCACGGACCCAGGCGTTCTCCGCAGGGACGGGGTAGCCGCGTTCATCACGCGGGAAGCCAACGACCCGTCCGGGCATCGTGCCTCCGACCCCCGCGGAACACCGCTGACGCGGCAGCGGTGGAAAAGAAGGTGCTCCTGCCGCGCGACATCCTGCCGTCTCACG
>NZ_JBICXE010000180.1:0-1590 GCF_043200155.1 Streptomyces sp. NPDC048473
CAATGGCCTCGATCTCCAGTGGTAGAAGCCCGACGTGGATACTCCCGCCCAGGTGCACATCCGCTGCACGGGAAAGTTACCGGCCTCGCCGTCGATGAACTCGTACTTCTCCGTCACCGGTATTCCTGGGCGAAGTCGGGTGGCCCGGGGGGATTTCGCCCCCGGGCTCCCACAGATCCGTACGTGACCGTCTCCGGTCATACGGCTCTTGTCGTCCTGGTCACCAGACCCGGGCGGGCTCGGTCACCCAAACCCAGTGCGCGAGAAGCCGGGGATGTCGATCAACCCCGGACCACCACGCACGGAAGGTCGCCGACCAGCTTCGCCGCAGCCTCCGGTACTTCCCGCGCAGCCACCGGACCACGTAGGCGTTGATCCGTTTCAGGAGGGGATAGAGGGCCGACCTGTTGTAGGCCCCGTAGTACTGCATCCATCCCCGCACGACCGGATTGATCCAGTCCGCGAGGTCTCGGGCCTCGCCCTGCACCCACCGGTGCAGGCGCCAGGAACGCACCACCTCGCCCATCCGCTTCAGGGCCTTGTCCGAGACCGCCGGAGAGAAACTCCGGAACAGTCCTTTCCGCCCGTCCACGGTGCGCTCGCGGAAGTCGTAGCCCAGGAACGTGAACCTCGTGTGCTCGAAAGAACTCTTGCGGTTCGCGTCCCGGCAGTAGACGATCTGCGTCTTGTCGGGGTGTAGTTGAAGGCCGACCGAGTCCATGCGCGCATCCAGCGCGGCCAGCACCGCTCTCGCCTCGGCGAGACTGCGGCAGTGGATGACCGCGTCGTCGGCATACCGTTCGAAGCGGACGTCCGGGAAGGCCCGGTGCAACCACATGTCGAACGCGTAGTGCATGAACAGGTTCGCCAGGACGGGAGATACCGCTGATCCCTGCGGGGTGCCCTTGGCGCGCTCGATCAGCACACCGTCCGCATGTTGCAGCGGGGCAGCAAGCCACCGCTTGACATAAAGCAGGACCCAGGGGAGCTCACAGACCGAGCCCACCGCCTTGAGCATCAAGTCCCACGGCACCGAGTCGAAGAACGCCTTGATGTCGAGATCGACCACCCAGTCGTACTTCCAGCACCGCTCCCGGCACGTGCCCACCGCGTCGATCGCTCCGCGCCCCGGGCGGTAGCCGTAGGAGTCCGGATGGAAGATCGGCTCGACCCTCTTCTCCAGCACCATCGCCACCACCGTCTGCGCGACACGGTCGCCCACGGTCGGTACTCCGAGGACCCTGATGCCGCCCTGCGCCTTCGGGATCTCCACCATGCGCACCGGCGGCGGGAAGTAGCAGCCCGAGGACATCCGATTCCAGATCTTGTACAGGTTTCCCCGCAGATCCTCCTCGAACTCCTCGATAGCCACCGCGTCCACGCCCGGCGCGCCCTTGTTCGCCCTGACCTTCTCCCAAGCCTCCATCACCAGCAGCTTCGGTATACCGAACGGCTTGACCGGTGCTTTCAACTCATCCACGCCAATTCCTCCCGGAGCACTTCCGGTTGATCGAATGAACAAGTCACGAACGACCCGGCCCCTTCGCTCCGCCCCCATTACAGGGACTTCACCACTACTACGAGCCGGTC
>NZ_JBICXE010000181.1:0-1587 GCF_043200155.1 Streptomyces sp. NPDC048473
CAATGCCGGTGAGTTAGCGCGTAGGTGCAGGTCAGGCACTTGATGGTGCGGGGTTTGGGTGGGAATATCCCCTGGTGACGTTGCGTAATCCGTCACTTCTGGTGATGTGTCGGCGGAGGCCGGGACACGGCAACGGAGTTCCCGGTAGGACAGAAGATCGACCAAGATCCGACTGTCCGCGAGGGAACTCCGTTGGGTACTCAGTGTGCCATCGCCCGCATGCCGTCTGCCATCACCGAGGGCAGCCAGGCTCCGTTGAACAGGCTGGTGGTCCCCTCGGACCGGCGCTTTGGCGAGCATGTCCGTCTCGGTGTGTTGACCGAGGAAATCAGCCCTGAACTGGTTGACGAGGTCGTGGAGTTGACCGGCTGCGGCGAGCGTCGCCGCCGGTTGTTGCCGGCCCGGGCGGTGGTCTACTTCGTCCTGGCGTTGTGCCTGTTCAGCAGCTCCGACAGTGCCGGGCCGCCCAGATACCGGTCGGTCCTGCGCACGTTGACGGAGAAGCTGCGGTATCTGCCGGGCCTGCGTGTGCAGCGCTTGCCCACCAGTTCGGCCCTGAAACGGGCCCGGCAGCGGCTGGGCGACAAGCCGCTGCAGGCGCTTTTCGAGCGGCGGTGCGGCACGCTGGCCACGACCGTCACTCCGGGCGCGTTCGCCTTCGGGCTGCGGCTGGTCGCCTGGGACGGCACCGCGCTGGACGTCCCCGACACCTCGGCAAACGCCGCCGAGTTCGGCTTCACCGGCAAGGGCGGAGTCAACCAGAGCGGACACCCGCAGGTCCGCCTGATGGCACTGACCGAATGCGGCACCCACGCCCTGGTCGACGCGGCCTTCGACGCCGTGGCCAGGTTCAGCGAGCACAAGCTCGCCCGCCGGCTGCTGGCCTCCCTGCGACCGGACATGCTGCTGCTGGCCGACCGCAACTTCGCCGGACATCAGCTGTGGGGCCTGGCCCGCGCCACCGGCGCCCACCTGGCCTGGCGGATCAAGAAGAACCTGGTCTTCGTGCCGCTGCGGGTACTGTCCGACGGGTCCTACCTGTCCATCATGCGCACCCCCACGGAGAACATCCGCCACGGCCAGGCCCGAGCGGCCGGACGCACCCTGCCCGAGCCTCCCCAGGGACACCTGGTGCGGATCATCGAGTACACCGTCACCATCCACCCGCAGGCCGGCCCACCCGCACCGAGACGTTCCGGCTGGTCACCAGCCTGCTGGACCACCACCTCGCCCCGGCCCACCAGCTGGCGAGGGCATATCACCAGCGGTGGGAGATCGAAAACGGATTCGCGGAACTGAAGAACCGCCTGCGCGGCGCCGGATTCATCCTGCGCTCCAAGGCGCCCGAGCTGATCTACCAGGAGATCTACGCCCTCCTCACCGTCTACCAGGCACTATGCGCACTGCAGACGCGCGCGGCAGAACACGGCGGGACCGATCCTGACCGGATCTCCTTCACCGTCACCGTGCAGCTCGCCCGGCTGGCCGTCGCCGCCCAGGCCGCAGCCGACGTCACCACGCTGGACACCGCCCGCCGCGAAGTCACCACAGAGCTCTTGGCCGCCCTCCTCCCGCCCCGGCGCAACC
>NZ_JBICXE010000182.1:0-1478 GCF_043200155.1 Streptomyces sp. NPDC048473
GCCGGGGACAAGACATCCCACGCGGATAAGCGTCAAGCTGCCGCTGCGATATGTCCGGCTGAGGGCTCCGGGAAGGCGATTGCTTCGTTGTAGGTGTGACCGTTCTGGAGGCAGTGGAACAGCATGCCCATGAAGCGATTGAAGAGGTTCCGCTGTGCCGCGACGTGACGATCGCCAGCTGCTCGTCGGCGGTCGTAGTGGGCTCTGGCGCCTGGTGACCTGGTGAGAGAGACGAAGGCCCAGACGTAACCGACGGCAGCCAATCGCTGGTTCTTGACCTTCCGGCTCATGACCTTGCAGCTCTTGCCGCTGGCTCTGGTGACCGGGGCGCTTCCCGCGTACGCCTTCAAAGATCCGGCGTTGGCGAATCGGGCCCGGTCGTCGCCGATCTCCGCCAGGATTCGGGCGCCTGTCAGTGCGGCGAGGCCTGGAAAGCTGCGGATGACCGGTGCATCCGGATGCTCTTCGAAGGCCTGTGTGACGGCTTCTTCGAGCTGGTCGGCGTTGTCGCAGGCGGTGTTCACCTGCCTGAGCAGAGCGGAGGTCTGATGCCCGAGAGCCGTCTCGACCTGCGGGAGCTGGTGGAGGTAGTCGCGTTTGAAGACCTCATGGAGCCTTTCCGCGTCGGCCTGGATGCCGCGGACTCGGCCGGCCTGCTTGAGCAGTGTCTGCAAGCGTCGCCGTGTCAGCTTCGCGGCCATGGTGGGGGTCGGTGCTGCCGCCAGGATGGTGCGGGCTTCCCTCGAACACAGACCGTGCTTGTGCTGGGCGAAGGCGTCGAGGATTGCAGGGTAAAACTCTCTGAGCTGGGAGCGAAGCTTGTTTTGGGCCTGTCCGCGAGCCCAGACGGCGTCTTGTTGGGCCCGGGCGAGCACGGCGATGGCCTGGACGAGCTCGGAGTCCGCGGGCAGCGGCCGGTGGGCGGCCATGTCGGTTCGCAGGATGTTGGCCAGGGCCGCAGCGTCGACGGCGTCTGACTTCTTGCGGGCGACTGAGTGGCGATCTCGGTAGCGGGCAACTGCCAGCGGGTTGATCGCGAAGACCGGCCGCCCGGTGGCCCGCAGGCAGGCGACGAGGAGTCCGCGTGAGGTCTCGATCGCCACGGGGATCGGGGCGGCCTCGCTGTCGCCATGTTCGGCCAGCAGGTCCGTGAGCTGGGTAAACCCTGCAGCGTCATCGCCGATCCGCACCTTGGCGAGTTGCTTTCCGCCAGCATCGACCAGTGCAATGTCGTGGTGGTCTTCGGCCCAGTCCACGCCACAGAACACTGGCGTCGGTAACTCGACTATCGCCATCCGGTCCTCCTTCGTCGCGTCTCTTTCTCCAGGCCAGAGCCTGTGCAGGGTGCGCGTGCTCCCTAATGGAAGTGCTCAAGGCACGTCATCCCACCAGCCGTTCGCAACCCCAGCGAGTCGTGCGGCCCTCGGTCCGCGTCAGAGCTGAAAGCTCAAGGCAGAGCAGAGAGGTGATCCGCACAA
>NZ_JBICXE010000183.1:0-1477 GCF_043200155.1 Streptomyces sp. NPDC048473
GGCCGGGGCCCGCGGTGCTGGATTTCGGTGCGCTGGTCGGCTGAGGTGTTTTCCCGTGGAGGCGGCGAAATCCTCGACGGACACGCGCGGGTGTGAGGCGCCCTTGGCGGGCGGGCCGTTCCCAGGGATTGCGGAGGTCTTCTGCGAGGGGCCGGGCAAGGCGGAGTTGAGTGTGGGCTGCGATGACGAGCCAGGTCCAGCGGTCGGCGGCGGCCGGCTCGCGGAGTTTGGGAGCGGTCCACCCCAACGTCTGCTTGAGCATTCTGAAGGTGTGCTCGAGGTCGAATCTGCGCAGGAATGCCTGCCAGAGCCGGTCCACGTCGTCGGCCGTGGCGCCGGTGGCCGACCACCACAGCCAGACCGGTCTGGGGCTGCGGTCTCCGCGGAGGTGGTCGACCTGAAGACGGATGACGGTGCCTTCGATGACCGGCAGCTCTCCTTCGGGGTGGTCGGCCCAGGCCGAGCGCCGAACCAGTAGCGGGTGCAGGCGATCCCAGGCACTGGCAACGGCCTTCCCGTAGTGGGTGGTGTCGGACACCGTGGTGACCGATGGGGTCGGCTGAGTGGCCGGGTCCTCGAACGCGAACTCAGCCCCGCGCTTGGGCTTGCGCCCGCGCTTGCCCGGTGGCTGCGGCGGGGGCGGGAAGTACAGGACGCGGTCCGAACGCATCCGGCCCAGCAGCTCCACGGGCAGGTCGGTGAGAAGGAAAGCCAGACGGGTCACGTCATAGCCGGCATCGAGGACTACCAGGACAGGCGGGTCACCGATCTGCCACTGGCCTGTCACATACAGCCGCTGGAACACGTCCCGGACCTGGGTGGCGGTGACGGCGATCGCGTCGTCCCACGGACACAGCCGGACCACGTCCAGCATGGCAGTCCACGACGTCCGCCCCTGTTCCAGAGCGGCCACGAAGGAGTAGGGCCACCCGGGGATCATCTGGGCCGAGCCCCTGCCACGACCGTACGTGTGGCAGAACAGCCGGTCCGGGCTGGTATTCGCGTCCGGCCGCAGCCAGTTGCTCACGTCGACCGCCAGGACCAACCGCCCCTCCGATGTGCGGGGAAGCGGCAGCCCTGCCAGCGTTCTGCGAAGCCGTGCCACATCCAGATCTCCGTGGTTCAGGCCGCCGTACAAGGCGCCATGCCCGCGCCGGTGCTCGGGCTCCAACGACAGCTCGACCAACGTCCTCACCGGACCATCCGCGCACAGCAGCGCATCACTCAGCTCGAACAGCGCATCGCGCCGCCCGGTCAGACAGGCATAGAGCTCCGTCCGAAAGCCCGACAGTTCGGCAAACGCATCCCCCGGGGCGCCGTGGTGCAGCAGACTCATAGCGACGGCCTTCGTGTTGATCCCATGCCTCTGTGACGGAGCACAGGATCAAGCGAAGGCCGCTCTTGCGTCCGGAACTTAGGCAAAACCATCAGCAAGTTCGAGGCCGTGTTCGACGGCAGACCATAAACGCCAAGCTTA
>NZ_JBICXE010000184.1:0-1461 GCF_043200155.1 Streptomyces sp. NPDC048473
CCACCACCCCCACCACCCCCGACACCCCCACCGCCGCCGCCACCGCCACCGTGCATCATCGGGTTGATGACAGTGGCCCGGCGGATACTCTCCTCCCGCGGGGCGGCGGGGCCTTCCTTCGGCCGCCGCAGCTGGAGGGGGACGGCGCACTGTCCAGGGCCCGGCAGTGGGCGGACTACAGGGAAGAGCGGGACACGGTCTACCACCGTCGGCTGGCGTTCGAGGAGCGCTTCGAGCGTGCCACCGGAGACCTGTCGGAGGACATCGCGGACGGAGCCCGGAGGTTCGAGGGGCTGTTCGGCGGGGACGGGCGGCAGGGCGGACCGGTCCGCGAGTATGCCGAGGAAAGCTACCGGGCGCAGCTCCGTACCGTCTTCCGGGATCTGGCACAACGGGCCGGGCCCGAAGGCGTCACCCCGGAGCAGTGGCAGGCGGCCCACAGGAGGGCGCGCGAGGAGGTGACATGGCTCTTCAGACAGGGTGCGGAGCGTGAACGTCATGAGGAGATGTTCCGCGGTGACTTCGACCGGGCGCTGGCAGATTTCCGTGGTGGGGACCTGTTCGGCGGGCGCTACCTCACTCAGGAGACGTCCCCCGGCCGTGGCCGCGGCACACGGGAGAGTGACCGTTCCGGGGAGATGGCGCGGGAAGATCTGCTGGAGGAGGCGCAGAGCACCGACGTTCCGCACACACTGCACGAGCTGCGGGTACGGATGCGGCTGAGGTACCTCCTCGCGGTGGACGACGCCTACCAGACGCCAACAGCGGGTGCCGGCCACGACCCGGCGCTGCGCGAGGAGGTGCTGAGTGAGCGGATCAGTGTTCTGCGCGGTGAACTGGCCGACGGGATACGGGAGCTGAGTGCCCGGGAGCGGGAGGTCGAACACCTCACGCGTCGCTTCGACGAGGCGCTGGAGAACTGGCAGGAGGACCTGGCCCAGGGCGGCATGCTCAGCGAAACGGCGGAGACCCGGGCGCGCGAAGACTTCCAGAAAGAGCTGCGCACCGCTTACGCGGCGCTGCGTGCCACGACCGGTGGTGACTCGGGCGGGCCGCTGTTCGGGGCACGCTGGCAGACGCACCAGGACCGTGTCACCACGCTGCCGGCGCTGCACGAACGGTTCGAGTACACGCAGTTGCGCGAAATGCGGCTGGAACAGGCCCGCCGTGTTCTCACCGAGGCCGCCGACGCGTTCGAGAACGATCTCGCAGGCGGCGGACCGTTGCACGAGAACGGCCGGGAGCGGCTGACGCAGGAGTGGGACACGTCTGTCGAGCGGAGTTTCGACGAGCACTGGTTCGGCCGGGAAGACCGCGAGGACTTCCGCGTCCCGCCCACAGCAGCGTCCCTGGACCACCAAACAGACACCGACCCCGACACCACCCCGCCCCGCCACGCCACACGCACACCCAACAGCCCAGCCACCACCGAATCGTCCACCGCCACCACCGCCACCACCG
>NZ_JBICXE010000185.1:0-1440 GCF_043200155.1 Streptomyces sp. NPDC048473
CCACCTGGGCCATCGTCCCCAACACCGCATAGCAACAAGGGGCACCCCTGCCGGGACGCCCCTCCAACAACCAAGATCTTCATCGGCCTTCTAGGGCCTGTTGCGGAAGTCGATCTTCGTCGTGAATGATCACGCTGTGTGGGGCGTGGTGATCTGACGAGCGACCAGTGGGCACGGCTGGGGCCGTTGTTGCTGCAGGACATCAAGCCAGGCCGTGCGCCGGATGTCAGTGCCGCGTGGTACCCATGCGTGCATGACGGATACGACGTACGACGAATTGCTGGGAATCATCGACGAGTTCGCCGAAAGGTTGACCCCTCGGGCACGGTTGGCCTGCCTGTATGGCCTGATGGCTCCCTTGCTCGACCGTGTCGAGCGAGAGGACGAGGAGCTGAGCGACGACCCCGTCCTATCGACCCCGGACGCGGTGCGTGAGCTGCGCAAGGCTGCTACGGGAGAGCCGGTCGACGTCGACGCGGTTCATGAGCAGTTGACCGAGGTGGGTTTGTGCTACTCCGAGGACCAGGACCCGGAGCGGCACATCGTGTCCCAGTCGGCCTACGCGGCTGCGGCCTGGCTGCAGCTGCTGGCAGGGCGGAAGCTGCGTACCACGGCAGACCTCGAGGGCGATGACGAGGATCTGGTGCCGCCGTTCGCCCCGTCGGCGTTCACGCGAATCGTCGACCTCCTGGCCTGGACCCGGTCGGACCAGGTGTATTTTCACTGGGAGGACGCCATCGCCGATCCCGAGGACTGCGATCTTCCGGCCGCGATACGCGAGCTCCGGGCGATGCACGTGGAGATCAGCGGCTTCGGCAGGGAGCGGTACTCATACGACTTGTCTTCACCGGCCGAGTGATCGAGTGGCGTGGGCCGTGACCGTATTACTTCGTCACCGTGCCGGGCGCGGAGTCCGCCGACATCCAGGAGGTCGCGGCGTTGCCACGACGTGGCTGTGACGATGACCGTCCACATCTAGAGTCTTTTGGGAAAGTGCTGGTCACAGCCACTCGTTGAGCACGGTCGCCTCGTAGCGGACGGCAAGCTTGTCGTACCTCGTGGCCACGGCCCGTTGGCGCTTGAGGCGATTGATCCCGCATTCAACCGCGTGGCGTTCGCGGTAGTCGGTCGTGTCGAACCTCGGGGGCCGACCACCCCGGGACCAAAAGCTTCTGGCGATTGCGAACCCGGTCCGCAGGGACCGGGATTAGCCCTGCCTGACAACGAACCTCAACACACCGTCTCCACCACCCGACCTCGCAAACCATCGCTCAAAAAGCGACGCAGGCATCCCGACGTGGTGTCAGTTCCCAGCGACATTTTCCAGCCCTGCGGACGCCAAGCCGAGTCATTTCGATGTGGCTGCGGGAGTCACTGGCTGAGCGAGTTTGCGATGTCAGTTTGCTCTGATGTCACCAGGGGGCTTGCGGCGTTCGCCTC
>NZ_JBICXE010000186.1:0-1438 GCF_043200155.1 Streptomyces sp. NPDC048473
CTGTACGACGGCGACGCACTCCCCACGGACGATCCCCCCTCCAGCAGATCAACCCGAAGGTCATCCCATCCGGTCAGCCAACGTGACAGCGCCCAGCGACGACCAGAAGGACTCCGTCCCCAAATACATACAGCTCGAGGCCTTCGACAAGCACGGCAACGTCCTCGTCGATGAGATCCTGGACAACCCCGCTCATGGCCAGCAGCAGAGACACCGCCGAGGACTAACAACCTTGGGAGCGATTGAGTTCGGGGCGTGCTGGCCTGGCGGGTTGGCTGGTGGGTGATCAGCAGGCGGCCTGCCGGCTGAGCACCAATTCGGTGCTCGCCTTGCGGCGGGTCGCCCGCCGGGCGGAGCGGTCAGAGACCAGGGTGGCGATCGCGAGGTGGGTCTCGGCGTAGGTCTCGCGGCGGCCGGTGAACCGCTGCAGGGGCCGCCACTGCTTGTACTCGGCATTGGTGTGCTCCACGCAGATCCGCGCGGAGGACTGGCGGCGTCTCTGCTCGCGCCAGGCGTGGTGCTCGCCCAGCGGCGCGTCGTCCTTCGGTTTCTTCGGCGGGGCACTGACCTGGCCGGGGAACTCGTTGGCCAGGCCCCGGTAGCCCTCGTCGACCTCGGCCTTGACCTTGGGGTGCCGGTGGAACTGCTCGGCGATGCCCTCGGTGCGCACGGCGGTCTGGTCGTGCATGCGGCCCGGCCGGACCACACCGCTGAACAGGGTGCGACCCTGCGGGTCACTGAAGGTGGTGGTCTTGATGGTGTTCTGCTTCTTCTTGCCGGAGACGAACGCCTTGCGGCCGGGGCGGTGGGCGCGGGGGCGTCGGACCTGCACTTCGGTGCCGTCGATGCGCAGGTCAACGCCCTCCGCGCCGGCGTAGGCGAACAGGTCCTCCAGCGTGCGCAGCCGGACCCCGGCCGGTCCGGGACGGCGAAGCCGCGGGCCGCCAGCAGCGGGCGGACCTCGCGGATCGCTCCGGAGACGGTGGAGCGGTCCACTGCGTACAACTCGGCCAGAGCGGCGTGCGGGATCCCAAGCCGCAGGTGGACCAGCGTGACCAGGAGCCGGTCGACGAAGACCAGGCGCTGCTTGGGCCCGGCGCCAGCCGCCCGCCTCCGGTCTCCGCCACGCCGCTCGTGCAGCGCCGACTCCCGCGCGGCCTGCCACCGGGGCGCGAGTTCTTTGAGTAACTCGCCGAAGTGTGCGCGCGGGACCCCGGACAGGGCAGGATGGGAACAGGCCGCACGGGCCCAGGTAAACCTCACAACTCACTCAACCCATACGGCCGTTCTCATGTCACGGGCCAGTGCCACAGCACTCTTGATCGTTTACTAAGTGGAGCCTAACGGTCTCGGGGGAAATTGAGCTTCGGGCGTGCTGGCCTGGCAGCTCGGCTGGTGGGTGATCAGCGGGCGGTATCGCGGACGATGGCCAGTTCGG
>NZ_JBICXE010000187.1:0-1435 GCF_043200155.1 Streptomyces sp. NPDC048473
CCCGCCCACACCCACGCATCAGCCAGGTCCCCACCCATAACAACACCAACGAGCGACCTGCCCAACCGTCACGCAAAACACCGTTGCAGTACTAGGGTGCGTTTCAGAAGTGGATCTTGATGTGTCAAGATCCACTTCATGGGGAGGCATGATCTGACGAATGCGCAGTGCGCGAAGCTGGAGCCGCTGCTCCCGGTCGGAAGGAAGCCTGGACGGCCGCCGGTGCGCACCAAGCGACAGTTGATAGACGGCATACGCTGGCGCACTCGCGCTGGTGCTCCCTGGCGGGACGTGCCTGAGCGGTATGGCCCGTGGGAGACGGTGTACGGACTGTTCCGGCGTTGGCAGCGGGACGGCACCTGGCATCGCATCTTCGAGCAACTGCAGGCCCGGGCCGACGCCGAGGGGCTGATTACCTGGGACGTCTCGGTGGACTCGCTCCCGCGCGAACCGCGCCTACCTGCGCAAGCGCGGTATCCGCTGCACGATCCCGGAGAAGCGTGACCAGATCGCCAACCACAAGAAACGCGGCCCTCACGGCGGTCGGCCGCCGAAGTTCGACAAGGCCGACTACAAAGAGCGCCACGCGGTGGAGTGCGGAATCAACCGCCTCAAGCGGTACCGCGCGGTCGCCACGAGATACGACAAGCTCGCCGTCCGCTACGAAGCGACCGTACTGGTCGCAGCCATCAACGAGTGGCTGTGTACCAGCATCCTCATGCTCGTCCTGGTGGCTTTCACTGGTCTTCGGTGTCGAATGCCTGGGCCACGGCGAGGCTGTCCTCGTAGATATGATGCCGGGTGACCAAGCCGTCTTCGAAGGTGAGGTGCATAGCGAACCGCGCGCGATACGCACGTCCGGTGGACCGAGCGGTCTGGCGAATCTCGCCGATCACGACCGCGTCGTTTCCGTCGATGAGGATGCGCTCAACTTCAGTCGCCACCTGCTCCGGAACGTGGTGCTCGGCAAGTTCGCGATAGTGGGCGGCCGCGTCGGCCCGGGTGGACCGATGACGGATCCAGGGCGTGGCAGTACGACCGTGCTCGGCCTCCGGCCAGTTCAGCTTCCAATCGCCCCGCTCGGCGTACAGCTCGGCGATGCGCTCGGGGTCGCCCTCACCGATCCTGCGCAGTAGCTCCTCAACCGCGGTCCGTGTGTTCGTAGATGTGGCTATGCGCATGATTGGCCCCTCCGTATGGTCCGCGTCCTGCTCACGCGGCGAGATCACCAACCTAGTACTGCAACGGTGTTTTGCGTGACGGTTGGGCAGGTCGCTCGTTGGTGTTGTTATGGGTGGGGACCTGACTGATGCGCGAGTGTGGGCGGGCGAACTGAGCGCGTGCACGAGCGGTTCGTGCACCGGTTTGCCAGAACGGAGCCGCGGGAGTCGGCACTGGCCTATATGCGGGGGCTGATCGCTCCGCTGGAGCGGAA
>NZ_JBICXE010000188.1:0-1401 GCF_043200155.1 Streptomyces sp. NPDC048473
CAATGCCGTTGCTTTTGGGGCTGGCAGGGCGTTGGGCTGTTCGTGTTGGTGTCGCGTCTGGAGCGGCTGGGGTTGGGGATCTTGACCCGATCCTGTCCGCCTGAGTTGGTGGACCGGGTCGTTGCTGAGGCGGCGTGTGTGGAGAAGCGTCGTCGCCTGCTGTCTGCCAGGTTCACGGTGTACTTCGTCCTTGCGTTATGCCTGTTCCCGCGTGTCGATTACCTCGAAGTCCTGCGGCTGTTGAAAGCAGGCGAACGAGGGCTGAGGCCGTGGTCGGGCGTGAACAAGTCGTCCCTGACCAGGGCCAGACAGAGACTGGGCTGGACAGTGATGCGCGACCTTTTCCGTGCGATGACGCGACCACTGGGACAAGATCCCGAGCTGTTCCATGGTCTGCGTGTCCTGGCTGTCGATGGGATGCTGCTGGCGGTGCCCGACTCGGTCGGTAACCGGGAAACGTTCGGTAAATGCGGTTCGCAGCGGAGCCCCATGGGTTATCCGATGGCGAGGATGGTCGCTGTGGCGGAATGTTCCTCGCACGCGGTCCTGGACGCGGTGATCGGTGGTTGGAAGGACTCCGAGCGGATCGTGTCCGACGAACTGGAGCGGCATGTTGGCGACAGCACATTGCTGCTGGCCGATCGCGGATTCTGGGGCCTGGCCCGCTGGCACCGGCTTCGTGACCGCGGCGCCCACCTGTTGTGGCGGACGGATCGACGGATCGCCCGCAGGGTCGAAGACGTCCTGGCGGACGGAAGCTACCTCGCCCGGATCGAGGCGAACAAGCACAGCAAAGCGGCCGGGACCGTCAAAGCCCCGCCGGCCCTGGTCCGGGTAGTCGAGTACCGGATCGACGGCCAGGCCGAGGTGATCCGGCTGATCACCAGCCTGATGGACCACGAGAAGTACCCCGCTGCCGAACTCGCCAAACTGTACGCACGACGCTGGGAGATCGAGCTCGTCTTCGACGAGATCAAGACCCACCAACGCGACAGACCCGTCCTCCGCTCGCACACCCCCGACGGCGTCCGCCAAGAGATCTTCGCCCACCTGATCGTCCACCAC
This sequence comes from Streptomyces sp. NPDC048473, assembly GCF_043200155.1. Classification (NCBI taxonomy): domain Bacteria; kingdom Bacillati; phylum Actinomycetota; class Actinomycetes; order Kitasatosporales; family Streptomycetaceae; genus Streptomyces; species Streptomyces sp. NPDC048473. The sequence continues at coordinate 1,066 of NZ_JBICXE010000188.1, forward strand.
GCCACCCGGGACCTGCTCGACGAGGCCTCCCGCATTGCGCAGTGCCCGGCGGAGCGGACCTCGTTCACCCGGGCCCTGCACGTCGTCCGCCGGTCGGTGATCGCACCGACCGGCTTTTCCCCCCTCGGCACGCAGCCGTGACCGCCGCCTCGGCGTCGCCGAGATCACCAAGGCCTTGCTGCCCCGACGACGGTCACGAGACTGCCCGCGGAAGCTCAAATCGTGCATCACCCCGTTCGGCAGCAAGGCCTCTGATGAACCTGCCAGCCGGCGCCGATCGGCCGTCACCATCGCCCTGAACCACAGATGGCAGTAGCCCCAAAAGCAACGGCATTG
>NZ_JBICXE010000189.1:0-1371 GCF_043200155.1 Streptomyces sp. NPDC048473
CCGTCGGCATCCAGGAGACCATCGAGGACGCCGGAGCCCCCGGCACCGCACTGGGCACCCTGCGCCGCGACGACGGCGGACGGGACCGCCTGCTCATCGCCCTCGGCGCAGCCCACACCGCAGGTGCCCAGGTCGACTGGAGCCAGGTGCTCGGGCACCCGGTCGGCCGGTACGTCGATCTGCCCACGTACGCGTTCCAGCGCGACCGCTACTGGCTGGAGAGCGCCGAGGGACCGGCCGATGCGACAGGACTCGGTCTGGAGGCGGCCAACCACTCTCTGCTGGGCGCGGCCCTCGCACTTGCCGACGGGGACGGGGCCGTCCTGACCGGCAGGATCTCGCTCCAGTCGCACCCGTGGCTGGCCGACCACGCCGTCGGCGAGACCGTACTGATGCCGGGCACGGGTTTCGTCGAGATGGCGATCCGGGCCGGCGACCACGTCGGCTGCGGACGCATCGGTGAGCTCACGCTGCGTAGCCCGCTGGTCGTCCCGCAGTCCGGAAGCGTGACCATCCAGATATCCGTGGGGGCCCCCGACGGCGCCGGGCACCGCACCCTTTCCGTGCACGCGCGGCGGGACCACCACGACAGCGCACCGGCCGCCGAATCGGACTGGACCTGCCACGCGACGGGAACACTCACCGCCGGCGCACCCTCGCCCGACGCGTCTACGGTCAGGAGCTCGGCCGTCTGGCCGCCCGAAGGTGCCGTTTCCCTTCCCGTCGACGGGCGATACGCCGAACTCGCCGAGCTGGGCTACAACTACGGTCCCGTCTTCCAGGGCCTCACCGCGGCCTGGCGGCTCGGCGAGACCGTGTACGCGGAGGTCAGCCTGCCGGAAGGCGCGGACAACACCCGCCTCGGTCTGCATCCCGCGCTGCTCGACGCCGCGCTGCACACCATTTCGCTGAGCGGTATCGCGCAGACGGTGGCGGAGCCCGGCCATGTGCTGCTGCCCTTCTCCTGGGCAGGCGTGAGCCTCCACGCCACCGGCGCGCGCACGCTCAGGGTGCGTATGGATCGTGCCGGCAGCGATGCCGTCGCCCTCCAGCTCACCGCACCGACCGGTGAACCGGTGGCCTCGGTCGACGCCCTGTCGCTGCGTTCGGTTCCGGCCGAGCAGTTCGACGTCCCCGACAGCCGGCAGAACTCGCTGTTCCGTATCAACTGGGTCAAGGTGCCCACCACCGCCGCAGGCACCCCGGACACACAGGAGAACTCCGAGTTCGAGCTGTACCACTCCGAGGGGCACACGGTCGCCGAGGTCCTGGACCACGTGCGTGGGTGGTTGTTGGGTGAGGGTGGGGGTGGTGTGGGTCGGTTGGTGGTGGTGACGCGGGGTGCGGTTGCTGCTGGTGGTGATGGTGATG
>NZ_JBICXE010000190.1:0-1356 GCF_043200155.1 Streptomyces sp. NPDC048473
GGGGCCTCCCCCTGAGTGGTGGACACGCTGATACTGGATCTGCTTGATCCGGAGGGAAGCGAGAAGACCGCCGATGGCGATGAAGGACTACTCGGACGAGTTCAAGGCCGATGCCGTGGCCCTGTACGAGTCCACACCCGGGGCGACATACAAGAGCATCGCCGCCGACCTGGGCATCAACCGGGCCACCCTGCGTGAGTGGGTACTGCGCGAGCGTGAACGCCGCGGCGTCACCGCTACCGAGTCCGTGGTGGGAACGCCGGTGGCCGGCGCCGGGCAGACCGTGCCGTCCGCCGATCCGGACGAGCGGATCCGGCAGCTGGAGGCTCGGGTGGCCGAGCTCGAGGTGAGCGAACGCAAGCTCGCCACCGAGCGGGACATTCTGCGCAAGGCGGCCAAGTATTTCGCCGGAGAGACGAACTGGTGAGGAGCCGCTTCCAGTTCGTCGACGACCATCGCGACACCTACGAGGTGAAGCGGCTCTGCCAGATCCTGGACGTGAACCGGTCGAGCTACTACAAGTGGCTCGCCGGCGCCGACGCCCGGGCCACCCGGCAGCGGGAGGACCGGATCCTGGCCGAGGAGATCCGTGAGGTCCACGGCGAGTCCGGCGGCGCCTACGGCTCCCCGCGCATAGCGGCCGAGCTCCGCGAGAGAGGACGGCGGGTCAACGAGAAGCGGATCGCCCGGGTGATGCGGACGTTCTCCATCACCGGCATCCGCCTGCGCAGACGCGTCCGCACCACGATCCCGGACCCGGCAGCCTCACAGGTTCCGGACCTGTTCCGGCGAGACTTCACCGCCACCGCACCGGGACGGAAATACATGGGCGACATCACGTATCTCCCGCTCGCGGGCGGGGAGTTCCTCTATCTGGCGACCGTGCTGGACTGCTTCAGCCGCAAGGTCGTCGGCTGGTCCATCGCCGACCACATGCGCACCGGCCTGGTCGCCGACGCGCTGCGGATGGCGTCCGCGACCCGCGGCGGCCTGGACGGCGCCGTGTTCCACTCCGACCACGGGGCCCAATACGGCTCCCGGGCCTTCGCCGATCTCTGCGACCAGCTCGGGGTGACCCGGTCGATGGGCGCGGTCGGCACCAGCGCCGACAACGCGGCCTGCGAGAGTTTCCATGCGTCCCTGAAACGCGAGACCCTCCGGGGCACCCTCGACTACGGCGACGCCGACACCTGCAGAAGGACCGTCTTCGCCTGGCTGGCGCGCTACAACACCCGCCGCCGGCACTCAGCCAACGGTCACCTCAGCCCCAACGAATACGAACGCCGACACCACGCCGCTAAGCTCACGCTCGCCGCGTGATCAACGAAGCGTGTCCACCATCACGGGGGAAGGCCC
>NZ_JBICXE010000191.1:0-1340 GCF_043200155.1 Streptomyces sp. NPDC048473
GGGTGGGGTTGTGCAGCCGCTCGGCTCGTTGGTTGAGCGAGCGGACGACTTCGATGAGCCTCGTGTGATGTGTTTGCATCGTCTGGGCGGTGACGTGTCGATCGCCGTAGGAGCGCACCTCCAGCACAGCCATCGCGAGAGTACGGCCGATGTTCGTGTCGAGGTGCGGCAGGACGGTCATGGTGAAGGCGTGCTGCAGACCTGTCTGCGGCTGGTGTGTTTCGACCAGGCCACTGAGCAGGAAATCCCTGGTACGGCGGGTGTGATCCATATCCAAGGGAAGGTCGAGCAGGGAGAAACGCCGGTTGTCGTTACTCCCCAATAGGCGGTAATATCTTCTGTCAAAATCTGGGATTCTGGTGCGGAGCATCCTTTCGAAGGCCGCCAGGATGTTCTCTGCGTCAGACCGGAGAAAATCTTTAGCATCCTGAGGTATGTGCGCCAGAATAGTGGCTGGATCCTGCCGCACCAGAACGGCGGCATGCGCTTTCTGCAACGCCTCGGATATATTGCCGTTGGCGAGCGCCGCTCCGTGCACGTAGAGCAGGGTGACGTGGTCCCGCAACAACTTTACCGACGGGTCCGGGATATTGACCAACCGGCTTACGATATCCAGATCGTTGGTAAACCTGCCGGTGGCTTTCCAGTAGATGAAGCGGGATGCGACCGTTGATGCGAACAGCAGGGCGTCGTCCAGGTGCTTACGTGTCAGGTAACCCCTGGATTCATCGCGCCAGGTGTGGTCCCGCACGTGCCGCAGGAACGGATGGACCACTCCGAGCGGGACGCCTATATTGTGGTGCACGTGGGCGCCCGGGTTATCCCCGATCGGCCGCGGCCCGATCAAGGTCCCCCTCCCCAGGCGGGTGAGAGTCCACCCCCGCCCGGGTGTGAAGACCCTGCTGAGCGGAAGGGCGGGGTCACTGCCGGGCCGGCCGGGAACCGACTCCAGCCGCCTCTCGATGTCCGCATAGGCCGAAAACGCCTGGTCCAGATTCCCGCGCCTCTCCGACGGAAGGTTCCCCATCACCCCGAAAATTATCTCGGGAATGGCCATCTCCCCGGAGTCGTTCGGCCGGCCGCCCGCCGCCTGCGCGTCCTCGTCCGTCCGGAAGTACTCGTCATTCGGCCCCAGGTAGAAATTTTTGGTCTCGACGACCAACGTCGCACCCCCGGGCCCCGTGGCCAGCACATTGCCGTACACGCCTCTGGGGTAGATGCCATCGGGGAGTGTCATGGGCAGCGTGTACTCCGATTCGATGCCCGAGCCGCCACCGGGCAGGCGGAACGGGGCGCCGGCAGTGATCGCGGTGGCGAGGCGGTCGGCAAGCTGGGAGACC
>NZ_JBICXE010000192.1:0-1335 GCF_043200155.1 Streptomyces sp. NPDC048473
CTAGTAGGGCTTGGTCATGTTGGTGCGAGGTCTGGCATGTCGCGGTGACAGGTGGGGCAGGCGCCGGTCCAGATCGCGAAGAGTGTCTGCAGCTCGCGAACGACTCGGTAGAGGCTCAGGCCGACGCCGTCTCTTTTGGGGATCGGCTCAGTCGCTGAAGGGTGCAGAAGGCGTGTGCGACCGAGACGAGGGTGACGTGGTGGTGCCAGCCCGGCCAGGTTCGGCCTTCGAAGTGGGCCAGGCCCAGGGCCTGTTTCATCTCGCGGTAGTCGTTCTCGATGCGCCAGCGGAGCTTCGCGGTGCGCACGAGGACGGGCAACGGGGTGGTCTCGGGCAGGTTGGAGAGCCAGAACTGCACGGGCTCGTCCTGGTCGGCAGGCCATTCGGCCAGCAGCCAGCGGACCGGAAGCTCGGTGGCGGCCGTGGCCTTGCGGATCTCACGTCCGGCGGGCCGGATCCGCAGGGCCACGAAGCGCGAGTACATGCGCTTGTGCCCGCTGCGGCCACTGCCGGGCCGCGATCCCTCCCTCCACTGCACCGGCCGCGCGGAAGATTTGCCGACCGCGATGACCAGGCTCTTCACCCTCTGTGCCGGCTCGGGGTAGGCAGGAACCGGCCGTCGGCCCCGGCCGGGGTAGGCCGGGGTGCACGGCTGTGCGTCCTCGGGTTGCGCGGTGGTCGTGGTCGAGATGCCCACCACGTAGTCGAGACCGCGTTCCTCCAGGCCAAGCCGGAAGGCGGCGGTGTCCCCGTAGCCGCCGTCGGCGATGACCTGGGGCACCTCGATGCCCCAGGACCGCGTCTCGTCGATCATGTCGAGGGCCAGCTGCCACTTCTCGACATGGTCCACCTGGGCAGGAATGGCGCACTTGTCACGGCGGGCCACTTTGACCGGATCGGCCTTCGGCGACGCGGGATCCCAGCTCCCGGGCAGGAACAGACGCCAGTTCACCGCCGCCGAGGCGCCGTTGGAAGCCAGGTGCAGCGAAACCCCGGCCTGGCAGTTGGTGACCTTGCCCGCGGTGCCGGTGTACTGCCGGGTCACGCACGCGGACGCGTCCCCGTCCTTGAGGAACCCGGTGTCATCGATGATCAACGCGGTGGGCTTGACGACCGGCTGCATACGCCAGGCCAAACGGGCCCGCACATGCGCCGCATCCCACGGGCTGGAAGTGACGAAGTGGGCCAGCGCCTGCCGGTTCCCGTCTTCGCCCAGGCGGGCGGCCATCGGCTCCACCGACTTACGCCCGCCGTCCAGCAGCAGGCCCCGCAGATAGACCCCACCCCACCGTCGCTGATCCGCCCGCGCGAACGGCTCGAACATCTCCGCCGCGA
>NZ_JBICXE010000193.1:0-1322 GCF_043200155.1 Streptomyces sp. NPDC048473
GGTGGGCGGGGACGGCGAGTCAGCTGGCGGGGCGGGGCAGTGCGGCCAGGCGGTGGAATGCGGCCGTGAGCTCATGTCGCCAGGGCCGGGTCGCCGATATCCGAAGGTGGAGGCGGCGGCTGCCCCGGGTGATCCGGGCGGCGACGTGCAGGAGCCGGTAGCGGAGTTTCTTGGGTTCGGCAGCCGAGAGTTCGCCGTCCAGAAGGAGGACGCGGGTCCAGGCCAGGAGGTCGATCGCCGCGAGGCTGAGTTCGAGCCGGGCGGCGTTGACCGGGAAGCGGCGGGAGGGGAATCGGCCGAAGCCGGTGGTCTTGCCGCACCGGATGTGGTCTTCGACAGTGGCGTGTCCGCGGTGGCGGACCTCCAGGAACTGGGCCGGTCCGGAGGTGGTCGGGGTGTCGGTGAGGAATACCTGGTGCCGCATGCTCTCGTCCCGGTCGAAGAGCGAGAGCTGGGCTCCGGGGTGGGGACGTTCACGGCGGACGATGATGCGGGTGCCGGCCGGGCAGCCGGCAAGGTCGGTCATGCCGGTCAGCTCGGCGACCTCAGCGGATTCGCGGAGGGTGCCGTCCTGGTCCAGGGCAGGATGCCAGACCTGCTCGGGCAGGGCCCGGATCGCGCGGCGGACCGGTTCGGTGACTGCGTATCCGACCGGGAAGAAGGTGCGGATTCCGTGTGTTCGCGGGTCTCGGACGTGGGTGGGGAAGACCTTCGCGGATCCGGCGCTGTCGGTGCGGACAAGGATGTCGGTGCCGTGCCGGTGGGCGTCGGGGATCTGGGCGAGAGCGTCGTCCAGTACCGCGATGTGGTCCGCGGCGGTGTTGGCTCCGGCGTTCCCGGGCCGCAGCCGCCCGGACATGCCCTCGCCGGTGTTGGCCGGGAAACAGACCGGAGGATGGAAGCCGAAGCCGCCTTTGTAGGTGGGTGCGGCCGCCTCCTTCTCACAGTGGCAGGTGATCAGCGTGGCGTCGATGTCCAGGACCAGGCCGGGCAGTTCCTGTCCGCCGGCTTTCGCCGCCGGTATGCCGCAGCGGGTCTCGGCGGCCTGCAGCCAGGCCGCTTCCCGGGCCTGGGCGCGGGCCGAGCGCAGGCGGTCCAGTACGCGTTCGTCGACGCCGGCCAGCAGTCGCCAGGTAGTCGGTGTCGAGGCGACCGGGCCGAACACATCGCCCTGGTCGCGCAGCACAGCCAGATCCGTGATGGTCCCGCCGCCGTCAGCGAGCATCACCGCGAGGCCGGTCGCGATCCTGCCTGGGTCATGGCCGGTGCCACGTGGCCGAAGCGGCCTCAGCGCGGTGGAGTACGCGCTGGTCAGTCCGGTG
>NZ_JBICXE010000194.1:0-1302 GCF_043200155.1 Streptomyces sp. NPDC048473
CTTGAGTTCTAGTGGTCGTTGCAACACCCCAGCTCAGGGGATGCAATGGACTTCGAGATACGTAAGGACCGGGGGCCGCAGGGGCGGAAGAAGCTGACCCGTGAGCGGGCGGCATACTTCCAGCTCATGCAGCAGGGCTACAGCAGTAGGGAAGCCTGCCGGATCGTCGGCATCGACCGGCGGACGGGCAAGAAATGGCGCAACGGATCACATGCGCACATCGGCAAGAAGAAGGCGGCGCCTCCGATCCACCAGGAGGCGCCGCCTTCTGGCCCGTCCCGCTACCTGCGTGAGGCCGATCGCATCCACATAGCCGACCGGCTGCGGGAGAAGGCCACGATCCGCGCGATCGCCGCCGAGCTGGGCCGCAGCCCGTCCACCGTCAGCCGCGAGATACGCCGCAACCGGCACCCGGGCAACGGCCAGTACCGGCCGCACGCCGCCCAGGCCCGCGCCGATGCCCGCCGGCCCCGCCCCAAGGCGGGGAAGATCGGCCAGAACCCCGAACTGCGGGACTTCATCCAGGACCGCCTGAGCACACGCTGGAGCCCCGAGCAGATCTGCAACGCTCTTCGCACACGGTTCCCCGACCGCCCGGAGATGCACGTGACCCACGAAACGGTCTACCAGGCCCTCTACGTCCAAGGCCGCGGAGAACTCCGCCGCGAACTCACCAAGGCCCTGCGGACCGGACGCGCCTGCCGCCGCCCCCACCGCCAGGCAGCCAAGCGCCAGCCCCGGTTCACGACCCCAATGGTCATGATCAGCGACCGCCCCGCTGAGGCCGAAGACCGGGCCGTCCCCGGACATTGGGAAGGGGACCTCATCATCGGCAAGAACAGCGGATCGGCGATCGGCACCCTCGTCGAACGCAGCACCCGATACCTGATGCTGGTCCACCTGCCCGGCGACCACAGCGCGGCAAGCCTCCGCGACGCCCTGACCGACACCGTGAAAACCCTGCCGCCGCACTTGGTGCGGTCCCTCACCTGGGACCAGGGCTCCGAGATGGCCGCCCACCACGCCTTCAGCATCGCCACCGACATCCCGGTCTACTTCTGCGACCCCGGCAGTCCCTGGCAGCGCGGCTCGAACGAAAACACCAACGGCCTGCTCCGCCAGTACTTCCCCAAGGGCACCAACCTCGCTACCCACAGCCGCGAGCACCTCGACGCCGTCGCCACCGAACTCAACAGCCGCCCACGCAAAACGCTCGGCTGGGAAACCCCAGCCGAGCGCCTGTCTAAACTGCTCGCGGCCTGATCAACCGACCACGTGTTGCAACGACCCCTCGAATTCGCC
>NZ_JBICXE010000195.1:0-1280 GCF_043200155.1 Streptomyces sp. NPDC048473
GGCGTTTCCCCTTGATCGTGGACACCCTGATCATTGGATCGTGATGATCCATAGGACAGGAGTTCCCGTTGGGGATGTCGAAGTACTCGCCTGAGTTCCGGGCCGATGCCGTCGCGCTGTACCACTCGAGCCCGGGTGGGACGTACGCGTCGGTGGCCAAGGACCTGGGCATCAACCATGAGACGCTGCGCACGTGGGTGCGGGATGCCGAGCAGGCCGCCCGTCCCGGGGCGGTGGAGGCCACCGCGATGGAGAAGGAGAACCGGCAGCTGCGGGCCCGGGTGAAGGAACTCGAGCTCGAGCGGGAGATCCTGCGGAGGGCCGCGAAGTATTTTGCGGCCGAGACCAGCTGGTGAGCAGCCGCTTCCAGTTCGTCGACGATCATCGTGGCGCCTTCGGCGTCAAGCGGCTGTGCCGGATACTCACGGTCTCGCGGTCCGGCTTCTACCGGTGGCTGGCCGGCGCGGACGCGCGGGCCAGCCGGGCCCAGGCGGACGTCGAGCTCGCCGAGCACATCAACCGGATCCATCAGGAATCGGACGGCACCTACGGGGTCCCGCGCGTCACCGCCGAGCTGAAGGACTCCGGTTGGCGGGTCAATCACAAGCGGGTCGAGCGCGTCATGCGCAAGGTCCACATCGTCGGGCTGCACCTGCGCAAGAAGGTCCGCACGACCATTCCCGAGCCGTCGGCGACGCCGGTTCCGGACCTGCTCCAGCGGGACTTCACCGCCCAGGTGCCGAACACCAAGTACGTGGGAGACATCACCTATCTCCCCGTCGGCAATGGCCAATTCCTTTATCTGGCAACGGTGTTGGACCTGTGCTCGAAACGCCTGACGGGCTGGTCGATCGCCGACCACATGCGGACCTCGCTGGTCACCGACGCGCTTAGGGCCGCAGCGAGGGCCCGCGGCGGGGACGGTCTGCGCGGGGCGATATTTCACAGCGACAACGGGGCGCAATATGTGTCGAAGGAGTTCGCCCAGGTCTGCTCGGAGCTGGGTGTGACCAGATCACGCGGCGCGGTCGGCACAAGTGCGGACAACGCCGCCGCGGAGAGTCTGAACGCGACCATGAAGCGCGAGACGCTCCAGGGCCGCAAGCGGTGGAACGGGGCCAGTGAGGCCCGCCTCGCGGTCTTCCGCTGGGCGACCCGCTACAACACCCGCCGACGGCACTCCCGCCTCGGCCAGATCAGCCCGATCACCTACGAACAGCGATCAACTACGCTGGCCACCGCCGCATGACAACCGGTGTCCACGATCACGGGGAAGGCCC
>NZ_JBICXE010000196.1:0-1251 GCF_043200155.1 Streptomyces sp. NPDC048473
ACTAGTAGGCCGTCGCGGCTAATGTTTGGGATAGAGGTGGCGCAGTTTGATGCGTGCGTCGTGGGTGGTGAACTGCCAGTTCACCTGACGTTGGTTGGTGTTGGTGGCGTTCTGCCAGGCCGAGAGTTCGGTGTTGAGGTTGTCGAGGTTGCTGATCCGGCGGTCGAGGCATTGCAGGGTCAGCGCGGAGAGTTCGATCTCGGCGATGTTGAGCCAGGACCCGTGTTTGGGCGTGTGGTGGATCTCGAGGCGTTGGGCCAGGGCGAATGCCTCTTCTGGTTCGAATGCCTCGTACAGTGAGGCGATGCCGTGGGTGTTGAGGTTGTCCATCACCAGCACCACGGCCTCGGCGTCGGGGTAGTCCACGCTCAGTAACTGTTTGACCTGGCCGGCCCAGTCGATCCGGGTCCGCTGGGGCAGTGCCTGAACGCGACGCCATCCGCGCAGGGGTTCGACCCACACGAAGATCGAGGACGTGCCGCAGCGGATGTACTCGCTGTCCTGGCAGGCGTCGTGACCAGGGCGGGCCGGGAGCGGGTCTCGGGCATGGTCGAGGAGTTGGTAGGGCTTCTCGTCCATGCACACCACGGGACGTGCCGGATCGTAGGGCCGGGCATAGATGGCCAGCACGTCTTCCATCCGGGCCGCGAACTCGGCGTTCGCTCGTGGTGGGATGGTCCAGCACTTTTTCAGATGAGGGCGCAGTTCCGTTTTTTTAAGACCCGCCCGATGGTGGAGTGGTCCAGATCGGGGATGTCCTCGACCAGCGCGACGTGCTTCTCCAGCAGCCGCAGCGACCACCGGGTGTAGCCCTGGGGTGGCTGTGAGCACGCCATCGCGATCAGCCGGGCTTCGACCTCGCCGGTCACCGGCGAGGGCACCGGCGGGAGGTCACGCTTCTTCCGCGCGATCGTGGCGTGCACATCGCCACCGGTCTCGGCGAAACGCTTGGCGACCAGCCGTAACGTCTCACCGGAGACACCGAGCCGGGCCGCGATCACCTCCTTGGAATCCACGTCACCCACCGAGATATCCAATGCAAGCAGCACCCGCGCACGCATGATCATCGAGGCCCCACGAACACCCGTCGTGGTCACCCGGACCAACTCCTCACGATCCTGCGCGGTCAACCTGACCGGCCGCTTCTTCTGCGAACCCATGACAACAGTCCTATCTGGCAGGGGGGAAGGAATCTGCCAGACACCAACCTCCCACCAAACGCGCCATAATTAAGCAGCGACGGCCTACTAG
>NZ_JBICXE010000197.1:0-1226 GCF_043200155.1 Streptomyces sp. NPDC048473
CCGCCAGCCCTGCCTCGGTCCCCTCCGACATCCCCATAGCACAACAACGACGAGCAACGACGGAAGCAACGACTTGTTTCTCCGCAGGCCCTAACCGGTAGGAACGGCCGCAACCGTTCCCACTCGGCATCACTCAAATCACCCCGCCCCATGCCCACACCAACGACCCGGACACGGCGCAGTCACATGATCGACCGGACAAGTCCTAGAACGGAAGCACGGGGTGCGGGCCTCCTGACGCTGGGCACTCTCCTGGGCCCTTACTTCTCGAAGTCGTAATCCAGCGTCACATCACAGCTTCCGTCAGGCCGCGAGGTGTACCCACCCTTGCCGGTGAGCCCCACCAGCCCCCCGGTCCCCGAACCCGGCACCACAAACCAATCCGCACGGGCCACGCCGTCCAGCCAGCCACCCGTGGCCTGGAGAACAAAGCTCCCCTTCCGCCCGCCCACGGTCCCGGTCACGGTCTGGAGCCCGACGAAGTTTGCCGTGGAGTCGGTGGGATACACCATGAGCGTTTCAGCGGCTCCCTCTCCCTCGATATCCCCGCTGAAAGCGTTGGTGAAATGGGCTTTGGTGAGTTTCGGGGTATCGGGTCCCTCGGCGTAGGGCTTTTCGTCCCAGCTCTTGATCTCGTAGCTACCGGCGGCCTTGGTGGTCATCCGAGCCTCCATCGAAAGGGTGGTGATCATTGCGACGGGTCGCCCGCGGCACGTATCCGTCACCACGTCCGGCAGGAATTCCGGCTAAGCCCATCAAGCGATCCATGCGCGCAAGTATGCCCATCCCCGACTGCCCGCGTGGGTGATTCAGCCACCACGGACGGACACTCCACCCGACACGCCGGACTCCGTCGCCCGGACGCAGACCAAGGCAGCGATGAGTTCGAACGGAGTCAGGGCCGCGCGGGTGGCGGCCGACTGCCTCAACCGCGTCGTGGAGGGTGCTGCTCCCGCGTACGCTCCGCTTCGGCCTCTGCCCCTCCTGCTCGGTCGGCCCGCGCGCCCGGGCCGGTTGCGCCGCTCTGCCTTTCCCCCGCTGACAGGGCGCCTCGCCGCATCCAACGGGCGCGGCGCGCGGCGGCACCACCCCGATGACGTGAGCTGTCCCGCTCACCTTGCTGCCGGCTCGCGTGTCGCCGAAGCCCTGTAGAGGCCGTGGAAATGGCCGCGTGGATGTGATGCCACCCATAGGAGCTGGGTCACATCCTAATGCGGGTAGTAGGG
>NZ_JBICXE010000198.1:0-1219 GCF_043200155.1 Streptomyces sp. NPDC048473
CCGTTCTGGCCCGCGCTCAGCAGGACGCCACGTGGAATCGCCAGCAGATCTCCAACCAGCTCCGTTCCCTGCTGCGCGAGTACTACCCCGCAGCTCTGGACGCCTTCGCCGCCTGGACCAACGGACTCTGCCGACCCGAGGCCCGCGAGCTCCTCAAACTCGCCCCCACCCCCACCGGGGCCGCCCGCTTGACCCGCCCGCAGATCACGGCGGCCCTCAAGCGGGCCGGCCGCAAGCGCGGCATCGCCGCTGACACCGAACGGCTCCGCGACGCCCTGCACGCCGACTGGGCCCACCAGCCGCCCTTGGTCGAGGACGCCCTGGGCAAGCAGATGCTCGCCCTCCTCTGCCAGCTGGAAGCAGCCTGCACCGCCGCCGACGACCTGGCCCAGGCGGTGGAAGAGGCTTTCCCTCAGCACCCGGACGCTGCGGTGATCCTCAGCTTCCCCGGACTCGGCCTCCAGCTCGGCGCCCGGGTGCTGGCAGAGATCGGTGACGATCACACCCGGTTCGCTGACGCCCGCGGTCTCAAGGCCTACGCCGGCTCCTCGCCCATCACGAGGGCCTCCGGGAAGAAGTCCAGCATCACCCGCCGCCGAGTGAAGAACGACCGGCTCAACCACGCCGGCTACCTCTGGGCCTTCGCAGCCCTGACCACCTCGCCCGGAGCCAAAGCCCACTACCGCCGCCGACGCGACGAACGCGGCGACTGGCACGCCTCTGCTCTGCGCAACCTGTTCAATCGCCTGGTCGGACAGCTCTACCACTGCATCCAGGCCCACGAACCGTTCGATGAAGCGCTGGCCTTCCCGGCCCCGGCTGAAGTCCCGACAGTCACGGCTACGGCCGCATAGACCACACACCGCGCAACGGACAGAGCAGTCCGACCTACTCAGGAATGACCAGCCCGCGTTCGCGCAGCTGCGGCAGGCACGTCTTCAGGCATGCCTCTACCGACACGGCATCCGTCCGGACCAGGAGATCCTCGTGAAACGGGTTCCCGCTTGCGACGAATGTCCATGGCTTCCTGCCCTCACGCATGCGCTCGGCATCGGCTTTGAACAGCACCGTGACCCCCTGCTCGGCCAGCGCTTCCATGACCCGCACCACATCCACCGAGACTCCCCCCTGCGCTGCTAATCGAACAGTCAGCAAAGCTACACAGGCACTGCGGCCGCCCACTTGACGGCTTGGGACCGTGAGGCGTCTGATGCGGCAC
>NZ_JBICXE010000199.1:0-1199 GCF_043200155.1 Streptomyces sp. NPDC048473
GCGCCAGTGTGACCAGTGCAGGATGTGGTCGATTGGGGTGGGAGCGCGGTCGTTGAGGCGGGTGATCAAGCGTCTGATTTCGGCGAGGCTGAGGTGGATGAGCTGGGAGGATCCGTTTCTGCTTTGTCTGTGTCGAGTGCCCGGGCTCGCAGGACGGTCAGGCAGGCGTGGGCGGCCATGGCCAGGGTGATGTGGCGGTGCCAGCCGGGGTAGCGGCGGACTTGGTAGTCGTCCAGGCCGCACTCCTGCTTCGCGCTCTGGAAGCATTCCTCGACAGCCCAGCGGCTGCCGGCGATGTGGATCAGCTGATCGAGCGTGGTGTCCGCGGGGCAGTAGGCGATGTAGTAGGAGATCTCGTCGGGGCGGCTGACGCTGCGGCGGGCGATCACCCAGTGACGGCGGTCCTCCCGGTGCCAGGGCCGCACCTCGACACGTGCCCAGTCAAAAACACGCGGCCCGTGGGCACCCCTCCCGCAGGAGCGTCGTTTCCATTTCTGCCGTGGCAAAGCGGGAAAGAGGTCGTGGACAGGATGATCGAGGGCCCAGCGGGTCACCACGGTGTCATGCCGGGTGGTGGCCATGACGTGGAAGACGTCTGCCTGTTCCAGCTCGTGCCGCCAGCCCTTGCTGAAGCCATAGGCGGCGTCCGCGGTCACCCAACGGAACGGGATCCCGTCTGCGATCGCCCGGCGGACCATCTCCTTGGCCATGACCACCTTCGTCGCAAAAGCGGTCTCGTCGGTGATGCCGGCCCGGCGGCAGCGTTCGCGGTCGTCCGTCCAGGAGGTGGGCAGATACAACCGGCGGTCGATCAACGTCCGACCGCGCTCGGCGGCGTATGCGAGAAAGACACCGACCTGGCAGTTCTCCGTCCGGCCCGCGGTGCCCGAGTACTGGCGCTGGACACCCGCCGACCGGGTTCCCTTCTTCAGGAAGCCGGTGTCGTCCACGATGAGCACGGCCCCGGGGTCACCGAGGTGCTCGACGACATAGTCCCGCACATCATCGAGGACCTCGTCGGCATCCCAGTCGATCCGGTTCAACAGCCGTTGGATGCGGTCCGGCCCGGCATGACCGGCCTGTTCCGCCAGTGTCCAGCCGTTCTTCCGCTCCAGCGGAGCGATCAGCCCCCGCATATAGGCCAGTGCCGACTCCCGCGGCTCCGTTCTGGCAAACCGGTGCACGAACCGCTCGTGCAC
>NZ_JBICXE010000200.1:0-1182 GCF_043200155.1 Streptomyces sp. NPDC048473
ATCGACCAGCCCCCATAACCCCTGGCGGCATAGCGCGACCGCCGGCTCTGCACCGTGCGAAGACTCACCCCCAGCTCTTCTGCCTTCGCCTGGGCCCGCTCCACCACCAGTTCGTGCGACCACAGCAGGTGGAACAGCACCGGCAGCACCGCCACCGGCTAGACCAGAAGGGCATTGAAGGACTGTCATACCCGTGTCCTATCGTCGCCCACATGGCCAACAACTCCGCACCCGAACGCCTCTCCTTCGCAGAGGCCGACACTCGCCTTGTGCAGGCTCTCTCCGCCTCCTTCGAGCGCTACTACGACAATGTCCTGCTCTTCGACGGCGATCTGGTACTGGAGGGGGGCTTCCTCGATGCCGTCGCCGGGATCGGGAGTCTGGACGACGTGGACCTGGTGGTGATCACCGGCGATCTGACGGTGTCCGGCCCGATCGCGCTCTACGAGTCTCTGCCGGGGCTCTACGTCGGCGGTACCACCCGGGCCGAGACCCTGGAGGGCGGCGACTGCGAAATCTACATCCGGGACGGCACCTTCACCCATCTGGTCTACGGCGACTACAACAACGGCATCCTGGAGACCCGCACCGTAGAGACCCCATGGGTCATCAACTACGACCACGATCTCCGCGTTTCCGCCCCCGGCGCTCGCCTGGTGGACAATTATGGCGACGATGACGACGCGGACTTCGGCAGCGAGAACATCGTGGAGTCGTTCGTCGCCGAGGTCGTCGACCCGGAAGACGAAAGCATCGATGTGCCGGAGTTCCTGGAACGGCTGCGGGCCGGACTGCCGGTGCTGCGCCCGGGGGCAGGTGGTGCGGCCGCCAGGGCGTGAGGAGGGTGGGCCCCCGGCCGGGTGCTTGGGTTCTAGCGGTGGTTTGTTAAGCCGGGGAGTAGAGGTCAAGTGGGTGGCCTGCGCCGACGGCGTTGATCAGGGCTTGAAGTTCGGGTGGCGGGGGTGCGTTGCTCCAGGCTCGCCAGCAGCGTTGGAGGGTGGTCCAGGGGTCGAGCCAGGCCGGACGGCGCGAATCGCCTGCGGCCAGCTTGCTGGCTGGGGCTGGTGGGGTTTGCATGGGCCCCCTATCAGCCGGTTCGGCCGGTGTGGCAGCCGGCGGGGCCGCTGGGGCGACGATGGGTTCCGGGTCCGGAGGCTGAGTGAACCAGGTGTCCCAGCAGAA
>NZ_JBICXE010000201.1:0-1176 GCF_043200155.1 Streptomyces sp. NPDC048473
TCGACGGTTCAGAGTGAGGACAGCCGAAGCGTCAATCGGGGATCGGGTCAGACCCTCGAGCGGTGCCTCACCCATACTCACAGTCGGGGATCTTGGAGCCGTCGAGGTCAGGTGCCCAGGGTTCGCCATGACTTCGGCCGGGGCATCTCGCGCTGGTCGAGGTAGTTCTGGAAGGCAGTCGGTCGGCGAGGTGTAGGTGGTTCCTCGGTTGGTGGCAGTCCGCTGAGGCGCTCGATGTTGACGGCAATGGCCGTCAGGATGTGCTGGATGTGGGCCTTTCCCTGTCCTCGGTAGCGGCAGCGCCGTATGCCGTGTCCATGGGCGAACTCGTTGACCGTGCCCTCCACTCCGGAGCGGACCGCGTAACGGGTCTTCCACTCGGGTGTCTGTTGCTCGGTGCGGACGCGGAGTTGCAGGTCGCGGAGCTCTCGCGGGGAAAGCCCACGGTGCGGGCGCTGTCGGCGGTGGTGGTGCACTGAGTGCGGGCCGGGCAGGGGCGGCACTGGCTCTTGGTGAACCTGGCCACGATCAGCGGGGCCGCGGTGGGCGAGGAGGTCGGGTAGGGGCCGTGCCAGCCCGCACTGACCTGGCCCTGGGGGCAGGTGACCTGCTGATGGTCGTAGTCGATGTGGAAGTCGTCCCGGGCAAAGCCCTCGTTCTGGCGGTGTTGGCGGGTGGGGTTGTTCCGGAGCGGCCCGGAGACGGTGACCTGGTGTTCACGGGTGGCTTGTTCCAGGTGGGGCAGGGAGGTGTAGCCGCTGTCGACCAGGTGCTCGGCGGGCAGCAGTCCGCGACGTGCCAGGCGGGTGTGGATGCCGGGCAGGGCCTGGCTGTCGTGAGTGGTGGCCGCTGTGGTGGCCACGTCCGTGATCACGTTGGGGCCGTCGGGGGCACAGGTCTCGGTCAGGTGAGCGGAGAACCCCTTCCAACTGATGATGTGTCCGTGCCGTGCGTAGCGTGCTGAGGTGTCGTAGGGAGAGACGATCGCCTGGGACGAGGGCGGCAGTCCGGGCCCGTCTTCCTTTTCGGCGGTGCGCCAGTGCAGGTGCCCTGCGGCGTCACGGTGGTAGTTCTGCACCATGATCTGGCGCAGGGCCCGGATGCGAGGGCCGGACGTGTGGTCTGTTGCGTGCCGGTAGAGGTGTTCCAGAAGCCGGACCGCGTCGTTTCCGGTGG
>NZ_JBICXE010000202.1:0-1171 GCF_043200155.1 Streptomyces sp. NPDC048473
AAGCGGTCCCATCACAGTCGTGTCCGTCTGCCGGCCGGTGCGCGCGAGCCCATTCGTCGCGCACGGAAGGAACCCGGCCATCATGTCGCAGCCCATCGAGGTGATCGGCGGAATCGACACCCACACCGACGTTCACCAGGCCGCCGTCATCGACACCATCGGCCGGCACCTGGCCACCGAGGCGTTCCCCACTACGCCTGCGGGCTACCGGTGCCTGCTGGAGTGGCTGCAATCTCACGGCCAGGTGCTGGTCGTGGGCATGGAGGGCACCGGCTCCTTCGGCGCCGAACTCGCCCGTTACCTCCACGCCAACCAGATCGCCGTCATCGAGGTGGACCGGCCTGACCGTCGAGCTCGCCGCGCGGCAGGGAAGTCCGACTCAATTGATGCCTATGCGGCCGCCACCGCGGTGCTCTCCGGCCGCGCCAAAGGGATCCCGAAACAGCGCGACGGCTCAGTCGAGGCGATCCGCGGGCTGCGCGTGGTACGCGCCAGCGCCGTCAAGGCCCGCACCCAGGCCACCAATCAGCTCAAATCATTGATCATCACCGCGCCCGCCGCAGTACGCGAATCACTGCGCTCACTGACCACCACCGAGCTGGTCCGGAGGCTGGCAGCCTGCCGTCCCGGCACCGATCTGGCCGACCCGGCCACAGCCGTCAAGCTCGCCCTGAAGCGTCTGGCCAAGCGGTACCGGCACTTGAGCGAGGAGATAGCAGACGCGGACGCCGACTTGCGCGTTCTGATCACTCGAACCGCACCCGGCCTGCTCGCACTGCCGGGCGTCGGGACCGAGACTGCCGGGCAGCTGCTGGTCACCGCTGGCGACAACCCCGACCGGCTCGCCTCAGAAGCCTCTTTCGCCCACCTGTGCGCCGCTGCCCCTGTGCCAGCTTCCTCCGGTCGCACCGACCGCCATCGACTCAACCGCGGCGGAGACCGCCAGGCCAACCGTGCGCTGCACACCATCGTGCTGGTCCGCATGCGGCACGACCCGCGCACCCGCGACTACGTGGCACGACGCACCCTCGAAGGGCTCAAGACGAAGGACATCTTCAGATGCCTCAAGCGCTTCGTCGCGCGAGAGATCTACCGCCACCTCACAAGCGCATGCATCAGCTCACCGACAACGACTTCCGCAGCTTGACGATCTATAGGAGCTTCAGAGTCA
>NZ_JBICXE010000203.1:0-1169 GCF_043200155.1 Streptomyces sp. NPDC048473
CGACCAGGCAACGGCCGAACGAACGAACCTGAAACCCCGTCAACCCGCCCTGACCAGCTGATCAGCACCCCCCGCACGCCGGGGGAACCTCATTCGGCTAGCATCGACAGCATGCCGAACTTTGCCCGGCCCTCCATGGTGGCGGTGTCAATGTCCTGCTCGATGGTGTGCAGGCCGATGCCGCGCTCGCGCAGATCGGCGCCGAGGGTGACCAGGTGGATTTTCCGTCTCTCTTGGTTGTTGACCGGTAAGCGCGGATGGCTGATGGTTCGTCATATCGTTGCGACACCTCGATGAAGCGGTGAGAGGGATCCGTGGACGGCTTGCCGTTACAGCAATTAGGGGAGGTCATGTCCGGGTTCACCGAGCGGCGTGACTGGCTGATGAAGGCCAGGGACGAGCGGATGGGCCTGTTCGTGACTGCCGGGTTCAAGGACTGTGCCGTGGAGGTGACCGTCGGCTCTCAGAGGGAGTCGGCCGGGATGCGGTTCGTCAGTATCAAGCGTCGGATGGTGTCCGGTCGGCAGTTCGCGGCGGGCGTTGTGGGGGTGCTGGCCGACGCACGGCAGGGGATCGCCGAGCGGGTGGCGGCCCGGTTCGAGGCCGTCTCGGACAGTGGACTGGGTTTCGCTGGTTCCGGTTGGAAGGGGTTGGGTCTCGTCCGGTTCCTTGAACTGCTGGGTGCGGAGGGCCTGCTGACGGAGCCTGTTCCGGAATGTGGGGGCGGCAGGCGTGCTTGCGACAGCTTGTTCGTCGCGGAGCCGTGTCGGATCGGTTTGGGCGGTGGTAGCAGCGGTGTGGTCGGTTGGTTGATCGGGGCCGCGGTGGGGGTGTTCGCCCATGCGACGGGAGACGACCCGCTGGACGCGTCGGGGGGCGGTCATCGGATCGGTCGTGGGTTCGAGCGCAATGATGTGGTGCCGTGTGTGCGGCTCCGTGACGCTGTTGGGGGTGTTCGCGGGGGCGTTGACCAACGCGGGGCGGTTCAGGGCCGAATCGGGCAGGACTTTTCGGTGGACTCAGTACGGTGCGCTGGATCGGATCAACCGGAGTGTGGGGGTCGGCGGTAGACCATGGCTGTGAATCCGTTTCTTGACGGTGTTGTTGTGATGTTGACGGGTATGCATGTTCCGCGTGGGAGTTCCTCGCGTATGCGTGGCGAGGTGGAG
>NZ_JBICXE010000204.1:0-1139 GCF_043200155.1 Streptomyces sp. NPDC048473
CGACCAGGAGTGCGTCGCCCGAGGAGTGGAAGTCGCCTTGGCGCATTGTGACCACGCCCGCTGTGGCCAGGGCCGAGTAGCCGATCCCGAACACGCCGTACGGAGCGAGGGTGGCGGCGCCGAGCAGGGCCGGGGCCAGCGGAAGCCAGCGCGGGACGCGGCGACCGTGCAGGGGCAACGTCCAGCGGGGGAAGACCTGCCCCCAGGGACGGACCAGCCCCCAGAGCAGGAAGACGCCGAGCACGGCCAGCAACATGGTGGCGTCCAGCCCCCAGGACTCCAGGGTGAGCCAGATGTCCGAGGCTCCATTACGCCGGGAGACCGCCCGCATCTCCGCGCCGGATATCCCCGCGAAAGTACCGCCGGACGCCCAGATCAGCTTCATCCCGGCGTAGGGCAGGAAGGCCGCCGTCCCGACCCAGGCCGCGAGCTGAACCCGCCCGGACGCAGCCGACGGTTCCCGCACCCGGGCACCACCGGCCAGACGGTGCCCGGACCGGGCGGTAGCCGCGAGCAGCAGCATTCCCGCCGCGGCCAGTGCGTGGTTCGCCGCCGCCGCCCAACTGTCCACCCCCTGACCGAACATCAACGTGATCACGTCCATCAACAGGCCGAAGGCGGAGATCCCGGCCAGCACACAGAGCAGCCAGAGCAGCCCGCGAAGTGCCGCCGACAGCCCGTACCGCAGTATCGCCCCGCAGGACAGCACCGCTGACACTCCCACCGCCACGGCTGCCCATCCCAGCGAGGGCGGTCCCGGGTTGCCACCGTGGTGGAACAGCGGGATCCCGCTCAGCGCACACGTCAGGCCGAAGCAGGAATAGACCACTCCCCATAACACTGCTAACCAGCGTGCCAAGCGCGGCTGCCACTGCCATCGCATGAGCCATGACGTCCTCGATCTCCGTACAGCAACGGTCATGCTCCGAAGGTCACATCCGCGACGGCAACCCCGCATCGGCCTCATGAACCATCTGCCCTACCTCTGCGTGATGAGTTCCTCTCAGACTCAGGTATGCATCACGGAGAGTGACGTCTCGGCCGGTCGTCCACGAGTGGCTCTACCGCCACGGTCGAAAGTCTCCGCCCCCCATTCGGGCTGCTGACCGGTTCGGAAGCCGGAATCCGCAAGTACCCCC
>NZ_JBICXE010000205.1:0-1128 GCF_043200155.1 Streptomyces sp. NPDC048473
CTTGAGCAACCTCGGTATCGACCTGGACCGGCTCAGGATCAACGACGCGGACCAGCTGGCACACCCCCACCTGCCAGGCGGCGGCGGCCTCACGGCCGCAGAAGCAGCGGCCCATGAGACAGACCTGGCGCAAGCAATCAACTCGTATTACGGAGAGAAACGTGATCTTGTCAGATCCCTCCCAACGCTTGAATACGAGGAAAATGGTTTCAAGCTCGGCAGATGGTTTGCAGATTTCAAAGCAAGAGGTCGCAAAAATCTTTCGGATGCCGTAAGGGATGCCCTTAAGAAAGCGGGGATTGATTTCGAGATAGATGCAGACAGCGGAATGTGGAAAATGAAATCTCTTTCTCGTGGTGACCATGTACGTTCTCTGCTGATGGAGTCGGCGTTCAGGGATTTTTACGAAAAGAACTTCAAATTCTTCGGGCATCTTCCCTCACGCGATTCCAAGGTAGGCGGATTCAATATTGGCAGGTGGGCCAATAACTTCAAAAGCAATGGGCTTGTATTCCTTGGGGAGGGGATGAAGGAGGCTCTCCGGTGGGCGGGGATTAATTTCTCGTTGGTGGATGGAAAGTGGAAAACGACTTCCCCTGCCTTGGGCCACGGTTCGGGGTCACGTCGGGTGGTGGAGGCGATCGGTTCGTATTACAGGGGTGGGAATGATTTTGGGAGTCGTGGCGGTCTTCCCGCCAGGGATCATGTGGAGGATGGATTCCCTCTTGGTTATTGGTTTGCGAATCTTGAGCGGGGAGTGTGGGATTTGCAGGAGGGGGCGAAAAGGGCGCTTTCGTTGGCGGGTGTTCCTTTCGGCAGGGTGGTTGTTGAGCGGAAGGGAGAGTTTTTCGAGCGTTGGGTAACCAGTGGTGAGGTTGCTTCCGGTGACGGGTTGGAGTCTTCGGTTGCTGGTGCTGGGGTTTCGGGTGTGCGGGCCGGTGTGGTGGGTTTCGGTGCGGAGGTTGGTCAGGAAACAGCGGTATTGGATCTGGAGGTACGGGACGTCGGGGAAGACGGGGACGGGCTGAGGGAAGACAGCGACGACGGCTCTCTCTTCGGTCCCTCCGGCATGAACGACACCGACGAGGAACCGTCCGGCCCGTCCGCCCACGGCCTCGCGCTGCCCAC
>NZ_JBICXE010000206.1:0-1124 GCF_043200155.1 Streptomyces sp. NPDC048473
CCCACCGCCTGGCGGTTGCTCGCCGACACCGACGGGGCAGTACTCGCTTCGCTGCGAGCGGCCCGCGCCTCAGCTCGGGAAGTCGCCTGGATGCAGGCCGCCGAGACCGGCCAGGGCATACCCGCCGTCCAGGCCGGCGGACGAGAACTACCCGGCCTGGTCCTGGACCTCGACGCCACGCTGATCACCTCCCACTCGGAAAAGGAACAGGCCGCGCCCACTTACAAAGGCGGCTTCGGCTTTCATCCGCTGCTGTGTTTCCTCGCGAACACCGGCGAGGCCATGTCTGGCCGACTGCGGCCCGGCAACTCCGGAGCCAACACCGCCGCCGATCACATCGCGGTGCTGGACGACGCCCTCGCACAGATCCCCGACGCTCACCGGTACGGCCCCCAGATCCTGGTCCGCACCGACAGCGCCGGATCCGCGAAAGCCTTCCTCACCCACATCCGGACCTTGCGCGAACACGGGTTGAACCTGCGGTTCTCGGTCGGATACGCGGTCACCGAGCCAGTCCGTCGTGCAATCCGCTCACTGCCCGAAGCTCTCTGGCATCCCGCCTTGGACCAGAACGGGACACTGCGCGACGGCGCCGAGGTCGCCGAGCTGACCGGCATGGTCGACCTCGCCGGCTACCCGGCCGGCACCCGCATCATCGTGCGGCGCGAACGACCGCACCCCGGAGCACAGCTGTCCCTGTTCGATCACGACGAGGGCCTGCGGCACCAGGTATTTCTTACCGATACCCCTTACTCCGGCGGCGGCTCCGCGCAGTTCCTGGAGGTCCGCCACCGCGGACACGCCACCGTCGAGGACCACATCCGGTGCGGCAAGAACACTGGCTTCGGCCGCTTCCCCTCCCGCCATTTCGACGTCAACGCCACCTGGCTTGAACTCAGCCTCACGGCGATCGATCTCCTCGCCTGGGCCCGCGTTCTCCTGCTGGATGGCGAACTCGCCGCCGCCGAACCCAAGAAACTTCGCTACCGGCTGCTACACGTTGCCGCCCGCCTCACCCGCGGTGGACGCCGCCTCCGCCTGCGGATCTCGGCGACCTGGCCCTGGAGACACGAGCTGGCCACGGCTTTCCACCGCCTTGCCGCACTGCCCCGACCGGTTGACTG
>NZ_JBICXE010000207.1:0-1085 GCF_043200155.1 Streptomyces sp. NPDC048473
GGGAGGCGAGTTCGGCCGGTGTCGCCAGGTGGACGTCGAGGCTGGTGACCGCGTAGACGGTCTCGCGGGTCTCCTTCCTGCCGGTCTCTTTGCGGCGGCGGTGAACGCGTAGGGCGAGCTTCGCGTGGGGGAAGGCGATGCCGCCGAGGTTGTCGGCGATGGCGAGAGCCTTGATCGAGCGGGACTCGCGACGGCCGTGTCCCTTGTTCGAGGCGGTGTGCTGGATGGCCGCGGCATGCCAGTCCAGACCGTCCAGTTGGGCCCAGGCGGTGGGCTGATTGGGCTTGATCACGGCCACGTAGTGCGCCTTCTTGCTCTCCACCAGCCAGGCGACATTGGCCTTCACGGAGTGCAGCGCGTCGAAGGTGACCACGTCTCCGTCCAGAGCGAGCGGTGCAAGCAGGGGCTGGAAGTGCCGTGTCTCGTTGGTCTTGGACCCAACCTCAGCCTGGGCGAGGGTGACTGGGCAGCCGTGGGTGACGGCGGACAGCAGGTGCCGGCGGGGCTGGTCCAGGCGGGCGGAGCCGCGCAGTGCCTTGCCGTCCACGGCGATCACTCGTCGCCTGCCCGGGGCTGCGGCGGTATGGCGGTGAGCCAGCCAGGCTCCCACGGCCGCATCGAGCGCATCGGTGTCGAGACGCTCAAGAACCCTCCCGATCGCGGACCTGGACGGTGCATGCCGCCAGCGCAGCAGGTGACGGCGCACGCCGAGCGTGGCGAGTAGCTCTGCGTCGGCGCGGGCGCCCCACTCGGCGAGTTCGTCGATGGTCCGGGCTCCCGAGACCGCGGCGGCCGCGCAGACCAGCAGGATCGAGGTCAGCGAGTACCAGCGGCCCCGCCGGGAGCGAGGATCGGGCACTGCCTCCAGGAAGAACCGCAGGTCAGACATGTCGTCCGAACGGATCGGACTCAACTTGGCCAACACGGCAGGGATCGGAGAAGATGAGACAGCGGACACGGGAATCCTCTTGATCACTTGGCTTAGACACCTGAATGATCACGGATCCCGTGTCCGCTCTGTCGCCCTCCCCAACTCGCTGCATCCTCACGCCAGTTGGGCGACTCGGGAACTTGCGCAAGCCCTG
>NZ_JBICXE010000208.1:0-1022 GCF_043200155.1 Streptomyces sp. NPDC048473
CGGGTGTGGGTGCGGGGCTGGGGGTTGGTTTGGAGGTGCAAGATGTTTTGGGTGATGGGGACTGTTTCATGCGTGCGTTGATCGGTTTCGGGGGTTTGTCGGACGGCCGGGGTGGGTGGTTGACGGCGTCGGGGGTTCGGTCGGCTCTGGCGAGGGCGTTGCAGGATGATCTGGGCCTGCGGGAGGAGGGGCGCCGGTTGTGGCCGTGGGTGGAGGCGCAGGCCGTGTCCGCGCTGGTCAGTGAATGGACGGGGCGGCCGGAGATGGCCGCTTCGTTGGCGCGGCTGCGCGAGGCCGGGCGGCTGAGTGATGTCGACCGTCGGGACATCGCTGGTCTGCTGGGCAGGCGGGGGGAGTGGGACAGCGTGGCCGGTGATGTGGCCCCGGTGGTGGCGGCTGAGGTGTTCGGGCTGTCGCTGCGGGTGCTGAATGTCACCGCCTCGAGTACCGGTGTGTTGCAGATCGGCCAGTCAGGGGCGGACCGGCGTACGGTCTTCCTGGTCCGTACGGAGGGGGATTTCGGTGGGGGGCACTGGATGGCGGCCCGTCCCGATACCGATGCCCTGCTGACCTCGCGGGGTTCTCATCCCGTCACCAGGCGCGAGCGGGTGGCCCTGGCGGACCGCCTGCCCGGTGCGACCGCCCGGGAGCGGGCGGTGGTCATCGCCGGTGACCGGCTCCTCGCATCGTACGGCCGCGCCGGAACCCGGGCCCATCTTCTTCTGAGGGCGCCGCTCCTGAGGGATGCCTTCATCCCTGGGACCTTCGCCCAGGAGTCCTTCTTCACCCAGGGAAACGCCACGCTCCTGGCGGCCTACCTCAACGGGCAGGCGAGTTCCAGCCTCGCCGGGGCGCTGGCCCCATGGGTGTCGTCCGTCAACCCGCGCCATAACGTCCCGCCGGGAATCGACCCGTTCCAGGCGGCCTACTACAAGGGGCAGGAGACTTCCAGCCTGGCCGGCGCGCTCGGCCCGCAGGTGCACATGAGGCCCGCTCCGCGGTATCCCGCGGTCGATTCCGGG
>NZ_JBICXE010000209.1:0-1019 GCF_043200155.1 Streptomyces sp. NPDC048473
GTGAGGGCCAGCAGGCCGGTGACGATCAATGGCTTGGTCCCGAAGCGGGCGATCAGGCGGGGCGCCAGGACGATCATCATGATCATGATGGCGACCGTCATGGGCAGCAGGGCCGCGCCGGAGGCGAAGGCGCCCAGTCCCAGGACCTGCTGGAGGTAGAGGTTGAGGAAGAACCACATCGGGATCCACGCGGCGGCCATCAGCAGTTGCGCGATGTTCGCTCCGGCCAGGTTGGGGGCCCGCCAGATACCCAGCCGCATCAGCGGCTCGCGGCGCTTGGACTGGATGGCGATGAACGCGGCGATCAGGGCCACGCCGGCCAGCAGTACGAGCCAGGTCTGGGCTGAGCCCCAGCCGGTTTCGGGGGCGCGGACGATGGCGTAGACGGCGGTGGCCAGTCCCACGGTGACGGTGGCCGCTCCCGCGAAATCGACGGAGCCGCGGCGGACCGGGGCCGGGGGCATGACAGCCGGGGTGGCAGCCAGCACGACCAGGGCGATCGGGATGTTGATGTAGAACACCCAGGGCCAGCTGGCGTACTCGGTGATGACACCGCCGAGGAAGACGCCGGCGGTGCCGCCTGCCGGGGCCGCGGCGCCGTACAGAGCCAGCGCCTTGGTCAGCTCCTTGGGGCGGGCGCCGAAGAGCATCATCAGCAGGGTCAGGGCGGAGGGGGCGATCAGAGCGGCACCGATGCCCTGCAGGGCACGGCCGGTCAGTTCGACCCAGACCTCAGAGGCGAGGCCGGCGACCAGGGATCCCGCGGCCATCACGGTCCAGCCGGCAACGAAGATCCGCTTGGCGCCGAACAGGTCGGACAGCCGCCCGCCGAGCAGGAGAAGCCCGCCGAAGGCAACGACGTAGGCGTTGAACACCCAGGACAGGCCCTCCGGGGAGAAGCCCAGGTCAACCTGCATCTTGGGGAGAGCCACACCGATGATGGACGTGTCCATGATGACCGCGAACTGGGCCAGGGCTATGAGGACGAGCGCCGTCCAGCGGCGTGGACTTGGAGGGGC
>NZ_JBICXE010000210.1:0-1007 GCF_043200155.1 Streptomyces sp. NPDC048473
GACACAGACCCGTGACTGCACCTACAGCTTCATCAACTGCCTCTCCAATCGGCCAGTCCACTCAAATTCGTGCAACTTCGTGTCGCACGGTCGCCCTCCCAGTGGCCGGGCACGGCCCGGTCCTGCGCCTCTGCGGGCCGTTCGCTGATCATGACCATAGGGGTGGCGAACCGCGGCTGGCGCTGCTGGGCCTGGCGGCGGGGCTTGCGCCGGGCCCGGCCAGTGCGCAGAGCGCGGGCGAGTTCGCGGCGCAGTTCGCCCCGGCCCTGGACGTAGAGGGCCTGGTAGACGGTCTCGTGGACCACGTGCATCTCCGGCCTGTCGGGGAAGCGGGATCGCAGGGCCTGGCAGATCTGCTCCGGGCTCCACCGTAGGTCCAGGTGGTTCTGGATGAAGTCCCGCAGGTCGGGGCTCTGGCTGATCTTCCCCGGTTTCGGACGGGGCCGGCGGGCATCCGCACGGGCCTGGGCGGCGTGCGGGCGGTAGGCCCAGCGTCGCGCGTCGCCGCGCAGTGGCATGCCGTTGCGGCGGATCTCCCGGCTGACCGTGGACGGGCTGCGGCCCAGCTCGGCGGCTATCGCACGGACCGTGGCCTTCTCCCGCAGCCGGTCGGCGATGTAGATCCGGTCGTCCTCGCGCAGGTATCGGGACGGACCGGAAGGCGGCACCACCGTATTGATCGGGGGTGCCGCCTTCTGGTGGCGGTCGGCGCTGCGGCCGTTGCGCCAGCGTCGGCCGGTCTTCTCGTTGATGCCGACGATCCGGCATGCCTCTTTGTTACTGAAGCCCTGCTGCATGAGCTGGGAGTATGCCTCCCGCTCACGCAGCAGCTGCTTGCGCCCTTGAGCCACCGTTCGGAGCTCCCGGATCTTGAAGTCCATCGCATCCCCTGAGCTGGGATGTTGCGACGACCACTAGTAGGGCTTGGTCATGTGCGGTCCGAGATGGCGTGTCTTCTTGATCGGTCGTGTCGTTGATCGGGTGTGCTGGGTGAGGAGTTGGCTGCG